>JAJYTC010000165.1 GCA_021793275.1 Deltaproteobacteria bacterium | reverse complement strand
GACCAGCAAGCGGGTTGGCTGAAATATGGACCTGACAAGGTGGCCGCATGCGCGTTCATAAAAGCACCGCTGACCAGCACCATGGCGAAGGCTAATGCGAAGATCAGTTTCTTGCTCATTTTCAACTCCTTTTTCAAATCCAGCCAGTCATCAGTTTGAATTCTCAGTCAGCTTAATTTGCAATTCCAAACTTTGTTAGCCGCAATGTAAATCCGCCCCACGCCTTTGTCAATCACCCGAACGCGAGAATTTGTATTACCGGCTGAGAATAAGAACAAAGAGTCGTACAATGACAAGGTCCCGGAAATGGCCAAGAACCGCAGAAAAGCTGAATGAAGGGCTGTGTCGGAATACTTAAGTATTTGACACCACTTTTACCAATGAATATAAAAATAACTTGTTGGAGATAAAAGTAGAGGTCGGACTGTGTCAACACTGCATGAATGGGTAGATCAGCTCGAACGGGCTTTGTTAGCGGTGGATCCAGCAGCTACCCGGCGGTTAATGGCGCAGGCCAGCGTCACGATCCCCGCGCTACAGGTCCTCGATGCCATCATCGTACCGGCTCTCGAACGCATCGGCCGCTACTGGGAACGGGGTGAGGCGGCACTGTCACAGGTGTACATGAGCGGGCGTATAATCGAGTCGCTGAGCAGTACTCTTCTTCCTACAGCCAGTCGCCCCCACCCTCAGCACACAACGCTCGCCATCGCCGTGCTCGACGATTTTCACTTCCTCGGCAAAAATCTCGTACTTTCCATTCTGCACACCGGCGGTTTCGACCTAATCGATCTAGGGCACGTGGATGTTGACGGTCTTGTGGAGCGGGTTCGCAATGGCGGTATCGAAGTGCTTCTGATCTCGACGCTGATGCTCCCATCGGCTCTGAGGGTTCGGGAGGTTCGCGACAAGCTGATGGAGGCGGGACAGCATGTGAAGATCGTGGTGGGCGGAGCCCCGTTTCGTTTCGACCCGGAGCTTTGGCGCGAGGTTGGCGCTGACGGTTGTGGTCAGAATGCGACAGAGGCGCTCGCGATAGTGCGCAGCCTGGTCAAGACCCGGGTCAATGGTGAGGCTGAGGCATGAGCGCCATCAGGATGACCGCGATGCAACGGGTTGCGGCCGCGCTGGCTCTTCGCGAACCGGACCGCGTTCCATGCATCCTTCCGGTCACGATGCACGGCGCGCGCGAGCTTGGGTTATCAATCGAGAGCTACTATGCCAAAGCGGAGAATGTTGTCGAAGGACAGCTCCGCATGTTTGCCAAGTACCGCCATGATGCTCTCCCCGCGATATTTTACGGCGCTCTGGAGATGGAAGCGTGGGGTAGCGAGACGATCTTCCGTGATGACGGTCCGCCCAATTCCGGCCCCCCGATCGTGACGAAAATAGAGGACATTAAAAAACTGTCTCCCCCGTCGGTGGAGGGGGCGCCGCGCTTGCAGGAAGCACTCAAAACGATCGGCCTGCTCAAGCAGAACGTTGGAGACACTGCGCCGATTGTCGGCATGGTGATTTCTCCGTTCTCCGTACCGGTTATGCAGCTCGGATTCGGCCCGTATTTCGATATATTGCATGAGAGACCGGACCTGTTCGATCACCTCATGGCTGTGAACGGGGAGTTCTGTGTCGCCTGGGCCAACGCTCAGTTGGCGGCGGGCGCAAGCCTCATCGTGTACGCAGATCCCGTTTCGTCGCCTACGATTATCCCGCGTGAGACTTACCTTAGAACCGGTTTCCAGGTTGCCGGGCGAGTGATTCCCCGCATTAAGGGTGGCGTCCTCACCCACTTTGCATCGGCCAATTGCCTGTCCATCCTCGATGACGTTGCACAAACCGGTACGACCGCCGTGGGCGTAAGTGCTCTCGAAGACCTTGCCGCAGTAAAGGCTGCCTGCCGCGGCAAACTCACGGTGGTCGGCAATCTGAACGCCATCGCCATGCGGAACTGGACCCCGTCTCAGGCCGTCGCGGCTGTCAGGACAGCCATCGCTCAGGCAGGGCCCGGAGGCGGCTACATGCTCTCCGACAATCACGGCGAAATCCCCTGGCAAGTGCCGGAGGAGATTCTGCTGGTCATTGCCGACGCAGTCCGGACGTGGGGTTCCTATCCGCTGGACTGGGTGGAAGAGGAACAACCATGAGTGACGCCGGTTCCATACAGACAGGCGTTTCCTCTGCGGAGCTTCAGCGCCGACTGGCCGATTTCGCAATGGTGCTGGACCTGTTGGGAACACTGCCCGAGGCGATGAGTGAAGACAAGGTCATCGCCTCCATCTTCGACCTGTTCACCGTGTTATGTGCTCCGGCGTCCATGGTCTACATTCCCATCGCCGAAAATCGGCAACAGGCGCCGCAATGCCGACCGGCAGGGTGTAGCGTCGGTGCGGAACTGTTGGGCTTTTTGACCGACGACGACGTCGGCCACGCTTTGAACAGCTCGGGCACGGGGTTCCTGGTGCGCCTGAGCCATGCCGGCGAGACCATGGGCGTGTTGGAGATCGATGGTGTATCCTTTCCCCAGTACCTTTCGCACTACCTCCAATTGACGCTGACTATCGCGCGGGTCTGCGGTCTTGCACTCCACAATGCCCGCATTTATCAACAGTTACATGAATCCATAACGGAGCGCGAACGTGCCGAACAGGAAGTCACAGCACTTAATGAGGAACTCCGCGAGCGCATTCATCAGGTAGAGTCTGCGAACCGGGAGCTGGATACTTTCGTCTATTCCGTCTCCCATGACCTGCGTGCTCCTTTGCGGGCGCTGCACGGTTTCAGCCAGGCGCTGGTAGAGGACTATGGCGAGACCTTGTCGGGAATGGCCCGGGAATACCTGGACCAGATTGCACTGGCCAGCCGCAATATGGGAGAACTGATTGAGGGGCTCTTGAAACTCTCCCGCAGCACGCGTGGGGAACTACGGTGCGACACTGTCGATCTTTCCGCCCTGGCCATGCTAGCCCTCGGGGTTCTCGCGGCGGCTGAGCCGTCCCGCCGTGTGGCTTCGACAGTCAAGCCCGGCCTTACCGCCAGCGGCGATGCCCGTATGATCGCGTTGGTCCTGGAAAACCTGCTTGGCAACGCATGGAAATACACTGCCAACCGCGCAGAGGCGGTGATCGAGTTTGGAGATATGACAGATGTGGAATATACGGGGGTGGAAGTCCCCGTGTGCCACACTCAAAACCGTATGTCGGTCTTCTTCGTTCGCGATAACGGCGCCGGATTCGACATGAAGTACATCGATAAACTTTTTCGGCCCTTTCAGCGCCTCCATCGACAGGAGGAGTTTCCCGGTATTGGCATCGGCCTGGCCACGGTCCAGCGCATCGTGGAGAGGCATGGCGGTACGGTTTGGTGCAACGCGGCGCCGGGCAAAGGGGCCGTATTTAATTTCAGTTTGCCCTCAACCGGCGGTATCGGAGAACACTAATCATGAAGACAATCCTTTTGGTGGAAGACAACCGTCAGGATGAACTGCTTATCTTGCGTTCGCTGCGGAAAGTCAATCTTGCCAACCAGGTGGACGTGGTTCGGGATGGTCAACAGGCCATGGACTACCTTTTCTGCGAGGGCGAGTTCGCTGATCGATCCGATGGGACCATGCCGACGGTGGTTCTTTTGGATATCAACCTGCCGCGGGTAAGCGGTTTGGAGGTGTTGGAGCGTCTGCGTGCCGACCAGCGTACGTGTCTACTGCCCATCGTCATACTCACCTCCTCCGATGAAGACTCCGATCGGCTGCATAGCTACAAACATGGGGCCAACAGCTTCGTGCGCAAGCCGCTGGATTTCACCGAGTTTGCTGAGACCGTTGCACGCCTGGGCGTGTACTGGCTTCTGACCAACGAGCCCCCGGAGGAATGACGCCCCATGGGCAAAGCGGTTAACATACTGATCGTCGAGGATGTCCGGGCTGATTTCCTTCTTATCAAGCGCCACCTGGAAAAGCACTTGTTGCACTCCCGCTGCCGGTCCGTTTCGAGCCTGGGCGAACTGCTTACGGCCATCGACGAGAGCGGGTGGGATGTCGTGCTCTCCGACTACAACCTGCCCGGCGTGAACTTTGCGGAGGTTTTGGCCACCTGTCAGACCCGGCTCCCCGAGGTGCCCTTTATTCTGGTTTCGGGTAGCGTTGGGGATGAAAGGGCGGTTGAACTGCTCAAGCTAGGGGTGTGGGACTTTATCCTCAAAGATAACCTGGTGCGCCTGGTTTCCGCCATTGAGCACGGCCTCCAGAAGGCAGCAGAGCGTCGGGGCCGGCGCGCTGCTGAAGAGGCTCTGCTCGAGAGTGAGGAAAAATTCAGGAAAATCTTCCAATCCAGTCCGGATCCCATAATGATCGCCCCGTTGCATGAAGGGTGCAACATGGATGTAAACGATGCGTTCCTGGACTTTACGGGGTTCTCACTCCCTGAGGTAATGGGCAAGACTTTCCTGGACCTTGGCTTGTGGCTGACGGGGGAAGACAGGGAGACGTTCGGGTCTGCTTTGAAAGCCACCGGCTCTCTCAAGGCGTTCGAGACGAGGTTTCAAACAAAACAGGGGATCAGATCGGTCCTGCTCTCCGCTGATACCATTACGCTCCGTCAGTGTCCATGCATGCTCATTGTGATAAAAGACATAACCGAGCTAAAGCGTTCTCAGCAGGAACGGGCCCTTGTCGAGGCCCAACTGCGACAGGGTCAGAAGCTGGAAGCATTGGGTACGCTTGCTGGAGGGATCGCTCACGATTTTAACAATATTCTGGGTATCATCATGGGCTACGCCGAACTCTCCAGGATGGAGACAGAGGAAGGAAGCTCGCTTGGAAATAACCTCCGGGAAGTGCTCAATGCGAGTGAGAGGGCAAAGGAACTGGTAAAGCAAATCCTAACGTTCAGCCGCAGGTCGGAAGACCGGAAGTTAGCCTTACAACTTGGCTCAACGGTAAAAGAGGCCATGAAAATCCTAAGGCCCTCTTTACCCTCGACCATTGAGATCAAGACCGAAGTGTTAAGCGAATCGACGGTGCTGGCCGATCCAACCCAAATACACCAGGTGCTGTTGAATCTGTGCACCAACGCTGCCCACTCCATGCGCGATCGGGGCGGAGTGTTGGAGGTAAGCCTGGAAGATATTGTTGTCGACGATGAACACGCTCAGCCTCTGAAAAGCATACCACCCGGTCACTGCGTAAAACTAACGGTCAAAGACACCGGACACGGCATCGACCCGGCTATCATCGATTCAATCTTCGATCCTTTTTTCACTACAAAAGGCTTGGGAGAAGGAACAGGGCTCGGCCTGTCGGTAGTGCACGGCATTGTACAGGGGCATGGAGGGATCATCGATGTTGAGAGCACTGTTGGAAAGGGGACCACGTTCACAGTGATTATTCCCGCCTTGGAGGCTGCGAATGAGGCCGTGGAGAAAGAAATTGCCGCCCCTCTTGCCGGCGGGAAGGAACGTATCCTCGTAGTCGATGACGAACCCATATTGGCCAGGATGTTGATGCAGATGCTCACAAGACTCGGATATAATGTGTTTTTTCGAACAAACGGGTTGGAAGCGCTTGAGGTCTTTGAAAGTCAACCGTTCGATCTGGTTATTACCGACATGACCATGCCGCATCTTACAGGGGCGGACCTCGCCATTGAGCTTTCAAAGCTGCGGCCCGGCGTCCGGGTAATACTGATGACCGGTTTCAGTGAAAAAATTGATGCCGAAAAGGCAAAAAAACTGGGGATTCAGGGATTTATAATGAAGCCGATCATACTGAAAGACCTGGCTGACCTGATCCGAAAGGTTGTAGATAAAGAGAACTGAAAATCAACACTTTTCAAATTGGAGGCAAAGCGGCCTTTCCCGTCATGACGGCGTCAACCAATCAGGTTAAAAACATTTAGTTGTTAAGGCTATGGATCGGGGCGGGGATTCTACCTCCAAGGGAGATGAACCCGGCGGAACTGCCCGTGCCCCGAACAGGTATAATTGTCGCCTCCCCCAGCAAACCGCCGAATCGGGCCTTGTCCCCGGCTTTTTTCCCCGGGACCGGGATAAGCCTTGCCGCAGTAGTCTTCTTGTTTATTACCCCTATAGCCATCTCATCGGCTATTATCGCGGCAAGGGTTTCGGCAGAAGTATCTCCCGCAAGAGCTACCATGTCCAGTCCGACCGAGCACACACTCGTCAACGCCTCGAGCTTTTCGAGTGAAAGCAACCCACAGCGGGCCGCCTCGGCAATATTGAGGTCTTCACTGACCGGAATGAAGGCGCCGCTAAGGCCGCCCACGTAGGAGCTTGCGAAGGCGCCGCCCTTCTTAACCGCATCATTCAAGAGCGCCAGGGCAGCGGTCGACCCCGGAACACCGATGCTGGCAAGCCCGAGGCTTTGAAAGATCTCGCCTACGCTGTCCCCCACGTTGGGAGTCGGCGCCAGTGAAAGGTCCGCCACCCCGAATGGGACCCCCAGACCATCGGCGACACGCCTGCCGATGAGTTCGCCGACCTTTGTCACCTTGAAGGCGGTATGCTTTATGATTTCCGAAATTTGACCGAGATCGAGCCCCGGATTTACCTCACGCGCGCGTTCAAGGGCTTTTTTAACAACACCGGGGCCGCTGACCCCGACGTTAATGACCGAGTCCGGCTCGCCCACACCGAGGAATGCGCCCGCCATAAAAGGAATGTCCTGAGGAATGTTTGCAAACACGCATAACTTCGCACATCCTATCCCGTCCCTGTCCCTGGTGAGTTCGGCGGCCCTGCTGATCGTCTTGCCCATCAGGTAGACCGCATCCATATTGATGCCCGCGCGGGTGGACGCCACATTTATGGAAGAACAGACGTGTTCGGTCGCCGCAAGAGCTTCGGGAATGGCCTCAATAAGGGCAAGGTCGCCTTTGGTAAAACCCTTTTCCACAAGAGCGCTGAATCCGCCGATGAAATCGATGCCGACTTCGTTGGCCGCTCGGTCCAACGCCCTGGCGACTTCAACCATCCGGGCGGGCCCGCACGAACATGCCGCCACAGCAATCGGGCTTACTGCAATCCGCTTGTTCACTATCGGGATGCCGTAGCGAATTGCCACTTCGTCACAAACCTTCACCAGATTGTGGCCAACGGCGCCGATTTTAGAAATCGCCCTGTCGATAAATCTCGCCGGTTCATCGCTCGCGCAATCCAAAAGGCTAATGCCGAGCGTAACGGTGCGGACATCGAGATGCTCGTTCCTGAGCATCTCGAGCGTGGATAGGACCTCATGATGAGTAAGCATTGGATGGACTTCTTTCCTATTGCCGTCTGGCAGGTAAAACTCTTTCAGACCCTGTGAATGGCTTCGAAAATCTCCCGGTGCTGAAGGCTTACGTCCAGACCCAGTTCACCGCCCCGTTTATAGAGCGCTTCCCGGAAGCAGTTCTGGTCGACAGCGACGGGGATATCCACTTCGTAGATCATCGTGTTTTCATGAGGATTGTCTCCGCCCCTGAAAACAGCCTTTAAATTCGAGATATTGACGCCGAATCGCGCAAGCAGTTCCGTTATGCCTGCCACGAGTCCCGGGCGGTCCGGTCCCATGGTCGTGATGACAAAAGGCTCGCTTGGAGGAGCTCCCCAGATTCCTGATGTTTCCATTTCGCGAAGCGAAACCGAAAGGCCCATGGAATCGAGTGCTTCAAGCAATCGACTGTTCAGTTCAAAGATTTTTAGCGATTTAGGAAGGGAGGCGATGAATACGCCCGCGAATTCGGTTTGGAGGATACTTTGACTTATGTCTTCTATATTGCATCCGTTGAGGAAAAGCGCCCGGGACACCGCCGCTATGATGCCCGGTCTGTCATGGCCGACTACCGATACAATTACTTTGCTCATACAGGTCCCACTGCTGCAGGATGAACCCTGAAACTCGCCTTAAGCCTAAAACTGTCATTATACAAAGGTTGTGTCTTTATGGCAGCTTCTTTCTTGAACGGCAATCTTTATCTGCCCTATTTCCCGAGTCTCGATGCGCTGCCTGCCTCTTCCGCATGATCGCAAGTCGAGGAGTGTCCCCCATGGGAAGGGCCCTAATGCAGTGCGGCAACACCAGCCCGAACCGTCCCGTGAAGCCTCCACTTCGCTAACAATTTTAACGCCTAAAATTTCTTGGATTATCGTTGGGTTATATTTCCAGTTGATTGTGGTCCACTTATTAAGGGTATTGGGGCCTTCATCAATCTGCAGGACGGCATCAGGTGTTGGTGGCTTTACAATGATATCGCCGTCTACCAGGCCATGTAACAACCGCCGCTTCTGGTCGATTGGAAGCGCCATTAGTTGTCGGAAAAGCTCCATGATTGTGTCTTTGTCCGCTGCGATTTTCTTAAATGACTGCTCGCTCTCAAAAAGCTGCTGGTAACGGAGGCATTCCCGTTCAGCTTCCGCTAGTTCACGTGCCAAATTCTGTTTTTCCAAGGTAAGTTCGTTGAGCCGGACATTGTAATGGGCCGGGTTAAAATGTTGGGAGTATTGCGTGCGGTCCAGGTTGGTTAAAGCTGTCTTATTCCTGGCTATGGAAGTCTGGATATTTTCGACGCGCTGCCGGACTTTATCGAGTTCAGGTTCCAAAGAAGGATTCATCTTGTCCTCGTATTGCGCCTCCCAAACCAGTCCAAGCTTTAGCGGGAGGCTCATATTGAACAACTTATCATCCATAATGTATGCGGGGATAGGCGGCATGGTGCATTTATTCCGGCCTGCGAGTTCCGCCATACGCTGGCTCTTTGTTCGCCAATAGCAGGCGTAATAGGTGTGACAGTTACCAGCTTTGTTGCGTCTCGTGTGTCTCAGCCTCATGGTTCCGTTACATAGTCCACAACGCAGGAGACCATCGGCAATATACTTTTGGCTTTCAGGGTTTGGCCTACCAGAAAATTTCTCCCTTGCATTGTCAAGGCGCTCTTGCAATCGCTCCCAATCAGCCTGGGTAATTAATGGTTCGCAAGAGTAAGGAACCCACTCGCTTTCGGGTTTCTCACCAATGATTTTTCCTTTGGCGTCCATTAAATACATGTTGGTCCAATAAGTACCGGTGTAGCAATGATTTCGAAGCAGTTGAGCGACAAGTGCAATGGTCCAGTGCTTGCCGGAACGGGTTAGGATGTGTTCTTTACGTAAAGTCTCTACTACCTGGGGTATGGATTTTGCCATATTGAGGTATTCGTTGATAATTCGCTTTACGCACTCAGCTTCTTTAGGAACGGTTTCTATCCTCTTCTCAACTTTATTCCATCGGTACCCATGGGCGGTGTGTCCAATAAATGTGTCCTTGTTTTTCCGCCTTTTATTTCTGGCTGAGTGTGTGCGCTCCTTTATGACTTCACGCTCATACTGCCCGAAAGTGGCAATCATAGTCCTCATCATATCTCCCTGGGGACCGTCGCCAAACTGCTCCTTGATGGATATAAGCTCAATACCAAGGCGCTTCAGGGTTCTTGCATTTACTAAGACATCAACCGTTTCCCTGCCAAATCGCGATAAGTCCCATACTATGACGGACTGGAATTGGTTTTCATGGGCATCAACCATAAGTTTTTTGAGCACTGGGCGTTGGGCGTCAGCCCCGGATTGAGCACCTTCATTATAAATAGGGAGGAGTTCGAGGCTGTTCCGGGTGCAGTACTCTTTGATTTGAGCCTCCTGGTCAGCCAGTGAAACTTTGTCCTCCCCCGTCTGCCCCATGGTACTTACGCGAATATATCCGGCTGCCTTGTTCATGCCGTCACCCACTCCATCTTTTGATTAGCACTGACGTGATTTTTCTCCAACCAGTTAAAAAGCGTCGCCTCGCAAACTCCATACCGGCGAGCTATAAACGCTTTGGTAGAACCGTTTTTGAGCAGAGCCTCGATTTCCGGCTTGAACTGGTCAAGCCTGCTCTTGCCCGGACCCTTTGGACGTCCAAGCTTTACACCGGCTTCTCTCCTGGCTTTTAGTGCCTCCGCTGTCCTTCGGCTAATTAAATCTCGTTCAATTTCTCCAAACATTGCAAGCATATATAACACAATCTTGTTGTTGTCTAAATTGCCGTTCAGGGACCAGCCGCCTTTAAGCGCATGAATGTTGACTTCTTTCAACGTAAGCGGTCGGTAAACCGCACCTTCCCAGAAAGAACTTCCTGCGTCAAAATGGCTTTGAACTGATCGGGAGAATGCGGGTGTGGAATCGGAGAATTCGGGCTATACGCCGGCAGTGAGCATCTCAG
>JAJYTC010000164.1 GCA_021793275.1 Deltaproteobacteria bacterium | reverse complement strand
GTTCATTATAAAACCCTCCAAGAATGTCCCAGTCATCCACTCCGGATGCGGAAGTCATACTCGCTATTTTATCCAGTGTCGGTCCTCCAATGACAATTGCTATAGGCATATCGATATTCTTTTCCTGGTATTGTTTGGCTATAATTCGACAGTTATGAGAGTCGTTTCGCATATCGATATTCGTTTCATTTTTAGATCTGTACATTAGTCTGTACATTCCCCAGTTGATCAAACCCGTTTCTAGATTGCGTGAAATTATATTGGTATCCTGAATGTAGGCGTTGCCATCATAATGGTGATGTAAAAATAGTGGAAATATAGTCAGATCAACATCATACCCTTTTATTATTACGTCTTTGCATGGTGCAGTATCGATTGTTACAGCTTTATGTCTTCGTAACGATACTTCGGATAATTTTGAAGGAATATCTCGTATATCACACTCAAGGGCATCAGCATATTGCTGTCTTGTAGAATATGCTCCTGAAAGAAATTGAAAGTTATAATCCTTTACATTTTCAATAAATAACGCCTTATCTTTTACCGCCTCCATCATCGATGGTAGTTCGTCTACTCTCACAGGCCCCTTTACTTTGTGAAGTTGATTTATTTTATCGAGTCTTTCCACAAAATCACGCAGTGACTGCTGCTTCATGGCGCCTCCTTTGCGTTCGTATTTTGTATATGTTCATTGGAAAACATGCGCAGCAACTCACAAACAGGACTATTTTCAACATATTGGGCGTGCGTCTTCTCACCTGTGAACTTTTTATCCGGGCGACAACTTCAAACCGTATCGAAGTTTTTTTTCGGGATAACAACCTGGAACTTTGGAGAAATCGTAACTGCTTCCATACGAAAACTCCATCAATAGACGTTTCGTAGTATTATAGGCACTGGCATAGAGTTACACAAGCAGTCATGACCAGACCTTGCCCCTTCTCTTCCTGCTGCATACCTTCGTGTAAGCACCAGCCGGCATTTCGACGGAAAATCCCTCAATACTCGGCAAACGCAAATCCTGGGTTTATCTTATTATACGGAGCTGTTTATTCGGAACCGGCATCATGGAAAATAGGACAAAACAGGAAAGGCGAAAAAATGGTGGGCAATAAGGCGAATTATTCCATGCCCGACGTTCTGGTTTTAGGCGCGGGCATAACGGGTGTTGCGACTGCCTATTTTCTGGCCAGGGCAGGCATGGACGTCTGGGTGATAGACCGCAGGGCGGCGCCGGCCCTGGAGACCACCTACGCCAATGGCGCTCAGATATCCGTGTCGCATGCTGAACCATGGGCGCATCCCGGCGCGCCCGAACAGGTGCTCAGGTGGCTCACTGAAAAGGAAAGCCCCCTCTATTTTTCTCCCCGACTCGACTGGCGCCAATGGGTGTGGCTCATTGCATGGCTCTGGCAATGCCGAAAACCCGCCGCCGATCGCAACACTATCGAAATCATGAAGATCGCCCTTAGATCGAGACAACTCTACCGGCAGGTCCGGAAAGCTGAAGGAATCGATTATGCGCAAAAGTCGCTCGGCATCCTCCATTTTTACCGAAATCCCCGCGAATTCGAAAACGCAAGGCGCGTTGCTGAATTAATGTCGGAAAACGGCTGTCATAGCAGGCCGGTGACAAAAGAAGAAATCGATTCCATCGAACCGGCGCTCGCCCTAAACCGGGACATCATAGGAGGCACATATACGGAAGACGACGAATCGGGCGACGCCCGCCGTTTTACCCAGGCCCTCGCGCGAATCTGCGAACGAATATACGGTGTCCGCTTTCTTTTTGGCGCAAATATCGATAGCCTGGTACCAGGCGGAAATGAGATATACGAAGCTCAGATCACTGCGGCTGACGGCTCGAAAGATTTTATCCGTGCCCGGCATTTTGTCCTGTGCCTGGGTCCATGGTCGCCTTTTATGGCGCAAAAACTCGGCATTTTCTTAAACATCTACCCGGCCAAGGGCTACAGTATAAGCACGCCCCTCGACCGCACCAACGGACAATATGCGCCCCAAGTCTCCCTGACCGACGATGAAAACAAGATTGTATACAGCAACCTCGAAACGCATCTCCGTGTGGCGGGCACGGCTGAACTTGCCGGCTGGGACAGATCGCTTCAATACCATCGCATAAGGCCCCTCGTCGAAAAGGCCGCCGAACTTTTCCCCGGCGTCTTTTCAAACATGGATTTGCGCGACCCGCACTGGGTGCTCGCCAACCTTCACCCCTGGTCGGGTCTTCGCCCGTCCACCCCCTCCAACCTGCCCTATGTCGGAAAGCGGCCCGAATTGCGCAACCTTTGGCTAAACACCGGTCACGGCACCCTCGGCTGGACGCTCGGCATGGCTACGGCGGAAAAGGTGGCGGAAATGATACAAGGTGGAATACCCGAGGGATGCTAACACTGAATGTCGAAGGAATCCTTTTTCTTACGCCAAGATAGGAGAGGGGATTCCAGGATTCTTCCCGGCCCCCCCCCACTGTTGCTCGATGCTCGCTTTACCCTGTTTTTACCTCAATCTTCTTATGCCTGGCTGTTTCAGATTTTGGGATATTCACTTGGAGCACGCCGTCTTTGTAGGAGGCTTCAATCCCTTCTTCCTTAACGTCAGCAGGCAAGCTAAAAGACCTTGAGAAGGAGCCGAATCGCCTCTCCGAATAGTAAGAGTTTTCGTGCTCCTCGGTTCGTTCCTCTTTTTTTTCGCCACTGATCGTCAGGACATTTCCAGTCAGGTTGATATCGAGGTTTTTAGCATCGATTCCGGGGAGATCAGCCCTTACGACAAAGTGATCGCCAGTCTCGGAGATATCAAAAGCAGGTATGAGCTCTCCTTGTTCTCTAAAGAGTGAAGGCATCATCTCCCTAAAGAGCCTGGAAGGCACGAGTTCGTTAAAGAACCTGTCCGCCCATTCCAGAGTGGCCGGAACATTCGCCGGGGACCTATTTCTGCGAAACGGAGTCACTTCAAACATAGCAAGACCTCCTTTACCTTTGATTTCAGAGATTTGGTCTATCAATCAAAAATGTAACCTCTTCCCTCATACTGTCAAGGCCGCAAAGGTGAGCCCTGATTGCCAATCCGGGCCTGAGATCGATTTGTAATGGAAGCTGGTCGAATCGGTTACATTAAAGGATAGCCGGTACTGAGCTTGGGGAGCCCGGCAATTTTAGCCGTGGTTACGGGGTCGGGAAATTGAAGGTATTCGCAGCCCTTCGGCTGGTGCACATTGATGCATACAGCCCGCACCACAGGGACAGCGCTGAACTTCTTATAGTACTCGCGAATGAACTTCAATATTTCCATCCGCTCCTCATTCAAAGGACATTCCTTGCTGACCCCTTCTCTGTCGGCCAGGGCACAGGCGACCTTCTCATCCCAATCGTCGAAGTTTTCCAGGTAGCCTTCCTCATCCACCCTGATCTTTTGCCTGTCGTACTCAAATTCAGATATCACCATCAGTTTTCTCCAAAGCCCGTAAGGGGGCTTCGATGGACATTACTGTGACCTATCCGGGCTAAAATACATTTTTCGAAAGAACCGCGCTTCCCATCACTGCCGGGCTGTCCTTTAAGTAAGAATCTCGCGGGATAGGGTCAAGAAGAGGCGGAAAGGAATTCTCGGTTCACGTCCTGAAACGGGCTCAAAAAGGTCTCGTATCCTACCAGGCAAGGGTTGATATTCCCCCATAAAGGGGGCAAAGCCTTCGTTTGACGGTATCGCACTGATTCTATATAAAATAGTATACAACCTGAAGCAAAAATGGTTTAATCGTGCCCTGTTTGCGAGCCGATTTTGCACGTGATGTGTCTATGCGGAATACAAATTGATTTTAGGAGGAAACATGGATCAGCCGTTGGTTTTGGAAGAGCGATCGGGACAGACGTCGATTTTAAGGCTTAACCGGCCCGAAGTGATGAATTCTCTTAACTTCGGCATGCTGCGGGCGCTTGCGGATAAGGTCGAGGCCCTCCAGTGGGACCAGGACGTGCGGGTGATAGTCATAACGGGGGCCGGGGAAAAATCCTTCTGCGCGGGCGCCGACCTCAAAGAGAGAGCGACGCTGCCCGAGGATCAGGTGAGAAAATTCATCTTCACTCTCCGCGAGCTCTTTACATTCATCGAATACATGAACAAGCCCGTAATCGGGGCCGTAAACGGGATCGCCCTGGGAGGCGGGACAGAACTCGCGCTCGCCTGCGACATCCGGATCGCTTCGGAAAATGCCACCATGGGGCTTACCGAAACCCGGCTGGCGATAATTCCTGGCGGGGGCGGCACGCAGCGCCTGCCCCGAATAGTCGGCCGCGCCAAGGCCAAGGAGCTGATCTTTACGGGCAGGCGGATCGACGCCAGGGAAGCTCTTTCGATCGGCCTGGTAAATAAAGTGGTCCCTGCCGAGCATTTGATAGAGGAGTGTCTGGAAATGGCCGGGATGATATGTGAGGCCGGCCCGATTGCCATCACCCAGGCCAAATACGCCATCAACCACGGCCTGGAAGTGGACCTGCGTACCGGGCTGGCCATAGAATCCAACGCCTACTGGGTCACGATTCCCACCGAAGACCGCATAGAGGGACTGACGGCCTTCAGGGAAAAGAGAAAACCGGTGTACAAGGGAAAGTAAGGGCCGGGCTTGGAAAACAATCCGGAAAACGGCCTCGTGCCGGCTGTATTGTCGGACGGCGAGTTCCATATTCTAAAACATATCGGCGACGCCGTCCTGATAACGTCCAGGGACGGGACGGTGGTCTACGCAAACGATGCGTGCTGCCGCATCATGGGCTTGCCCGCCGAGGCCGTTGTGCGCCGCAAGCTTGGCGAGATCGAAGCCGATTCCCTGACCTTAAAAGCCATGGCCAATCGCACCGAGGTGGTCAACGTCAGAAAATACGTCGATTCCCTCAAAAGCGGCGTGACATGTTCGGTGCTGCTTCTGCCTTCGGCAGATGATTTCGCATGTTCGGTCACTATCATGAACATGGTCCGTCGTGAGGCGGCGCAAGGGGATTTTCAGGCAAGGCAGCGCTACGTGGAGTCCTATCTCGACGCGGGAATGGCTCGGGGCGCGGATCTCCCGGCGTCTTTTAACAAGCTCGTTGGAACGAGCAGCCCTTTCAGGGCGGCCCTTTATATGGCCTACAAGGCGAGCAAAGCCGACTTTTCTGTTCTGGTTACGGGCGAAAGCGGCGTGGGAAAGGAGCTTCTGGTCCGGGCGATTCACGAATCGAGCAACCGCTCGTTCCATGAATTCGTGAGCATAAACTGCGCGGCCATTCCGGGCACGCTCATCGAATCGGAACTTTTCGGCTACGCTTCGGGCAGCTTTACCGGAGGAAGGCGCGAGGGAAAAAAGGGCCTCTTCGATCTTGCCGACAAGGGGACTATTTTTTTCGATGAAGTCGCCGATTTCGAGCTGAACACCCAGGCCAAGATCCTCAGGGTGCTCGAGGAGGGGGAATTCAGGCGGGTAGGGGACCAAAAGTGTATACCTGTTGATACGCGCATCTTGAGCGCCACAAACAGGGACCTGGGCAGGATGATGCTCGAGGGCAAGTTCAGGGAAGACCTCTACTACCGGCTTAACACTATGACCATTCACGTGCCGCCTTTGCGCGAGCGGGGGCAAGACGTCGAACTGCTTGCCGAGCACTTCCTCGGCGCGCTTTGCGAACATTATAAAAGGCAGGCGAAATTCAGCCGGGCCACGATGGATATCTTTTTCGCCCATCCCTGGCCCGGAAACGCGAGAGAACTGCGGAGCGTCGTCAGCTATGCGCTCAACATGACCGATTCCCACGTGATCGAGCCCGCCGATCTGCCCCACTACCTGCTCATATCCGAGGGCAAAGCGGAGCTTAACAGGCGGATTCGGCCGGCGGGCGTCGAGCCGGAGAACCTCCGGCGCGGTTTTGTCTACAGAAATGTAATGGACGCCTTCGAAAAGGACCTGATCGAGGCGATCCTCAAAAGATACCCCAGCAGGACCAAGGCCATGGAAGCCCTCGGATTGAGCCGCCGCGCCTTTTACCTGAAGCTCAGAAAACACGGCATATCCTGACGGCGCCAGGTCGCCCTGTTTAAAAAACGTAACATCTCCCCCCTCTGTTACCAATAGTATACACCATGGGGCCAAAGAAGCGGCAGAAAACGAAGGGCCGCCTCTTTGCTCTTCTACCAATTTCCGGGCAGGTTCGAAAAATTTCCCCCGCGAGTGCGAATAATCGTGCAAGCCTTATGTGATGCCGAAAGGCAGGAAACTTTTCTCCGGTTGCAGCCGGTCCCGAAGGGGCCTTCCGTTGTGTGCGGGAAGCAGCGGCCGGCCCGCTGGAACACTTTTTGCCCTTTAGTGCTCCCAATTTGCAAAATTATGGTTTTCGATGCCGGTTATCAGCCAAAAGTGTCAAGGATACATGAGAAACAACGTCGAAGTAATAGAGATCGGGCCGAGGGAGGGGTTGCAGTATCACCCCGAGTATATCCCTGCCGAGAAGAAGATCGCCCTGGCGAACATGCTCTTCGAGTGCGGTTTCCGTAAAGTCGAGGTCGCTTCCTTCGTTCATCCCAAGGCGGCGCCTCAAATGAAGGATGCGGTAGAGGTGCTTTCCGGCATCCGGCGAAGCGAAACCGCTGACGGACAGGAGAGGATCAGGCAGGTGCTCGTTCCAAACGAGACGGGATGCCGCAGCGCCATCGCAAGCAAAAGCGATGAAATAGCGGTGTGGATTTTTCTGACCGACCGTCTGAGCTATTCGACGCTAAACCGCAGCATTGCCGAGACCCTTAAGCGGATCAGCACGATTTGCGAGATTGCCGGGGCAAACGCGGTCAAGGTAAGCGCCTACGTCGGGGCGGCCTTCGGTTATCCCGGAGAAGACGCAAGCCACTACGAGAACTTGTCCGCCATGGTGGCCAAACTGGTCCAACTGGGCTGCCGGCAGGTTTGCCTTAGCGACGAGCTTGCCATGGCCAACCCGGTCACTGTGCGCGAGCACCTTCGGGTATGCATGTCTGAGGTCGAACCATCGAAGCTTGCGGTTCATTTCTATGATAACAGGGGTATGGGGCTTGCCAACGTTTTTACCGCCTACGAGTCGGGGGTGCGCGTTTTCAAGTCCAGTCTCGGCGGGGCGGGCGTCCACAACCATTTTAGAACGGTCATACCGGAAAAGTCCCTGGGAAAGAGCTACCCGCACGGCCTGGCCACCGAGGATATAGTCTATGGTTTCGAAGAGATGGGCATCACGACCGGGATAGATATCGATCGTCTGATTGAGTGCGGCCGTTTTCTGGAAAAACTTTTGGGAACGAAGTTGTACAGCCGGGTGCGTTCGAGCGGTCTTAGCGGCGAAACGCTAGAGCTTGCAAAAACCGGTCTTTTCGGACTCCGGGCGCCTCAGGGGACTGCTCCGGGGTGGGCGCCGGGCGAGGCAAGCGTGCGGCAGTAACAGCGGAAGCGAGGAGCAGGGGAGGGCTATTATGGAAGATGATGAGCGAACACAGCGCCTCAAGCATTGGGAAGAACAGGACGCCATTGTTATAGAACGGCGCAAGGAAGCCTACGATATAGGCGGTGAGAAGCAGATCAGCCGCCTTAAGAAGCAGGGTAAAAAACCGATGCGCGATCTGGTCAGGATGCTGATCGATCCGGGCACGGAATTTTTCGAGCTTGGTCTTGAGGCGGGCTACAACATCGGGGACATAAAGCTTTACGGCGGAGACGTCTACGTCTCGGAAAAACGGAGCCATATTCCGGGCGGAGGGGTAGTGACCGGTATCGGGGTCGTTCACGGCAAGGACTGCATGATTTTTGCCAACGAGAACCGGCTCGCTGCGGGAAGCTATTTCCCCATCACTTTGAAAAAGCACATGAGGGCGCAAGCCATCGCGGAGCGTCTTCGACTGCCCTGCATCTACATTGCGGACTCGGGCGGAGTGAACCTGCCGCTGCAGTTGGGCTGTTTTGCCGACGACGGCCATTTCGGCACCATGTTTTACAACATGTGCCGCATGTCGGCCAAAGGCATAAAACAATACACCCTGTCTACGGGTGGAAACACTGCGGGCGGCGCCTACATCGTCTATCTCGCCTCGGAATCGATCATGATCGAAAAGCTTGCCTACGCCTTCCTGGCGGGACCTCCGATGGTCAGGTCGGCTATCGGGGAGACGGTGAGCGCCGACGATCTGGGCGGGGCCTATGTGCATACGCAGCACTCGGGTGGGTGCGACCATTGCGTGAAGTCCCAGGAAGAAGGGGTCATGAAGCTCCGCGACATCATGGAGTTCGAACCTTCGCAGACGCTCTACTGTGAGCGAAGAAATTCCAGGGAGCCAAAGTTCGACTCCAGGGAAATGATGCGTTCGACCCCTATAAACACCTACAGCGCTATTCCCATAAAGGACACCATAAAATGTATCGCCGACGACTCCTATTTCCATGAATACAAGCCCACCTACGGCCTCACCAGGGGGCAATCCATGATTGTCGGCAAGATGTGGCTCAAAGGCATGCCGGTCGGGGTCGTGGCCTCCAACGGCAGCGGCATCATTTATACCGAAGCGGCTCAAAAGGCTACGGAATGGATGATCCGATGCGGCAATTCGAAGCTGCCGGTGATATTCCTGCAGGGCTCTCCCGGCTACATGGTGGGCAAGCAGGAAGAATGGGCCGGGATCGGTAAATATGGAGCGGATATGGTGCGCGCCTGCAGCGCTTTGAACGTTCCCAAAATTCAGCTTGTCCTCGGCCCCGACCACGGGGCGGCAAACTACGGCATGTGCGGAAGGGCTTTCAAGCCGGTTTTTTGCTTTACCAATATGAGAGGCCGCACGACGGTTATGTCCGGCAAGACTGCCGGATTCGTCATGGAAAGCATCCGCAGGAAGAACATGAACGACAGGGGCGAAAAGGTCGATGAGGAGGAAATGGCGGAATTCCGCAAAATGATGATCGAGCGCTACGATGCCGAAGGGCATCCCTTTCTTACCGGTTCGTTATTATTTCATGACGGAATCATCACTTTCAGCGAGACACGCGACAAGCTGGCGAGAGCGCTTGAGCTTTGCTACCGCGTGCCCATCGAAAAATCCGACTGGGGAGATCTGAAGGTGTAAAACATGCTGAAAAAGGAGGCATAGACCATGACCGAATACGATTACTGGAAGATCTTTCCCCGAATGCCGAGGAAGGTGACCATCGGCGACATAACCGTGCGGGACGGCTTTCAGCACGAGGAAAAATTCATTTCCACCAGCGCCAAGATCTTTTATGCGCAGGAGATGATCCTTGCAGGGGCAAAGGAAATCGAGGTCACCAACCTTGGAAGCCCCGAGGGCATTCCTCAGTTCAAAGACGCCGAGCAGGTCATGACCGCCCTGAGGAGCGATGCCTTCAAGAAGCGGTGTGAAAGAAAGGGCGTCAAGTACGATGAGGTCGTCATGACCGCCGTGACGATCCGCGAAGCGGCGGTCGACAGGGCAATCGAGCTGAAGAAAAGAGGAATAGGCCCCGATCGAGTCCTCATGATGGTTTCGACCGATCCCGAACATCATTTCGCCAATTCCGGCACGACCCTTTCCCAATATTGGAGGGAGGCCGAGCGCTCTATAAAGAAAGCCGCCGATGTGGGCATCAAGATGTGCGGCACCGTCAGCACCATCTGGGGAAGCCCGATCACCGGCGCAACAAGGCTCGAAGACGCCGTCGAGTTCACGAAGCGTTTTTTGTCCATAGGCGCTCATGACATTGAGCACGCCGACCACGACGGGTCGGCATCGGCGGCGCAGGTTTACCGCTATTTTTCCATGATTCTCGACGCGATGCCCGATCCCGAGGCCCACCTGTGCCATCTCCACGAGACCAAGCGCGTGGCCTCCGCTTCCATCCTCGCTGCCCTCCAGGCCGGCATACACCGGTTCGAAGGAACTCTTGGCGGTTTGGGCGGACAACCCGCCAATTTTCTCGACGACTGCCCGGTAAGGGGAACCGGCGAATATTATTATAAAGATACCAGGTACGTGGGACTCATCACGCTCGAAGATCTGGTCGTGATGATCGACGAACTGGGCATCGAACACGGCTATGATGTGGACCGTGTCCTGTGGCTCGGAGCCAAGATGGAAAAAACCATAGGGCGCAGGCTCCGTTCGGAAGCCGTTTGCAACGGCCGTACCCTTAAAGAAGGCCATATGGAATACGCCCGGCCGGGGCTTTCAAAACTCATCGAGAAACTGGGAGAAAAACCCGGGTGTGTCATA
>JAJYTC010000163.1 GCA_021793275.1 Deltaproteobacteria bacterium | reverse complement strand
TTGTCGATCTCGAAGCAGGCGCTTAGAGCATAGTTGCGCACTGTGCCGTCAAGCTCCTCTACATTCAGTCCGGCCTGGCTAACAGCCTCCATGTGCATGCGATCCGTGCTGAAAAGAACAACGGATGCTTTCGTCCCGGACAGCCGCGCGCCGATGAGGCTGCCGATAGCCCCTGCGCCAACGATAAGAATGTTCATCTTTCCCCCCTGCTCCAAGAGACTGATGCCGGTTACCTCAGTTTGAGCGTAGCAAGAGAAATGAGAGCGAGTATGCCGGCGACGATCCACAGGCGAATGACGACCTTCGTTTCCGCGATCCCCTTGTGTTGAAGATTGTGGTGCAGAGGCGCGCGGTAGAAGATTCGCCGCCCGATCCACTTAACGCCTATCTTGTCCTGAATCTGGCTGCTGAGGGCCTCCGCGATGAACAGCCCGCCCAGCAGGGGAAACAGAAACTCCTGTTTGAGCAGGACGGACATAACGGCCATTGTGCCCCCTATGGCAAGCGAGCCGGTATCACCCATAAAAATCTGGGCAGGATAGGCATTATACCACAGAAATCCAAGACCCGCGCCAACGAATGCCGCGCCGAAGATCATCAGTTCTCCGGCCCCGCGCAAAAATGCGTAATGCAGATAGCCCGAGTATATGTGGTTTCCCTCCACGTAGGCAAAGACGCCCAGAACGGCCACGACGAAAATCGAGGGCGTAATTGCGAGCCCGTCGAGGCCGTCGGTTATGTTCACGGCGTTGGATACAAAGACAACGAAGAAGAATATGAACAATCCGTAGAGGACCGGCCCGATGTCGCCGAGCGGGAATTTATAAAAAGGAACGCACACTTTGGTGGCCAGAGCACTTCCCAGGGGCGCGTAAGGCCCTACGCAGACCCAGGCGAAAATGAGGCTGAAAAGACCCTGCAAAAAAAGTTTGGTGCGCTCCGAGAGGCCCTTGTCCCCGCTTTTGAGCCTCACCTTGGATACGTCGTCCCAGAGGCCGAGCAGCCCGAACCAGACCATGCCGGCCACCGAGCACAGAAGGAAGGGATTTCGCCAGTCGCCCCACAGGGCCATCGAGACTAGAACGGCGCCGATTATGAGAACTCCGCCCATCGTCGGAGTGCCTCTTTTGTCGCACGCCGAGTGGACCCCTGTTTCCCTGACCTGGTCAAGAAAACAGTGTCTGTGCACGAACAGGATAAAATGTCTGCTGAAAATAAAAATCAGGATCACCGCCGTAAGGGCCGCCATAATGGCCCGGAAGGTGATGTAGTTGACCAGCCGGAAGAAGGAAAAACTCGCCGAGTAGGGAGCGAGAAATTTGCATAGTTCGAAAATCATTTTATTTTCCCGGCGACCTGGTTCGAGTCGGCCGCCCCTTGGCGGCAGTAGCTTCCCGGTTTAAGACCTTCCGAGCACTTCCGGATCGCCGCGTAAGTTTCCTTTATCTGGAAATGGGGCCTGAAATCCGTCGAGGTCAGGATGAAAGAGGAGATGTCGGCAATGAGCTTGTTGGAAGGATCGAGCACCCCGCGCTCGATCATACGCTTAATGCCGAGCAGGGCGGCGTTGCGCACCTGCCAGTAGTGCGATTCATTCATCGAAAGAAGGGCCCTGGCAGCCCTCCAGTCCGTTCCTATCTCTCCAAGCGCTTTTGCCGCTTCGATCACAACCTCGAAGCAGCCGTCATCGAGCCGATCCTGAAGCCGGTCGACGCATTCATTTTTTCCGGCTAGTAAAGTGCCGAAATGGGCGAGAGTGCGACAGGCCTGGACACGCACTTCGAAATAGGGGTCCTCCATGGCCTCGAAAAGATGCTTTTCCACCTCGGGGTCGAACCAGTCCATGACCGTTAAGGCGTTAACTATATTTCTGCGGATGAACCCCACCTGCTCGAAATCTCCACCGAAAATTCTTCGCACCGTGTCCACCGGAGTCCTGTCGGCGAGCATTTGGAGCAGGGTCGGTATTTTTTCCAGGTGCTTGGTTAAGCCGATAAGCTTTACTCCAAGGTTGCGGTCCTGCCAGTTCTTGTGACTAAGCAGGCTGGCGGCCCTGTGTCTGTAGTAGGCAAGGTCGTCGGGATCCTCCACCACTGAAGCCGGATCGAAAGAAGGGCCCGAATGCGCGTAGGCTTCAGAAAGCATTTGCAGCAACCGGGAGTTGCCGACAAGGTCCCTGAAGGGCGCGACGTGCCCGTTGCCGTCTGTAAAGCGTTTGTCCTCATAAATTTCACTGATTATTCGCTCGATCGCCTTGCGCCTGAGAAAGTCCCTGCTCTTTTCAGCCATCTCCTGCAGGCGGGGCCGGTCTTCAATCATGGCCAATATCTTTTCGGCCAGCACCTGTCCATTGAGGTATTCGAGAAGTCCTCCCTTCTCCATGGCCGTATCTTCGAAAAGAATTTCCGCAGCCCCGGCGTTTCTCATCGCCCTGGCGTTCATAACCTGGTGGTCGCCGGGCAGGTTGGCCTTGGGGACCAGCAAAACGGGCTTTCCGATCCTGGAAATTTCATTGAGGCTGCCCGCCCCGCTCCTGCAGACTATGAGCGAACTTATGGAGTAAATTTCGGCAATTTTGTGAAAGTAGTCCTGCCGGTAGTAGAAATCGCCGAGAACACTTCTTTGTTCGGGCGTAAGGACCTTCGCGATCCGTTTTTCAGTATCGTCTGCGGCATTATAGCCCGCAGAACAGGCCAGTCCGCTGCCGTGTATAATGAACAGCTTCTTCCTGTGGGGGAAAAGGAAGGGAAGCGCATCGACGATGGCCCGGTTTATCGTGCGCGCTCCCTGTGAACCACCGAAAGCGAATACGATCTCACGGCCCTCCGGGACTTGAAATGAGAGGTTTTGCCTGGCCTCTTCCGGACTCATGGGGACGATCGAGTGGCGTATCGGATATCCCACAACCGCAGCCTTCGGGAAAAAGGACAAAGTCTGGGGAAAGGTGAGCAGAACCTTGTCCGCCCACTTCCCCATCAGTGCATTCAATTGACCGGGAATGCTGTTCTGCTCATGGAGAAAAATCTTGACCCTCGCAATTTTGAGCTTCTTCAACAAAACAGCGGCCATAACGACGGGAGCGCTCACGTAGCCGCCGGTCGCAACTATCCATCTCGGAGTGAATTCGGTAAGGATCACAATGGATTGAGCGATTCCCAGGGCTAATTTTAAAAGGAAGCGCACAGTTTCCAAAGAAGGCCTGATGCCGGGGTATCCTTCCGAGCACACATAGCGAAGCTCGTACCCCGCTTTGTTCACGATAACGGTTTCCGCTTTGTTCTTCACACCTATATAGAGAAAGCGGGTTTCGGGTTCACGGGCCTTTATACCCTCCGCGATGGCCAGGGCCGGGTTCACATGGCCTCCCGTTCCACCTCCGGAGAGCACCACGCGGGCCTGTGCGGCTTCCGGCCTTTTCCACCGCCTGGCGGCTGCGAAAGCGCCTGCAGCCGCAGCGAGCGCTAATAATACAAGAAATACCGTCACTAAGAGCACTTGTCGATTCTTCTCGATTTCCTGAACTTATTCGTGGACGTTTTCCACACCACAGTCCTTCATGCCGGACTTAAAGACGCAATCGCTTCCGCGACGCAAAATGGTCCCCGCAACCTGCCGGCGCCTAGCCCGGCGCGAAGCGCTCCGATCTTCCTTCGAGCGCCATCAGAATTTCTTTTGGCGCGATTTTGCCTTCCCTTACCAGCACCGCAGGATGGTCTGAGACATCTACTATAGTCGAAGGAAAACCTCCAGGTAAATTTCCGGCATCGAGCACAGCTTCGACCGAGGCGAGCAAGCCGGCATCGATGCGGCTCGGACTTTCCGCAGCCGGTCCCCCGGCCAGGTTTGCGCTGGTTGAAATGATAAGCCCTCCGGATGCCCTGGCAAGTAGTGAAGCGACAGGGTGAGAGGAGACGCGAACGGCGATTTTGCCGGTACCGGCATGGAGCGCGGGGGGCAGGGACGCTGAAGCGGGGACGATCAGGCTAAGAGGGCCTGGCCAGAAGAGGCGCGCCAGCTTAGCGGCAGGCTCCGGCCACTGCGAAGCGGCGCAGAGGACCGCCTGGAGGTCCGAAGCTATGAGCGGCAGAGCTTTTCCAATGTCTCTGCCTTTGATCTCGAAAACCCTTTCGACCGCCTTCTCAATCGTAGGAACGGCCCCGAGAGCATAGAAAGTCTCGGTCGGATATATGACAACTCCTCCCGAGCGTAAAATCGCGGCGGCTTCCCGAATCGCTTCGCCGCTGATTGCCGCGAGGTCGATTCTGAAGATTTTGGGCCCGGACGCATTTGCTGCAAACATTTTTATACCTTTCCCCCGGCGGTCTTGAAGCACCACCCGCCTCAACTCTTTTCCGACGTTAGCATATACCAGACATACCTGTATTTCCAGGGGGATATAAGGGAATTAAGAACAAGGGATGTGGAAAGGATTTCCGGAGGCGCCTTGTGACGATTGGCATTTCCTCCTACATGAATGCTCTATCGACCCATCCCAGAGCGTTCAAATAGAGCTGCGAAACTTCATTCTGATCTATTCCAAGCCGGGAAGTCAGCTGCGGCATCGATGTCCAGTTCGCCCTCTTATAGGATACGACAAGATCCAAGACTTCTTTGTACTGATTGGGCTTTCCAAGCAAAGCCGCTTTAGGCGCCGCTCCAATAGGAATTTCTTCGAGAACTTCTTTCATCGGCCTTCCCAGGAGGACGTCCATGTACGAGAGCAACCCCATTAAAAAGAATGAGGAGCTCTTTTCGCTGAACCCAAGGATATCGGCAAGTGTTTCCGATAATCTGGCCCTGAGCAGGGAGAGCCTCAGAAGCTCAAAGGGCTGGTCCCTTCCAAATTCCATGACGACCGCTATCGAGGCCCACTTCTTTATCTCATTTTCTCCAAGAAATTCTAGAGCCCGCTTTATCGACGTAATCTTTTGCTTCGTGCCGAAGTAGCTGGAATTGATATATTTTAGAAGTTTCAAGGTGAGAGCGGGATCATGCGAAATAATAGCTTCCAGAGACTTGAAATCCAGGGACTCGACGCTAAGTTCCTTCAATATTCGCAGATAATTGATTTTATACCCTGGAACGTCCCGCCTGGCTATGATCACCGGCTTGCAAAAAAAGTAGCCCTGAAACAGAGAATAGCCCATCTCGATCGCCTGGATGAAGTCTTCCCTGGTTTCCACTTTTTCTGCAAGCAGTTTTACTGTGCCTTTCCGGGAAAATTTTCTCGCGATTTCCTTCCTCTCCTCCCTTCCCGTTCGCAGGAAATCCACTTTGATAATATCTGCGAGTTCCAGGAAAGGATTATTCTCATTACCTTGAAAAATGAAATCATCGAGGGCAAGCGCGTAACCTTGCGAGCGAAGTTTTTCGAGCGCCTTTATCAGTTCGGGGGTAGGCTCGACATCCTCCAGGATTTCCACAACCCCTGTCTTTTTTGGAAGAAGCGATGCCACCCCCCGAAGGAGAAGATTTTTCGTAAAATTGATGAAGGTCTTGCGTCCCGCCGAAATCGTCTCCGATCCGATAACAAGAAGCACATTTCTTATGACGGCAAGTGAAGCTTCGTCGCCATCCACCGCGCTATAGCAGTTTTGCTCGCTTGATCTGTAAAGAAGCTCGTATCCGTAAACCTCCTGCTTTACGTCCAATATGGCCTGCCTGGCGACAAATACGTCCACGGCTCCCCCCCTCCCAAGGTCTCAGCTCGTCTTGCCCAGGCCTCATCTTGAATTTACTAGGAAATTCCCTTCGCGTTCAGAAAAGGAGCATACTGTTTATCCGTTCCCATGATGTGTTGATCCACCCAGTTTTCGAGGAACTTCATCACCTCCAGGGTGATAGTGGCCCTGCCTTCCTGATACTCTCTGAATATTTCGGCCACCCTGTCGGTCATCCACTTGTGCTTGGCTTTGTGGGCCTCATAGTCGGGGTAACCGCCGGCCTTCATAATCCGTTCTTCGTCGGCGAAATGTGTCCGGCAATATTGGATGAGGTCCGCCAGGATTTTTCCCAGGGCATCTTTACCTTTGCCCTGGCGCATGGCGCTGTTGAGCTGGCCCACCATACCGATCAGTTTTTTGTGTTGATTGTCGATTTCCTTAATATTGACGCTGTATTTTTCGCTCCACTCAAAAATGCCCATGGGCTATTTCCTCCTTTGTTTCCGTTTCTCCAGCAAAATAGATTGAGCTTACTTTGAAACCATCCCACTTTATCTGGCGACGCGATAGAGCGCGTCTTTTTCATAAGTCGGTTTCGGCAAGGGTTTTCTGAAATGAATTTAAAGAGAATCTTTGAGCCTGATAGGGAGAAAATCGCAAAATGCCAAATGGGTTGGTCGGCTTTTTATTCTATGGTATAGATGCCATGAAAGCCTAAAAATCGCTTCAGACTAAAGCAGCAGTCATTAAAACTCGGTGCGTCTTCGCCGGCTGCCTGTTAAAGCGGTCCTGGCGACTGAAGGCCCCATAACCTGCCGGAGTGTTACGAATTATGACGGCTGCATCTGCGGGAAGCTCCCGGTACTCAAAAGCAGTTGGCCTGCTGCCGGTTTTTGTCTCCCTTGCAGCCATAGTGACGGTTTATATACGCGGTGAATCTTTCCTTTGCGAGCCTGAATACCTGGTGGGAGTCGCCGATACGGTTTTTGCGGCGATCATTCCTGCCATAGTCGCCTTCTTTGCTGCAAGGGCCTACCTGAAAACGGGCTCTCTCAACGTTTTGCTGATGGGATGCGGCATGCTCGTATTCGGCTTGTGCACTGGATCGGCAGGGTGGTTGAGAGTTTTGCCGGGAGGGGCCGATTTTGAGGTGACCGTCTACAATGCGGGAGCGCTGCTCGGTTCGCTCTGCCATCTCGCAGGATCGATGCTCGGCCCTTTCGGGCAATCACGCCGGTGGAAGCCCGAGCGAAAACCGATCTTAATAGCTGCTTATTCCACTGTTCTGATATTCGCCGTTTTGTTCTCATTTGCCACCATACAACACGTTTTCCCGCCGTTCTTCACCCAGGACGTCGGACCGACGGCCATTCGACAGATTGTCCTCGGGCTTGCAATTTTTTTCTACGCTGCATCCGCCCTGCTCTTAATGAAGAACTTTCTGAGGATAAAATCGGACTTTCTCTACTGGTACTCCCTTTGCCTGGCGATGGTGGCGCTCGGGTTGTTGGCGTCCTATATCGAAAGAATTGTCGGAAGCCCGATAGGCCTGGTCGGACGACTTTCAAATTACGTGGGGTCAATCTTCTCACTGATAGCCATATTGGCTGCAGTTAAAAGCGCAAGGTCCGATGGATTGTCCCTGGAGGAAGTCATCTCGGGCTTTTTCGTGGATGCGGAAGCAACCTACAGGTCCCTGGTTGAAACGGCTTCGGACGCAATTATCTCTTTTGATCGGGCAAACAGGATAATTCTGTGGAATTCGGGCGCCCGGAAAATTTTTGGTTACTCGAAGGTCGAAGTCATCGGCTCGTCTTTTTTCGGCATGCTTATTCCAGAAGAGTATGAGAGCACCTTTGCGGAACTGATCGCAACTTCCCGGGGCGCGAATTCACAAAAGACCGTGGAGATAGTTGGCAGGCGCAATGACGGCGATACCTTCCCGATCGAGATGTCGGCATTCGTAAGGAAGGTCCCGGGTGGTTTGGTGACCACATGCATCATGCGCGATATCACTCAGCGCAAGCGGATGGAGAAGGAAGTCCTCAGATCGCGCGACGAGTTGGAGATGCGTGTGCGGGAACGCACGGATGAACTGCTCAAGGCAACCCTGGAGCTGAAGGAAAAAGCCGAAATCATCGATTTTGCGCATGATGCCGTTTTTGTGCGGGACCTCGACGGAAAGATAACATTTTGGAACAAAGGCGCCCTGGAAACATATGGGTACAAGGAAGAAGAGGCGCTCGGCCAGCTTAGCAACGAGCTTCTGAAAACTACCCTCCCTATGCCCCTGGATACAATTATAGAGACCATCCTCGAAAAAGGGGAGTGGAAGGGCGAGATTAAACAAACGAGGGCCAATGGCGAACGCATAGTGGTCGATAGCAGATGGGCCATTCGGGCGGGTAGGGATGGAAAACCGACAGAATTTCTCGAAATAAACCGGGACATCACCGCCCGTAAAATCGCCGAGGAGGGATTCAGAAAAGTCGACAGGGCATTCAGGACCCTGAGTGAGTTCAACCAGGCTATGGTGCGTCAAACCGATGAAATGGAACTGCTGCGCAAAGTCTGTCGTATTGTGGTCGATCAAGGCGGGTACCGCATGGCCCGGGTCGGGTTTGTCGGCGAGGACGAAGAAAAAACCGTTATGCCGATTGCATCGGCCGGTTACGAGGAGGGTTATCTGGACCAGGCTAAAATCACCTGGGCCGATGACAAGAGGGGCAGAGGGCCGTGCGGCGCCTCCATTCGAACGGGTAAAATGGTTATTTCACAAAATACCCTCTCCAATCCTGATTTTGCTCCTTTGGGCGCCGAGGCCGCAAGGAGGGGCTATGCTTCCTGTATCTCCCTGCCCCTGATCGTGGAAAATGTCGTAATTGGCGCGCTTGAAATCTTTGCTGCCGAGCACGATGCTTTCGACGAAGGGGAAGCGAACTTCCTGAGCATTCTGGCCGATAACCTTGCTTACGGGATCGCTTCGATCAGGTCGGCGGAAAAGCGCAGAAAATCCGAGCAAGCAGTGATCGCCGAACACAAGCGGTTCTTCGAGGTGCTCGAAACGCTGCCGCCGATGATCTGTCTGCTGACCAGGGACTATCAAGTCGCTTTTGCCAACCGGAGTTTTCGCGAAAGATTCGGTGAATCCCATGGCGGGCGTTGTTACGAATATTGTTTTGACCGCAAGGCGCCTTGTGATTATTGCCAAGCCTATAAAGTGCTCGAAACCCACCGGCCGCACCATTGGGAGCTTGCCGCTCCCGGCGGCGGCGTTCTTGATGCCTACGCTTTTCCATTTACGGACGTGGACGGCTCGCCCATGGTGCTGGAGATGAATATCGACATCACGGACCGCAGGCGCGCCGAAGCCAACCTCAGCGCAACCGTCACGAGGCTCGAGCTTATCAATAAAGAATTGGAGGAATTTGCTTTCGTGGCAGCTCACGACCTGCAGGAACCTCTGCGTAAGATACAGACTTTCAGCGATATGGCGATGAAAAGATGCTCCTTGGCCCTGGATGCTGCCGGCCGGGAATACCTGGACAGAGTTGTCAATTCGGCGAGCCGCATGCGAGAGCTACTCGATGACCTGCTCGAATTTTCCAGGGTGGCGGCCAAAAGAGAACCATTCCAAAAGCTGGACCTTGCCTCGGTAGTGCGGGAGGCGGCGGACGTTTTCGAAGGTTCGATCAAAGAAAGGGGCTGCCTGATCGAAATCGAAAACATACCCGATGTCGAGGCTGATAGGAACCAGATGGTGCTACTGTTCCAGAATTTGATCGGCAACGCACTGAAGTACTGCGCCGAGCCTGCCCCTCACGTCAGGATCCATGGCAAAGCGGGCATCAACGGCGTGTGCGAGATTTTCGTAGAAGATAACGGCGTCGGATTCGAGCAGAAGTATGCCGAACGTATCTTCAAGCCGTTCCAGAGACTACATGGCCGCGGCGAATATCAGGGTACGGGGATGGGTCTTGCGGTATGCCGCAAAATTGTCGAACGGCACGGCGGGACTATAAGGGCCCAAAGTGAGCCGGACAAAGGTTCGACCTTCATAATTCACCTACCAGCAAAGCAGGCACGATTGGACAATGTTATTGACGGATAATTGTAAAACCGTATTGATGGCCGATGATGATCCGGAAGATTGCATGTTGGCGGCCGAAGCTTTCCGGGAAAGCGGGGCAAAGGCGCAATTCCTCTGTGTCGATAATGGTATCAAACTGGTAGCCTGCCTGCATGAGCGCTCCTGCCAAAAAGAAAAAGGACTGCCTGAGCTTATCCTGCTCGATCTGAATATGCCCCAAAAAGACGGGCGCGAGGCGCTGATTGAAATAAAAGCCGAGCCCGCTCTTCAGAGTCTTCCCATTGTAATTCTGACCACTTCCCGGGAGCAAAGGGATATCGACTTTGCGATGCAGGCCGGTGCGGAATCGTTTATCACCAAACCCGATACTTTCGACGAATGGGTCGAGATGATGAAATCTTTGGCCTCGCGGTGGCTGTAATGGGGCGGTGAATGGGTGAGTAGGTGAATGGGTGAGTGGGCGGTGGACGAAGCCATTCGCCCGGGCCTTATTCCTATTCACCGATTCGCCCATTCACCCACTCACCGTTCCCTAATATATTTCCATAACTTTGAGCAAATTGGTGGTTCCGGACATCCCTACGGGGACTCCCGCCGTGATCACCATCGAGTCTCCGGCCTCGACCACCCCTTTTTCCCTCGCCAGGGAGCGCGCG
>JAJYTC010000012.1 GCA_021793275.1 Deltaproteobacteria bacterium | reverse complement strand
GAGGCGCCCTCTACTTGTTCGATCAGCGGAGCCAACAGGTCGGAAGCCATCTCGTTCGACGGCCCGATCCTGTTCAGGCGGCGCACAAGGCCCCCGAGTTCGGCTTCCCTTTCGACCAGCAGCACCCCGACTCCCACATCCGCAAGGGCCGAAGCGGCGCTAAGCCCCGCAACGCCTCCGCCCAGCACCAGGGATTTTCTTACAAGCGAGGCCTCGATGTCTTCGAGAGGCTCGAGCAGGGCAGCCTTGGCGACAGCCATGCGGATCAGGTCCATGGCTTTTACGCGGGCGGCGTCGCGCTCATGCATGTGCACCCAGGAGCACTGGTCGCGGATATTCGCCATTTCGAACAGATAGGGATTGAGTCCCGCTTCCGCGCAAGCGCTCTTGAAAAGAGGCATGTGCGTCCTTGGCGAACAGGAGGCGACCACAACCCTTGTCAGTCCGTGTTCTTTTATCGCTGCCTTAATCTGTGCTATTCCCGGTTCCGAACAGGTGTAGAGATTGTCTTTTGCGTACACCACGCCCGGGAGTGCGGCGGCATATTCCACCAGCTCCTCACAATCGAGGTAGCCCGCGATGTTCGATCCGCAATGGCAGACAAACACTCCTATCCGGGCTTCGCTCAGGTTCGTGATTTCGCCGCTTCCGTTCATAGGCTCTTTTCCTGCCTCAGGAGGCGAACCACACAGGCTCGGGAACCGACAGCGCCCGGGCCGCTCTGGCGGCGGCGCTGCTCGCCTGCGCCACCGATTCGGGAATATCCATCGGCCCCTGAGCACATCCGCACGTAAACACCCCGGGGCGCAAGGTATCGGGCGGAGGGACCGTTTTCGTCGCATAAAAACCAAACTCATTTAGCGGCACGCCGAGAAGCTTCGAAAATTTCATCGCTGCCGGACCCGGTTCGCAGGCAGTCGCCAGGATCGCGAGATCCACCTCGATGCTTCGCACTTCCCGCGTTTTGGTGTCCTCATACCAAATGACCGGGTTGTGATTGCCGGTTTCGCCAACCTCTGCGACCCTGCTTCTTATGAATTTCACTCCCGCTTCATTTTCGGCCCGGTTGCGGTATTCCTCGAAATTCTTCCCGACCGCTCGAATATCCATCCCGAAGATATAGGCTTCAGCTTTAGGGTCGTGTTCGCGGGCGATGACCGCCTCCTTGATCGCATGCATGCAGCAAAAGGCCGAGCACTGCTTATGGAATCTACTGTCACGGGAGCCCACACATTGAATAAAAGCGAGCCGATGGGCCGTCTCCTTTTCTTCTATAGCCCGGCCGAGATCCGAGGGCCGATAGACATGGCCCTGAGTGGGGCCGGCTGCGGAAAGAAGCCGCTCGAACTCGAGGGCCGTGACCACGTTTGGCAGCCGCCCGTATCCGTATTCGGGCACTCTGCGGGCATCGAACAGCTCATAGCCTGTGGCAAGGATTATCGCCCCCACATCCAAATCCACGAGTTGGTCTTCCATCTTGTGGTCGATAGCGCAGGCAAGACACGCCTGCTCGCACATCTTGCACTCGCAACAGATCATGCAGTCGAGGCACCTGGACGCTTCGGCCACGGCCTGCTCCTCGGTAATCCCCAGCTCCACCTCGGAAAAGCCGCTCCTTCTCTGTGCCATCGGGATGGAAGCCTGGCGGACGCGGGCCTTCTTTTCAATGTCGGGAGGTACCGGGGAGAAGTTTTTCTGCGGGAATTCGATTTTTTTTCGCCCCGCCGCCATGTCCTCGCCCTTGAGATAGCGGGATATCGAAATGGCGGCTTCCCGGCCGGCGGCAACCGCGCCGATTGCAATCCACGGCCCGGACTGCGCATCGCCCCCTGCAAACACCCCCGCACGGTCAGTCTGATACGTTATCTCGTCGACTTTTATCGTTCCAAACCGGGTGATCCGGAGTTTTTCGGATTCGGCCAAAAAGAGGCTGTCCGGGGTCTGGCCGATAGCCGCGATAATGATATCGCAATCTTCGGTAAATTCGCTTCCCGGGACCGGGATCGGCCTTCGCCTGCCCGATGCATCCGCTTCCCCCAGTTCCATGCCGATACACTCGATTCCGACGACCTTCCCTTCCTCGGCGACAACCCGCCGGGGTGAAACAAGGTATTTGATTTCGATTCCTTCGGCCAGTGCGCCTTCTATTTCGTCCTCGCGGGCGGGCATCTCGCTTCGCGTGCGTCGGTACAAGATGCTCACCGTCTCCGCGCCCGTTCTTACCGCACAACGCGCGGCGTCTATCGCAACGTCGCCGCCTCCCACCACGACGACCCGCTTGCCCTTCAGGTCGGTCATTTCATAAAGATTTACCGCGCGCAGGAAATCGACACCGTGCATGACCCCATCGGTGTCCTCGCCCTCGATATTAAGTTTCAGGCTGCGATGCGCCCCGATAGCCAGGTAAACGGCTTTATGGCCCTGCGCGAATAACTCATCTATAGTGAAATCGCGCCCGAGAGTGCTGTTATACCTTATCTCGACCCCCAAGCCGGTTATTGCCCGTATTTCCTTCTCCAGCACAGCGGGGGGCAGCCGGTAGTCCGGAATCCCTACGCGCAGCATGCCTCCCGCAACCGGAAGCGATTCATGGATCGTCACGCCGTAACCGTCCAGGGCCAGAAAGTACGCGGCGGTCAACCCGGCTGGCCCCGCGCCGATTATGGCCACACGTTCATTTTTCTTTTCTATTTCCGGAACGACGAGTTTCTCGATGTCAACGGTGTCCGCCACAAAACGTTTGAGAACGCAGACTGAAACCGGTTCATCCACCTCGCCTCTGCGACAGGAGGTTTCGCAGGGATGAGGACAAACTCGGCCAAGCACTCCAGGCAAGGGAAGGTTCCTCATCACCACTTTCATCGCGTCCTCGTAGCGGCCCTGTGCGATCAGGCTCACGTAGCCATGGGCGTTGACCTGGCCGGGACATGCGTTGGCGCATGGGGACTTGTCGAGCTTTTCCACGGTATAAGCGGGCGGTATCCCCTGCGGATAGTTTTGGTAGATCGCCTTCCGCTTACCCAGGCCCATATCGAAATTTGCAGGCAGCTCTATGGGGCACACCTTTGCGCATTCGCCGCAGCCGGTGCATTTTTTCTCGTCTACGTAGCGCGCTTTTCTGCGCACTCTGACCCGGAAATTGCCCAACTCTCCTTCCACGCCTTCCACTTCAGAGTATGCCAGGAGCCGAATTTTGGGATGCCGACCGACATCCATCAATTTCGGGGCCAGGATTCAGAGGGCGCAGTCGTTGGTCGGAAACGTTTTGTCGAGCTGGGCCATTTTGCCGCCGATAGCGGGGAGCCGTTCTACCAGATGAATCTGAAACCCCATTTCGGCAAGATCCAGGGAGGCCTGCATGCCCGCAATCCCTCCGCCAATAACAAGGATATCCCGATTCACGTACCTGAACTCCTTGAGGCGCCGGAAACCCGGCACGGGTCAAAACTCTACTCGACACGATCCAGAAGAAAAGAATACAAGTCTTCTATTTTCAAGGTAATGTCCGTATTCTGCTCCGCGCACGCAAGATGAATACCGCACTTGGGGCACGCGGTTATAAGGGTCGAAGCCCCGGCGCCGGCAGCTTCCCGAAGCCGTTCGATCTGCATCGTCTTCGAGCATTCGGAGCACTCGATCCATGCGCTCGTTCCGCAGCATACTGAATTTTCCCGGTTCCTGGGCATTTCCTCGAGCCTTACCCCGGGAACCAGGTTTATGAGCTTTCTTGGCGGATCATAAATCCCGGCTTTCCTGCCCAGGCTGCAGGGGTCCTGGTAAGTAACAACTCTATTGCCGTTTTCTTCGCACTTGAAGGTCAGGCCTGCCCCGGGAAGCTCACGAGCCAGGAACTCCGAGAGATGCATTACTTCAAAAGGCAGGCTTCCGAAGTACTTTGGAATTTCAGTTTTAAAAGTAATATACCCTTCGGGGCAGTTGAACAGGACCGTCCTGGCGCCGGCGCCTGCGATCACCTCCAGGTTGATCGCCGCCAATCTGCGGAATGTCGCATGATCGCCGCTCCACAGGGCGTCATGTCCACAGCAGCGCTCGTCGTCGCTCATTGCCGGCTCGATGCCCATCCGGTTCAGCAGCCGCAGGACGCTGCCGGCCATTTGGAGTGAAGTTGCCCCGTATTTCAGGGCCGCATCGAAATAGGGTGCGCATCCTACAAAGTAGAAGATGTCTGCCGCCTTCTTAAACCTGCCGATTTCCTTTGCCCAATCGGTGCGATGCTGGGAGATCTTTCGAGTCTGGAGCGACATAATCGCCTGTAAGGCGCCGTGGTGGCTGAGCTGCGGAAGATTGCCCCGCTTGCGCGCAACTTCGCGATGCTCGCGGACAAATTCCGGGAAGTCGATCTCGGCGGGACAGCGGGAGCTGCACGTGGCGCATGTAAGACATGCCCAGAGTTCCCGGCCCTCAAGGACCGTTTCGTCCCGATCCATTAGCACGCGCTTGATCATCTGCCGCGGGGAAAAAACAGGCAGGACCCTGCTCACCGGACAGCTCCCGGTGCAAACGCCGCATTCCATGCAATAGTCGATCTGTTCCCTGGCTATTTCCATTTCAGCTCCAGGTGAAAACCGAACTCACCGCCAAGACGCCGAGTACGCAGCGTTTTGAACGCCATCATTGCACTCTCTGCGCCCTCTGCGACTCTGCGGTGAGACAGCTTCTGCCCATTTCTTCAAGCATCTTCGTAAACGCGCTCACCTCTTCGGCGAAAATGTTCCCTTCCGCAGCGGAAATCCATTTCAGCCTGAGGCGGCGCTCGTCGATGCCCAGAAGCCTGAGAATGCGGTGCGTTTGTTCGACTATCCCAAGGCACTTTTCATTACCTCCCAGGTAATGGCACTCACCGATGTGTCAGCCGGAGACCATCACGCCGTCAGCGCCCGCTTCAAACGCCTTGAGTATAAAGCCGTGATTCATTCTACCGGTGCACAGGAGTCGAATTATACGGACATTGGGCGGGTACTGCATCCTTGCCACTCCGGCAAGGTCCGCGCCCGCATAAGCGCACCAGTTACACAAAAAGGCAACTATACCGGGTTCGAAATTTTCCGACATGCTTCGATCATAGCCTCTATCTGCGAATCTCGAAAATGCGCAAGCGACGCGGCTCCTGTCGGACAGGCCCCATTACAGGCGCCGCAACCCGTACAAAGCGCTCGGTTGACAACGGCCCGCTTCTTGCCGTTCTCCACCTCTGTGACTTTTATGGCATCGAAAAGGCAGGCCTGCTCACACTCCCCGCAGGCGCGGCAAAGGCTTGGATCGACCTCGGTCACGACACCTTCAGCCACTATCTCTTTTCGGGATAGTATTGTCATGGCCCGCGACACGGCGCCCCGCGCTTGCAAGATCGATTCATTGGCGAACTTCGGCCCCTGCGCCAGGCCGCAAAGGAAAAAACCGGGTGTGGTAAAATCGAGCGGACGAAGTTTGGGGTGCGCCTCCAGGAAGAAACCGTCCTGGTCAAGGGGCAGGCGAAGGGTTTCGGCCAGCTTTTTCGAATCTTCGCCCGGCCGAATTGCGGCGCTAAGAACCAGAAGGTCCGTTTTCAGCAAAATCCTGCGCTTGAGTTGAGAGTCGAAAACATATAAGTCAAGTCCTGCGTCGCCGATTTCAGCCTCGGGCTTCCGGTCTTCATCGAACCGGAAAAAACGGACTCCCAGGCGTCTTGCTTCACCGTACTGCAACTCCTTCATGCCGAAAGTCCTGATGTCCCGATAGAGCACCGAAACATTCGCCGCAGGGTTAATCTCCTTGAGCTTCAAACTGTTCTTGACGGCAGCCGTGCAGCACACCCTGCTGCAGTAGGAATTTTCAGGTTCGCGCGAGCCCACGCACTGGATCATGGTGACGTTTCGAAATCCTTGCACGCAGGCGGGACCCTTCGAAAGCATCAGTTCGAATTCTTTCTGCGTTACGACCCGTCCGTTTTGACCATAAAGGTATTCGGCGGGCTTATATTCGCATCCACCCGTGGCAATTATCGTCACGCCGTGAGAAGCCTCCACAACTTCACCGCCCACACCGATTCGGGTTGAAAAGGCGCCGCATGAACCTTTTATACCCAGCACTTCGGCTTCCCTGTAAATCTTTATGAGTTCGCTGGACTCGGCGGCCTTTATAAGATCATCTACATACTTTGAAGGCTCGCCTCCGTCTTCGGTAAAGAAGAGCTTCCTTGCATTCCCGCCCAGCTCGGGTGTCTTTTCCACCAGCACGGCTGGAAAACCCTGTTCGGCAACCGCCAGAGCAGCGGTCAGACCGGCAAGGCCGCCTCCTATGATCAAAGCCTTCTGCACGACTTCACAGGAAAAATCATAGATTGGCTCGAGCAGGCCGACCCTCGCCACGGCCATTCGAACCAGGTCTTTGGCTTTTTCGGTTGCACGCTCGTGCTCCGCCTGGTGCACCCAAGAATCGTGCTCCCTGATATTTGCAAGTTCGAAAAGATATGGATTCAAACCGGCTTCCCGGAGCGTATTGCGGAAAAGCGGCTCATGGGTGCGCGGCGTGCAGGACGCAACGACGAACCGGTTTAGTTTGTGCTCCCCTATGGCCCGTTTGATCTCTTTTTGCTGATCGGTCGAACAGGCGAACATCGGGCTGAATACATATTCGACGCCGGGAAGAGTTTTGGCGTATTCCGCGACAGCTTCGGTATCGACGACCCCGGCGATGTTTATGCCGCAGTGACAGACGAAAACGCCTATTCGCGGCTTTTCGCCCCTGACGTCGCGTTCTTCATAGCGGGCAGGGGGTTCGATCATCGATCCCCTCACGCCGGCGACAAGACCGGTCGCACAGGCCGCGGCGCTGCTGCCCTGCTGGACGGAATCGGGAATGTCCTTGGGCCCCTGTGCTGCGCCGCAGACGTAGATCCCCGGCCTTGAAGCGGAAACCATATCCATCGGGCCTGTTCTTATGAATGCGAAAGGATCCGGCTCGATGCCCAGCCGCCCGGCCAGTTCGACAGTCGAAGGATGCGCGCACAGGCCCACGGAAAGCACGACCATGTCGAATTCTTCCTCCCGCATGACGTTATTCTCGTCCGAATAACTTATCAGCAGCCTGTCGGTTTCCGGCAGCGGCACTATTCTCGAAATCATCGACCGGACATATCTGACCCCTGTTTCATCCCGGGCACGCTCGTAGAAGCGGTCAAAGCCCTTGCCCTGGGCCCGCAGGTCTATGTAGAAAATAGCGGTCTCGATGCCGGCGTCGTGTTCCTTTGCGATCATCGCCTGTTTTGTCGCATACATGCAGCAGACATAAGAACAGTAGTCCCGACCGATTGCGTTGTCGCGCGACCCGACGCACTGAATCCACGCTATCCGGCGTGCGGTCTCCATCGACTCGACTCTTTCCTTCGCCTTTTCCAACTCCCCTTTGAGCAGCAGATGTGCCCGCCATTGCCTGGCCCACTCGTCGTAATGATCGCCGGAAAGCTCTCCCCTGCTGTACTTTTCGATGAACTCATCCGAACTCATGCCATAAGTCTTTACGTACTTCTCCAGCTCCCGCTGATGCTTCTGGAGGGCCTTTTCCATCCCCGGGACCCTCGCCTGGACGGCCAGCTCCGAAGGCCGATAGAGGCGGCCCTGCGTTGGACCGGTCGCGGAAAGAAACCGCTCGAACTCAAGGGAGGTAACTACGTTGGGCGTTCGCCCGTAACCGTATTGGGGCGCTCTCAGGGCATCGAAAGGCTCATAGCCGATTGCGAGGATTATCGCTCCGACTTGCAGATCTACCAGTTTTTCCTCCTGCTTGTAGTCGATTGCGCCGGCCTGACAAATTTTCGAGCATACGCCGCACTTTTTGCCCGGCTGGAAGTTCCTGCATTTGGATGCGTCAATGTTATAGGCGGACGGAATGGACTGGGCGTAGTATTTATGTATGGCTTTGGCCTTGCTAAGCCCCATATTGTATACGTCGGGCACAACGGTCGGACACTTCTCGGCGCACTCGCCGCAGCCCGTGCACTTGTCTTCCAGCACATACCTCGGATGGCGCTTGACGCTCAGGGTGAAATGTCCGGGGATGCCTTCGAGCTTTTCGACGCTTGTCTTGGTCAGGATCTCTATGTTGCGGTGATGGGCAAGTTCGACCAGTTTGGGTCCCATCATGCAGGAAGAGCAGTCGTTGGTGGGAAAAGTCTTGTCCAACTGCGACATGACGCCGCCCACATAAGGCTGCTCCTCGACAAGATATACCTTGAATCCCGAGTTTGCGATATCGAGAGCGCTTTGGATACCCGCTATTCCGCCTCCCAAAACGGCGATTGCGCCGGTCTTCCGCACCTCATTCATTTGCTGTGCTTTTTTTTCAGCCATGGGACGGTCAACCTCTTCCGTACTTTTCACGCCCTCGGGGCGTGATTTACCCGCGTCCCGCCATCAACCCTTTACGAAGCAGAAGCGGGACCGGATCGATGAAGTGGCGCGAAAGCCATCCCCCGGCTTCAGCCAGGCGCCATGCCAACCCTATCAGCTCGGTAAAATAAATAATCGGAAGACCGTAATGTTTCCCCGTATCCGCTTCGATACGGTCCTGGTACATATCCAGGTTCCCCTGGCACATCTGGCAGGAAACCACGACAGCCTCGGCCCCGAACCGCCGAGCCATATCGAGCAGTTTTTCGACCATTTTCAAACCGGCGCCCGGCATGGAGACGATAAGGCTCGCTCCGCAGCAGTCGGTCTTGTACGGCCAGTCGATCGGAGTCGCGCCCAATGTTTTCACGATTTTGTCCAGGCTGAGCGGGTTCTCATAATCGGGGGCCCCGGTTATGTAAGGCGGTCTGCTCGCCATGCAGCCGTAATAAGAGACGACACTCAGTCCTTCGAGCCGCTTTTGCACCCTGGAGGCAATTTTTTCGAGTTTTTCATCCGTTGCAAAAAAGGCGGCAAGGTCCCAGATTTTGGGAAACTCCAGGCCCTGCGGCGGCTCTGAACACGGGTTGCGCAGCTCGAGATCGTGCACCGCGGTCTTCAGGCGGTTGAAACAAAGCGGGCACGGGACAAGCATGTCGGGATTACCAAGGGTTCGAGCGAGCCTCAGGTTGCGTCGGGGAAGCTCGATGCTCGCCCTGCGATTTATGCTGTGGGCCGCCGTTGCCCCGCAGCAGTTCCAGTCGGGGATTTCCTGCAGCTCGACGTCCATCAGCGCGCAAACGCATTTGATGGAATCCGCGTAATCCCGCGCTACGCCCTCAAGAGAACATCCCGGGTAGTAGGTCGCCTTCATCATTGGCTTCTCCCGTGTGGACGGGATGAGCGCAAAATGGACCTGATTTCGCCTCTTCCCCTGACCGCGCCGGGAAGCGCGGACAAGCGTTTTTTCATGAAGAGCTTAACAGCCTGTTCAACATTTTTACGCATTTCCCCGGACTTGAACATACTTACCACCTGCCTGCTCCTGACCCAGTAGGTCGGGAGCAGACCGGCTTCGAAAACCCTGCCTGTGAGCTTTAAATTGTCGAGAAAAGTCCGGTAAAAGACAGCCACTGCGGGAAGCGCGGGTCTTATCCCCGCCTCTACGGCCAACTCCTTGAAATAATCCATCAACTCGGCAATGCGAACACCGTTCGGACAGCGGGTGCTGCACGTCTCGCAGGAAGCGCATATCCAGATCGTGCGCGAGTTGAGCACTTCCGCTGTTTGGCCGAGGATCGCCAGGCGAATGATCCGGTCCGGGAAAATGTCCATCGCGAAGCTCACGGGACAGCCGTTGGTGCATTTGCGGCACTGGAAACAGTGCGAGGCATTGAACGGCCCCGAGGCCTCGACCTTATAGAGAAAATCGAAATCAGGCGACAAAACAGGCTGCCGCACCATTTCGGCATTTTCAGCACCGTAGCTGCTTCCGACTAAACGCGCCTCTTCAGCCATGGCGATACCCTCATGGAACAAACGGTAATGGAAGCCGAATTCGAAGATTTATCTCCTCGATTCCGCTTTGTCCCGGGCAACAGGCGGGTGACCGACTGAGACAGAGGTTGGAGCAAACTTCGTTCCATACTTCCCGTTTATAGGCCCGGACGGTGCTCACAACAGTAGCAAAGATGAAAAATCGGGCGCTTCGGACGTATTTCGAACACTTTCAATGACATCAGATGTCACCGGAAGGTTTCATAGCGGTTGCGGAGGCCGCCGTGGAGTGTCAGAGGGTACTTCCCCACAAGGAAGCTCAGGAGAAGCACCGAAGAGAGGAGGGCTTGAAAAGCAGCGTCGGGGGGTATGAAATCATTGAAGCGGACAATCGCACGGGCATGTTTTCGTCGAGTTTAATCTTCATGCAACTCTCGGAATTCCTTGGGTCGGCAGATCTTCTTCGGCGGAATCTGCGGCAAATGCAATCACCGCCATCACCTGCTCCTCGGTCAGCGCCGGGAAATCGCTTAAAATATCAGCTATGTTCGCCCCCTCCGCCAGACTGGCTAGAATTGTACGAATTGTCACTCGGGTTCCTGCAATAACAGGCTCACCGCCGCAGACCTGTGGGTCGCGGAGGATGAATTTTGCGTAATCCATGGCTTTTCCTTTCCTGGCGATGATTTTTGTCGTCCGGCCAAAGTGATTTTTCACAAACGCCCTTCTATTTTAGAAATTAGCATAGAGAAATTGTTTTTCAATTCTCATCTGTCCTTAGAGCGAAAGAGAGCCAAATCTGCTCTTTGCACTACAGGAGTGATATCCCTCACTTGAAGTCATCCGGGGCGGCTTGGGACGATATTCTGTTCATCTGCAATTGTAATATTGGCACTCTCACTATTGGCATTGCATTTATGGGTTTGTCCGTATCTATAATGACGTACAGCTTATTATCAATCTTAGCACGTAGGGTGGGAACAGTTTTATCGTGCCCACAACACCCGCTTTTGAGATGAGAATCGCGCCGGGAGTTTAATGAGGCGGGAAAGAAGGGCGATGGCGAATTACCGCCGTGCTTCGACATCCGGAGGACGAAATTATCCGTCATTGGGCCAGGAAGCGCGGACGGTCGTCCCCTGGTGGCGCGATGAATCCACCGACAAACTGCCTCCCGAGAGTTCGGCCCGTTCTCGCATGGAGGTGAGTCCCAATCCGCTATCAGACTTCTTTCTTCTTGAAACGACCTCCGCATCGAAGCCCTTGCCGTTGTCCCGGACAAGCAGCTCGATCCTTCCATCCCGTTTGATGAGCGATACTTCCACACGGTCGGCTTCGCTGTGCTTGGCGATATTGTTGAAGGCTTCCTGGAAGATCCTGAAAAGCACTATCTTGTGCGGCTCGTGGATATCGGATTCTTCTACGTCCATTACCTGCTCGACCCGGATTTGGGGACAGAGTTTCTCCAGTTGGCCGCACAACCAGTTGAGGGTCTGCAATAAGCCCACGTTGTCAAGAATGGAGGGGCGAAGCGCGGCCATGATTCTTCTGGCGTCGTCGAGCGCGCCCTGCGTAACCGACACCAAAGTATCGAGGGATTCGGCCGTTAGCGAGCCTTCCTTCAACCTGTCCATGCTCAACTGCAAACCCAGTTTTATGGCGCTCAGGCTTGAACCTATGCTGTCGTGCACCTCCATCGCAATTTTTTTTCTTTCCTCTTCCTGCGCCTGCAGCAGCTTGGACGACAAAGCTCTCAGTCTCTTTTCAGAGCGCCCCAGCGCCTCGCCCATCTGCACGCGGCGAATGGCCGACCCAAGAACCATCCCCACATTTTCGAGCAATGAAACGGTTTCGAGGGGGACTTTGTTTTCCTCATGGTCGGCCACGTGGATCAGGCCCATGATATTGCCCTTGACCCACACCGGCGTAAGCGCAATGGATTTGTACCCCAACTTGTGGCAGTGAAGGCACACAGGCCCTTTCGTTTTCTCCTTCATTTCGGCGAAAAACCGATCTGCATCGTTGGTATAAAACGAACCGCCTTCCGTTATATAGGGAAGACGGTGATCGACACTCCCGGTTACAACATTGGCGCACATCCCGGGAAGGGAGCTTGTGGAGGGGTTTCCAGGAAATTCCTCGCCCAGTCCCACACAGGCGAGGAAAGGCAGATTGCCTTCCTCATCGGGAATTCGAATTCCAGCAAAATCGCATCCGGCAATTTTTTGGACTTCCCAGGCGAACTCCTCCAACAGCGGGCCCAGCGCGGTGTGCCGATTCGCAATCTCAAGGGAACTATGCGAGGCCCGCAAGCTGCGCTCGGCCCACATGCGCTCCTTCTTTCTTTTAATTTCCCTCTCGATAGCGCCAGGGAGCAGCATGAAAAAGTCGGGACTCTTGACTATATAGTCGGAGGCCCCTGCCTTCATCGCCTGGACCGCTATTCTTTCGTCCCCCTGCCCGGTGATCATTATGATGGGCGCTTCGTTACCGGCCCTGCGCATATGCATCAGGAATTCCAGGCCGTTCATTCCCGGCATCCGGTAATCCACCAGGATGATGTCCGGGCGGATATGATGAAAACTTTCGAGAAACCCGCCGGCATCCTGGAAGTGATAGATATCCGCTTCCGGAACATCTTTTGCGATAGCTCGGCGGATAAGCTGAAAATGAGCTTCTTCGTCTTCAATGATAGCCAGCTTCAGAGATTTCATGCCTCGTACCTGCAAATTCGACCCAAAGCTATTCATTCACTACCGGGGGTTCATTTATCTCCATCCAATAAGCGTTGATCTGCATCACCTTCGCTTCAAATTCCCTGAATCCCACCGGCTTGGTCAAATAACTGTTTGCATAATTGAGATAGGAACTCGCTATATCTTCTTCGCGCTTCGACGTGGTTAGCATTATCACGGGTATTTTCTTCAAATTCGGATCGTTCTTGATCTGCTTGAGCACTTCTATTCCGTCTATTCCGGGCAGCTTTATATCCAGGATGATCAGTCCGGGGGTAGGGAATTTAGAAACCTCGGCATACTCGCCCCTATGAAAAAGGTAATCCAAGGCTTCTTCCCCGTCTCTCACTATATCGATCCGATTGATGTGTCCCCCTTTTCGGATCGCCCGCTCGGCAAGAGCGGCGTGCGCCTCTTCGTCTTCGACTATCAATATGTTATAAGGCTCTAAACCCATACAATGATTCCTTTTCATAGCTCTTTGCCGCCGATCGTGAAAAAAAATGTCGTCCCCCGCCCTGGTTCCGAGGCCAGCCATATCCTGCCGCCATGATATTCGATTATACGTTTTACGATCGCCAGGCCGATCCCCGTTCCCTCTTCCTTTCTAGCGGATGGAAGCCGTTCGAATATCCGGAAGATCTTGTCAAAATACTTTTCCTCAATACCGATCCCGTTATCGCGGACAAAAAATACGCATCGATCATCCTGCTTTTCGACCCCGATATCTATGCACGGTCCATGGTTGTCCTCACCCATGTATTTGATTGCGTTGTTGATCAAGTTATACATGACCTGCACGAGTCTATTCTTCTCACAATAAACCTCGGGAAGATTTTCCTGGACGTTTATCCTGATGCCGCGACGCTCAATGTTAGGCCTAAGCGTTTCGATCGCCTCCCCGACGATTTCCCCGAAAGGGACCGTGGTCGGTTTGCCAACCACGCGCCCGATCCGTGAAAGCTCGAGCAGATCGTTGATCAGGGCCTCCATTTTTTGCCCCGCCCCGCTCATGTAGTCCAGGTAGCTTTCAGCTTCCTTGGGAATCGCCGACCCGAAATCCTCCCGCAAAGCCCCGATAAAACCCCCGATGGTGACGATCGGGGTTTTGAGATCATGCGAGATGGTATAGACGAACGACTCGAGTTCGGTGTTTTTGGCCGAAAGCTCCGAAACGAGTTCTTCCAGCTGTTTTTCCTTCTCATGCAAAACGGCCTCGACCCGCTTTCGTTCGGTGATTTCATCGAGAGCCAGGTCCCTGGAGGTCTTGTATGCTTCCATCCTCTGCAGCAGTTGATAAAACAGCATGGAAAGGGTGGCTGAGAGAATGAGTCCAAAAACCAGGAACAAAACCACCTCGGGGGAGCTGGCGGCATAAGAGCCGTGGCGAAACGCCATCGTAAGACGCCATTTCCTCTCGCCTATCGGGATCTCGCGCGTTGTGGAAATCCCGCTGCCGGACAAGTCGTCCTTCCCGTAATGAAAGATGCGCAGCCCGTCGTCATAAATGTCTACGGCAAAGTCTCCGATGAATTTGCCGGGCATGGCGAAGTTGACCACGTCAGAGACCCCGAACTCGCCGCACAGGTAGCCCTGAAGTTTTCCTTCGAACATTAACGGGAGAACTATCCGGAAACCCTTCTGACCTGAGAAAAGATCAAAACACGGCGAGACCTTATGCCCGGGGACGTAGTGGATCTTCTCGCCAAGCCTGAATGCTTCCTCCTTCTGCGGGTAAACATAGCGTATAACGCCGTTCGGATCGGCCCAGAATATCCCGGAAAAGCCAGGATAATCCTTAAAAATAATCTTTGCAAAGGAAAGAAAGCGCTTGCGGCTGAAATTGCGGTTTTGGCTTTCGACCCACCTGTCCGCTAAAAGTTCGAGGGTCGCCTCGCGGCTTTCCATTATGGTGCCGATGCGGATTCCCGCCATTTCCGCCGAACTTTCCACATGCCGGACAACCAACTGGCGCAAATGATGGACCTGCACCCTCCACAAAGCAATCGTGACGGAAGCAAAAAAAGCAAATACCAATATGGGCGAAAGTTTCCTGAATGCCGGCCTCAATACCCGCTCCTGTAACGGACGATGCCAATCTGTCGACGGATAACGGAGAAAGTGAGTCTTATCCGCAATGGTCCGTCTGCATGACTTCACAGCGCCCTGGCGATAGTAATACGGAAAACCACTCCCCTGCCTCGTCCGGGCTCGATCTCGACCCCTCCCCCGTGCCTTTTAGCGATTTCTCTGACTATGTTGAGCCCCAGGCCGGTCCCCGGAGTGCCTTCCGTGCTTCCGACCCTTTGGAAAGGACGGAAGATCGCTTCACAATCCTCCTTTTTCATTGCCGCCCCGTCATTGCTCACCAGGATAGTGCACAAGTCGGCGCTTTCCTCATATCCTATCCTTATTTCGCTCAATGCGTCTCCGCCATATTTTACCGCATTGTCCACAAGGTTTGTGAACAACCTGGTCATGGCCGCCCGGTCTACCCTGATTTTTACGTCGAATTCGGGCTGTATCCAGCGAATGCCCCTCTCCCTCAACCTGTCGGAAAATTCTTCCCTGACCGTCTGCAGAAGATCGCTCAGCAGGACCGACTCGATATTGAGCGGGGCTTCCTTCGTCGCTATGTAGGTATTTATCTGGCCGATAAGGACCGAACAGTATTCGGACGCCCTCATTATCTGTTCGCAGTATTTCCTGCCTCTCTGATCGACCCTGTCGGCATATTGCCTGTGAAACAGTTGCGTCAAGCCGTGGACGGCTATGGTCGGACTCTTTAAATCGTGCATTATGGAATAGGCGAACAGCTTGAGATCTTCGGCGCTCTTCGACAAAGCTTCCTGGGCGCGGATTCGCTCCTCGATCTCTTTTCGGAGCTTGTCGTTGGCAAGCGCCAGTTCGACCGTCCGTTCCTTTACACGCATTTCCAGTTGCTCGTGGGCCCTTCGCAATTCCTCGGCGGCCCTGAGACGTCGAACGGCGGTCCCCAGCTCCATGGCAGCCCGCTCCAGCACCTCGATTACAGGCGGCGACACCATGCCCGGTTCCCGGTCGGCTATGTAGACAAGTCCGAGAATGGAGTCTCCCAGCCTTACCGGAACCAGGGCTACCGATTCGTATTCAGACAGGCTGCAACTCCCGCCATGGACCATTGCTTTTGGACCCGCGCCGAATTTTTGCGGAAGCGAGGAGGCGTTACCGGTATAAAAAGAACCGGCTTCGGTACAAAAGGGGCGCAAGGATGAGCGGGCGCCTGTTGCTCCATCCCCACACAAACACTCTTGGCACGGCGGCCTGCGACCCGCCGGGGCAGAGGGCCCCCGCTCACAAAATTCACAGCTCTCACAGAGTGTGGGACAGCCTTCCTCGAAGAGCCGGATCGCAGCCAGCGAGCAGCCCGTAAAACGCTTTGCAATGAGAGTGAAATCTTCGATCAGACCGGGAAGGTCTACGCTCCTGTTCGCAGCTTCCAGGAACCGGTAGGAAATTTCCAACGAATCTTCCAAACTCCGCTCACGAAGGACCTTATTTATGGCGCCGGGAAGCAGCTTGAAAAATTCGGCGGTCTTCACCACGTAATCGGCCGCCCCCGATTTCAACGCTCTTACTGCCGTACTTTCATCCCCCTGCCCGGTTATCATTATCACGGGCGTGGTGTTGTTCCTCTTGCGCAGTTTTTCCAGGAATTCCAGCCCGTTCAAACCAGGCAGAAGATAATCCGAAATTATCAGATCGGGTTTGAGCCGGTCGATTGCTTCCAGGCAGGAAGAAGCTTCTGGAAAATGATCGATTACAACCTGCGGAAATTCCATGAAAACAGCCCGTTTCATCAACTGGAGATGTGCTTCCTCATCTTCGATGATGACCAGGTGCAATGTTTTCATTGCGCAACCTCACCTGATTACCAATAAAAATCTCTAAATCCCCCGGCCGGGATGAACAGAATATCCAAAAATTTACGCCGCGCAACTCCCGGGATCGACAGCGAAACAGCCCGGCAAAGGACCTTTCGTATATAACGGAAAATCGACGGCGAGGAAAGTGCCCCAAGGCTGAGTCAGAGATCAAATCCCGGTCCGGCCCCGCATTTTCGCCTTCGCGCCCTTCCTTTCGTGGTGAAAACAGCCTTGCCCCGAGCCGATGCAAACAAAGCAGCCCTGGAAGTGCCGACCTTTGCGCAAGCCACTGTCCCAAGCGCCTGCTAACGCTTCGTACTTACAGGTTTTTAGAGCAAAATCCATGCCTGGCCTTCGTGTCGCGCAAACCCGACGCCATCCGGGATGATAAAAGTGAGCGCATAGATATTTTTGCTATACTAAAATGATACACCTGGAATATAATAGTGACAGGTCTTGCCCGATGGGGTTGTTTCGGATTTGCGAAAAGTCAAGACGAGAGGTAAGCGAGCAGCCGAAAGGTCGCGGTTTGTCGGCGTTTCATGGGGACATGAAACAGCAGGCGACTGTTCGCCGCCTTGCCACGAGCCAATCTCATTTGGCATCCTTTTTGATACGGTATCGTTTACAAGACGGACAAAAGACTGGATTGCTACTAACTGTCGACTCGGCGTACCGGGCATCCCGGCGCTTGCCGCATAGACGCACGGCTGCGCCGGCGCCTCGCGCGGCAAAAGACTTCAGGGATGACATGCATACATTTGAGAGAAAAAACAAGACCTACATCCTTGACGACGACGGTTTCCTGCTCGACCAGGAGCAATGGGACGAGGATTTCGCCGAGGCCATGGCGCCCGCGCTGGGCATAGCGGACGGTCTTAGCCCCTCCCACTGGGACGTTTTGAGGTTCATCCGCGACACCTATCGCCAAACCGGCTTATGCCCCGTGGTTCATAAGACGTGCAGGGCCAACAGGCTGAGTTTCAAGGACCTCCAAAAGCTTTTCCCCTCCGGCTACCAGCGCGGGGCGTGCAAGCTTGCGGGCCTGTCCTTTATGACCGCGGTCATGAAGCAGGCCGAGCTTCAGTTCCAGCAAGAAGCCCACAAGCTCAACCGCGTGTCCTGCGTAGCCCGGGGAGCGACTGCCCCGCCGCATCCAACACAAAACGGTCCACTTAAACCTGTTCCCCCCGATGAACGGGTCTACCGGGTGAATGTACTGGGTTTTCTAATCGACCCCAACGAGTGGGATGAGGAATTCGCCATATTCAAAGCCCGCGAACTGCAAATGAGCGCTCCTCTCAGCGAAAAGCACTGGCGGATCATCAGGCACATGCGCTCGCAATATGAGAGAAACGGCGAGGTCCCCACTGTTTATGCGACATGCGAGGCGGTCGGGATCGGTATGGAGGAACTCGCCGAACTCTTCCCTGCCGGCTATCATCGCGGGGCCGTAAAGATAGCGGGACTGAACCTTGCGGCAAAAAGGCCGCGCCCTGAATAGACAATGAAACCGGCTTGAACGAGGCCGCCTGGCATCGGGAAGGTGCAGGCAGACAGGACAGAACCGGAGCATTCACTTCTAAAGAATGTCAAACAGCCGGCGATCACAGGTGATTTCAGCATGAATGATAATCCTGAAAGCCCGTCGGGCACGATCCAGGCAACCCGCCACAAACTTTTCTCATCCATTCGGGGAAGGCTTTTTTTGCTCCTCCTCTCCGTGCTCATTCCGGTGATGTTCGTCCAGGTGGCATATACATACGTAAGATTCAGGAAACGAATGGAAGCCGCATCCCACGAGGACTCGCAGATGTCGCGGGCGGTGGCGGTCGCCTTCCATACATTCATAATGGGGCTTCTCCATCAGGAGACGGCTATAGGGGCAAACTTAACGATGCCTATGCCTATCGCCCCGGATGAGGTGAAGCGGATACTCAAATTGAACAAAGCAGCGTTCCCTGCTGTCCGCAACTTCGCATGGCTCGACCCCCATGGCCGAGTCACCATGTCGAGCCTGAGATCGGTTGTCGGTTTGAACCTGAGCGACCGCGATTATGTGCGTAAGATCGTCTCGGGCAAGAGGTGGGTGGTGAGCAATCTTTTACGCTCGCGCGTCACGGGTAAGCCCGTCTTCACCGTAAGCCTTGCCGTCCGGGGGGAAAAGGGAGAGCTTCTGGGCATTGTGGTAGCGGCAATCGATCCTGAGTGGCTGGAGAATATCATTCCCATTCATCCGGATGACGATGAAGCGATCACCATTATCGACAGTCGTGGCGCAGTAGTCTTCCGGGCGCCCGGGGTCGAGTGGAGTTGGGGGAGGCGAAACCGTTTTAAAAACCTGCCTGCTGTCAGGCAGGCCTTGGAAGGCCGGGAAGTCGCCGCAGTCATTCCTTCCTACGACGGGCGGGGAGATCGCATGGCGGCTTTTGCCCCTATCTCGTCAATTGGCTGGACTGCATGCGCCAGCCGCCCCGGAAACGGTGTGGCGGCTCCGATCGAATCCCAGGCGTTGCGCGAGGGTCTTGTATTCCTTCTCGTTGCCGGCGCAGCCTTCCTCGGGGCGTTCACACTCTCGGAAGGCATATCCAGCTCCATTCGAAGACTGTTCGAGCATGCTTCGGAGCTTGGCGGAGGGGGTGTGGAAAGCGAGATCGAAGTGTGGGGTCCCGGCGAGCTGAAAGGTCTGGCATCAGCCTTCAACACGATGGCCGAAAAAGTCCGAACGCGTGAGAGAGAGCTCAGGGCTGCTCAGCAGCGGCTTATCGCGGTTCTCGAGGCCATGCCCGCAAGCGTTTACCTCCAGGCGCCGGACCGTTCCATCATATTTACCAACCGCACATTCAGGGAAACCTTCGGCGATCCAAAGGGAAAGTCATGCCACGAACTGTTTATGGAAAGCACCGACGCATGTGAGAACTGTGACATACCGCGCACTTTGAATTCGCAGCTTCCCCGGCATTGGGAATGGTCCGCTCCGGATGGAAAATGCTATTCGTTTCACACCCATCCGTTCACGGATGCGGAGGGCGCCCCGCTGGTGCTGAAACTCGCAGTCGATATCTCCGAGCGCAAGCTGGCCGAGGAAGCCCTGAGGGAAAGCGAGGAGCAGTTTCGAGGTCTCGCAGGCGAACTAGATATTATATTTAACTCCGTGCCCGCAATCATCTGGTACAAAGACACCAAAAACCATTTCATCCGGGTCAACAGGGCAGCGGCGGATTTTGCAGGTTTAGGGGTCGAAGAGATACAGAGCAGACCGGCGGTCGAAATTTTTCCGTTCGATGCAGAAAAATTTTACCGGGACGATTTGGAGGTCATCTCTTCGGAAAAGCCCAAACTTGGAATTATCGAGCGCGCAGTCAACCTGTCGGGCGTGGAAAGATGGCTCCGGACGGATAAGCTGCCGATCAGAGACGCCGATGGAAAAATCACGGGAATCCTGGCGGTCTCCATCGATGTCACGGATTTGAGGCAAACGCAACGAGCGCTCCGGCAATCGGAAAGCAGGCTGAGCTCTCTTTCAGCGCAGCTTCTTTCGGCCCACGAGGAAGAGCGAAAAAGGATCGCAAGAGAACTTCACGACAGCATCGGGTCATCGCTTACCGTCATAAAGATGGGCCTTGAAAAAACCCGGGAGGAGCTCAAGCGGAACGGACACGGTCCCGATATGCTCGATCCTTTGATCGAGTGGACCCAGCTCACGATCAATGAGATACGAAGACTCATGAGCGATCTGCGGCCCCCGGTCCTCGATGATATGGGGGTGCTTGCGGCCCTTAAATGGTTTTTCAGGCAATATCGGCAGATCTATCCCGCAATCCATGTCGAGGCCGAGATCGGCATTGAAGAACAGGATATCCCCGAGCCTCTGAGGATCGTGATATTCCGGATCACCCAGGAAGCCTTTCACAATATCGCCAAGCACAGCAAGGCCGAGTATGTGGATTTTTCTCTTTCCAACCAGGAAGGCGCCATAAGACTCATGATAGAGGACAATGGAGCGGGGTTCGACCTGGAGGCCGTTCGCGAGCGACAAGGAGTCGGGCTTGCAAGCATGAAAGAAAGGGCGGAGCTTTCCGGCGGCTGTTTGAGGATCCGGTCGGCGCCTGAAACGGGAACCATCTTGAGCGCCGAGTGGCCGGCAAATATGCGTCCGAATTAAATCGAGCTGAAACCGAACCCGTTTAAACCAACTTATCGTATCGTTGCGAGCGACACCTGACACACTAAGGCGACACTTTATCCGGGCCGCAGAACCTCACGCCATTTCCAGCTCAATCCAATACGGCGAAATTGCAGGAATATCGAGACCTCTTCGAGGTCGAAATCTTCATATTTTCCCCAAGGATATCGCATGATTTATGCATAGGGGAAATTCCGGGAGTTTTTCGGCATGCAACCGAGAAGAGTCCTCATCGCAGAGGATCATACAATCATGAGAGAGGGGCTGAAGATGCTTTTGTCTTCCGACCCTGCCTATGAGGTCGTTGGAGAGGCGCAAAACGGCATCGAGGCGGTCTGCGCGGTCAAGTCCCAAAAACCCGACCTTGTCCTGATGGACCTCTCGATGCCGGTCATGGATGGAGTCAGCGCCACCCGGCGGATAAAGCAACTGAGTCCGCGGACGAAAATTCTCGTGCTAACCGTTCACTGCACCAAGGAACACATTTTGAGCGCTCTGAAGAGCGGAGCTGACGGTTACATACTCAAAGACGCCACATACAAAGAATTGATGCTTGCCGTTGAAAACGTCTTTTCGGGAAAGAGTTATCTAAGCCCGGCCGTTGAGGAAAAGGCGCCCCGAGGCTTTGTGGAAGGCAGGAAGAGCATCGAGTCGTATACGACATGGGACACGCTCACCAGGCGGGAGCGAGAAATCCTCAAGATGATCGCGGAGGGGAACAAAAGCAAAGAGATAGCCTGCCGGCTGGGCATAAGCAACAAGACTGTTGAAAAACACCGCACAAACCTGATGAATAAACTCAACCTGCACAATATTTCCTCTTTGACCGCACTCGCCCTGGAGATGGGACTTTTGACGAAATAGGTGTATCATCTGGATGATATGTGCGATTCGCCCGGCCGGGCGAAGCCGACTTTCAAGTGGATCGGATGCTGATGCTGCAAAAGAGCCTCCATGCTCAAAATGAATTGGTTGAAGAACCGATAGAGCACTGCCTGGGAGCCCTTGGCGCATTGGCCGAGCGGGGAGTGATCGAAAGGGCCGAGTTGGAAAAGATCGTTTTCGACTCGGAGGGCTCACTGAGACGAATCGAGAAGTCGCTAAGAGACCTGGGCGTCGCGAAACATGAAATCCTGCTTTGTTTGAGCACTCATTACAACCTTCCGTTCGTCGAATTCAGCGAGAGTCTGAGAACGCCGGGCGAAATTCTCGATCGCCTCGATCTTGTCGGGCTAAAGCGCGAGCTGTGGTTCCCGATTTCGGTCACCACCAAAGAGGCGCTGGTGGCGACCTCGAACCCCGCAGCCCCGATGCTGTTCGAAAAGATCAAAAGCGACCTGGGCACGGGGGCGCTCCGCTTCGTCTTCGCCCTGCCCACCGACATAATCCGCATGGTCGAGCACAGCCAGGACGTAAACCCCGGTTTTCCGCCCGAAGCCGGGCGGACCCCTCTGGCTCGGATCCGCACCAGGCTTGCCTCCGAACGGGTGAAAATGTCCCGCTACAGGACCACCATGGCGAAGGGAAGAACGGGGCTGGCCGCCATGCGAATCGGGGTCAAATTCATCGCCATCAGCCTTACTCTTCTCAGGATTTTCGGGATCGGCTGGCTCAGCATAATAGAGGCGATCATTCTTTTCGGCGGGGTCTTCATGGTCGTGGAGGGTATCACCTGGTACATACCCATGAGAAAGCTCGAACCGAAGGGAATAGGCTATGTGCCTGCCCGCTCGACATTCGGGACAACTATTCCGCAGATAAAATCGAGCGAATTCGGCACGGTCCTTACGAGGTCCGAGCCGGTCAAGGGGGCGCAGGAGCTTCGCAACCGTTGGAACCGGCTTTCTCCCGTCATGAGGCGCAGATTTTTCGCAATAGACAGGGCGGACCTTGCCGAAGAGAGGACGCTTCTCGCAATGTACCGCACGAGGATGGCGAGATCCAGGACGGGCCTTGCCTTCGCGAGCACCGGCACTTCCGTGATAGGCTTCGGGATACTGCTGTGGAGAAACTATCCTGTCGGGGCCTGGTCGCTTTTTTATGCCGGCTTGCTCATGACGGGCGTCCTCATGTTTTTCGAAGGCGCCAGGTGGTATTTTCCGGGGCGGCGCGCCGTTGTGGAAAGCATAAAAACCACCAGGCAGATCGAGGAAAGTACTTCGATCTGGGATTTCATGTTCCGGGCGTTCAGCCGGCTTGACGACCTGCCGCCCAAACTGACGCTCAAGGGTACCTACGCCCCCGGGATTTGGGGGACCACCGGGCTTGCTTTGGAACGAACGCTGCTTGCCGAGAGGCGCAACGTCAAAGCGAGGCTCAGGACCACGCTGGCAAGGTCCAGGACCGCCCTGAGGTTCATCAGGACCGGAACGAGTATTTTTTCGGTCGGTTTCGGTCTGCAAGTCTATTTCGGCTGGGGCAACATTTGGTGGACCATTTTTGATTTCGTTCTGATTATCGCCGGGCTGTTCATGATATCCGAGGGCATCTTCTGGTACCTCAAGGCAGAGCGCAGAAAAAAACAACTGCCCTATTGCTGGGAGGGCCTCGAGATCAGAATCCCTGATTACGCCAAGCCGACCCAGTTATGGAAAAAGGTGACGTTCAGCTATGAGGACAATGAGTGCGGTGGCTGATTCGACGGCAAGCTTCAGGCCGCTGGTGGATTGGGGGCTCCTGAGCGCGGGGGAACTGAGCTCGGCAGGGGAAGCGGCCCGAGTGAGGGACATCGAAGTAGAGGAGGTGCTGCGCTACGAGCGGGGAATTCCGCGCCGCAAGCTGCTCGAGGCCCTCGCGCTTTCCTGCGGGTGCGACTGGGTCGAGTACGACGAAAGAATTCCGGTGCCTCCGGAGCTCCTTGAGGGTCTGGACCCGGAAAGACTCACTTTGATGCTTTGGTTTCCCGTCGCCTTGGACGGCGAAACGGTGATAATCGCAGCCAGATACCCCACCGATCCTTTCGTCGCCCAAGACGTCAGACAATGCATGGGAGAAGGCAGGACATATCAGTTCATGGTAGCTCTTGCCGAGGATATTTTCTTTTTTATAGGGGATTTTCTGAACTCTGATCCGCAGCATCTTTCCGGAAACGAAAGGACGGCCCTGGCGGTGTGGCGCAATACGATGGCCCGGTGGAGGACCAAGCTTGCCACCTACCGCACCGATTTCGCCACGGTCAGGACCTATATGAGTTTCCTCGAGGCGGGGCTGACGTTCATACTGGTCGGAAGAGCGCTTCTTAGAAACGGCCACACGGTCCATTTTGCGCCGTTTTACTGGTCATTGATCGGTTTCGGCTTGCTTTTGTTCATCCTCGGTATGATCAGCTACTACAGGATCAAGAGGTCCTTTTACCGTCCTCCCAGGCACCAGACGCTTATTGAGGTTACGGCGGCAAGCGTGCAGTTTCTCGAGGACTACCAGTTCGTTGACCCCGGAGAGGTGGAAAGCAAAGAAGGCAAGACCATGCTGGCCCGCCTTTTCGACCTGGCCAGTCGCACCGTGGTGGTCATCGATGGTTCGCGCGACAACAAACCCCGTTCCCTGCTGGCTCACCAAAGGAACGTTTTTGCCGCGCAGCGCACCGTAGCGGCCTGTTACCGCACGATTTACGCGCGGGCAAGGACCGGGCTGTCCTTCATCGGCACAGGCGTCGCCTTCGCCAGCGGCGGGTTGGGTTTCCTGGAATATTTTCGCCCGAGCATTCTCAATCTGCTCGACATATTTATGATCGTAGCGGGCCTTCTTATGATCGTGGACGGCATATTGTGGTCCTGGCCGTGCAGGAAAGAGAGTTATGAGGCGCTGAAAAGCGCAGAGGCTTTCTAACCTTGAAACAGATCAAAATATTCCATAAGGTAATCGCTGTAAATCTTGCCAACATCTTGCTGATAGTCGTCACCGGCTTTCTCGCCTACCACAGCCTCGAACAGGTGCTTACAAAACTGAGGTTCGTGGAAATTGCCGACGGTCTGGATTCGTCTTTGCTCGAGATGAGGCTCGCGGAAAAGAATTTTTTCCTGTATGGGGAAAAATCGGCCCTTTCGGAAATTCACTCGAAGATAAACGACTCTATCAAGACCATAGAGCGGTCGAGGCCCGATATTGTCAGGGCGATCGGCGAGGCGAAAACAGCCCGGCTCGAATCCAATCTGGAAAATTACAACCGCACGCTCCAGGAAGCCGGGACCGGGAATACCGAGGCTCAGGCAAAGGTTCGCTCCGCTGGCCGCAATACCATGGACTTCATGAACTATATCACTGCCTCCGAGCGGGCGGAGGTGAACAGTATTATCGCAGGTTCTCAAAGGGGGCTCTTTTTTTCTTTCGTGTTGATCGTGTTTACCGCCGTTGGGGTTACTCTGCTTCTATCGGTCAGGGTCCTCGGGTCGCTGAAGCGCATAGAAAAGGCCGCTCACCTGATTTCAGGAGGTGAATTCGAAAAAATCGAGCCCGAGAAATCCCGCGATGAATGCGGCATGGCCGTTTCAGCTCTGCTCACTATGGCCCGGGAACTGCGAAACCATGAGGAACAGATGATCGAGGCAAGGAAGCTGGCTTCCATCGGCATTCTTATCTCGGGCGTGTCGCACGAAATCGGCAATCCTCTCAACAATATCTCCATGCTGGCGCAGAACTTCGTCGAACTCTATGATAGAATGGGCAGGCACGAGCACATAGAGTACGTCAAGAGGATCGAGGACGAAACCGAGCGCATCCAGCGAATCGTCAAGGAGTTGCTCGATTTTGCCAGGCCCAAGAAACCCGACTTCAGGGAGGCCGACATAAACAGTGTGGTCAACAAAAGCATGCGGCTCGTGCAGAATATGATCTCCGTCTGTAACATCGACTCGAAGATGGAGCTAAAGGAGGACCTGCCGACGGTCTTCATAGATGAAGACCAAATCCAGGGAGTGCTCATCAACCTGCTCACTAACGCCATTCACGCTTCCTCGCCGGGCGACAGGCTGCGTCTTGCAACCCGTTTCAACCCTGATTCGGCCCGCGTGGAGGTCGAGGTCGAAGACACCGGCAGCGGCATATCCTCCGAGATTCTGCCCCACATCTTCGATCCTTTCTTTACTACCAAAGGGGCGGGCGGAACGGGGCTGGGCCTGTTCGTAAGCTACGGAATCATCAAAAACCACAAGGGAGAAATGCGGGTAAAAAGCGAAGCGGGGGTGGGGACCTGCTTCACCATAGAGCTTCCGGCTTGCAGTCGCTTGGAAAGGAGCTAGCCATGCCTGGTTTCAGGGTCATAGTGATAGACGACGAAAAAATTGTCGGGCAAATGATAAAGGTCGCCATGGAACCCGACGGCTATGTGGTGGAGACTTTTCTCAGTGCGGAACCTGCCTTTGCGAGGCTCAGGGAGGAAAAATTCGACGTCGTCATCACCGACCTGAAGATGAAGGGCATCGATGGAATGGACGTGCTGCGCACGATAAAAACGGCCTACCCGGAAGTAAAGGTTATCATGGTAACGGCTTTTGCAAGCCTGGATTCGGCGGTGGAAGCCATGAAAAGCAAGGTGGACGGCTTTTTCGCCAAACCGGTAAAAATAAAGGAATTGAAAGAATGCATCCAGAAGCTCTTGAGCCCGACCGAACCCGAGTCGGCGTGAAAGCAAGACAGGATTAACAGGAATAACCTCCGGGTATGCCTGCCCGGTTCGCTACACCCAAGAGCAGGAAGGAGGAAAACGATGGCCGAGGACATTCGCGAAATTGAAGTCGGCAGAATCAGTCCCAATCGCCGGATCGTCTATTCCGCCGAATCGATCGAAGAGATCGAGCAAAGCATGAGGGACGGTCAGCAAGAGCCTATTCTGATTCGTTTCGAGTACGATTCGTTCCGGATCGTTGACGGAGAAAAACGTTGGAGGGCCTGCAAGAGGCTCAAAATGACCACGATCAGGGCAGTCATCCTCAGTTAGGCTCCATCCGAAAACCTCTCTTCACCCTTGCCAACTTTAGATTGGATGCTTACCCACGCATTTCAACCACAAGCTTTTCCTAAAGCTCCACAAGCGCGGGGAAAAGGAAAAATGCATTTCGTAGTCTGCATCAAGCAGGTGCCCGACACCGCCGAGGTCAAAATCGATCCTGAAACCAACACCCTGGTTCGCGCAGGCGTAGAATCCATGGCCAATCCCTACGATATCACCGCCATGGAAGAAGCCTTGCGGCTCAAGGAAAAATACGGGGCAAGGGTGACGGCGATATCGATGGGGCCTCCGCAGGCCGATAGCGTGCTAAGGCAGGCGCTTTCGATGGGCGCCGACGACGCGGTTTTGCTCTCCGACCGCGCTTTTGCCGGCGCCGACACTCTGGCCACAAGCTACACGCTTTCAAAAGCCATAGAAACGCTGGGAAATGTTGAACCGGTCGACCTTGTCCTGTGTGGAAAACAGGCTGTCGATGGAGATACGGCGCAAACGGGACCCGGAATTGCCACAAGGCTCGGTTTTACCCAGTTCACCTATGTGATCGAAGTCGAACGGATCGATCCCGATAAAAGACGCTTGCAGGTCAGGCGCAAGGTCGAAGGGGGATTCGAAGTGATTTCGGGCGCCCTTCCCGCCCTGTTATCGGTCGAGTTGGAACTGGCAGCCCCGAGGAGGGCCTCGCTGCCCATGCTTATCGATTCTCTTCGAACACCGGTTAAAACCTGGGATGCCAAAGCCATAGGCGCCTCTTCCGCCCTGGTCGGCATCAAGGGTTCGCCGACCTGGGTAAAGGCGATCGCTTCACCGCAGGTCCACAGGGCCGGGCCCAGGTGGGACGCGGCAGAGGGCGTTTCAGCAGCGGTATCGGCGGCCCTCGATGCGCTGTTTTCCGATGAAGAGTTTGCGGCGGGGTTTGTGAAAGGCTGGAAGGCGTAGAGAGCAAACGAGGGGGCAAGAGCCGATGGCAAAAAACACGCGGGGGATCGAAGTTGCGGAAATTATTCCGGATAAGTGCATCGCCTGCCAAATTTGCATAGGAGAATGTCCTGTCGGCGCCATCGAACTCAATGCCGCCGGGGTGGCCGAAATAGATCCGGAAGTATGCGTTGGCTGCGGCAAATGTTTCGATAGCTGCCCGGTTAACGCGGTGAGGTTCGAGAAGAAAAAACGCAGGAAGATCGCCGAAGAAAAGCCGGCCGAACCAGGTGCGCAACCGCCGAGTCACCGGGGAGTTGCGGTTTTTATCGAAATCGTGGACGGGCGCGGAGCGCCTGTTTCGTGGGAACTGGCCGGAAAAGCCAGGGAGCTTGCACAACAATTGGACGCGAAAGTCCTGGGGTTCGTCCTTGGAAGCAATGTGGGCGATGTCGCCGAGGAAGCGATTTTCTACGGCTGCGACGAGATCCACGTAATGGACGATCCTCTGCTTGCCCGATATTTATCCGCTACGTTCGGCAAGGCGCTTTCCGATCTTTGCGCAGAAGTTCGCCCGGAAATCCTTCTCGTAGGCGCGACTCCCCTGGGCAGGGACCTTGCCGGGGTTGTCGCCACACGGCTCGAAACCGGCCTCACCGCCGACTGCACGGGACTTTTTATCGAAAAGGAAACCGGCCTGCTTCTAATGACCCGCCCCACTTTCGGCGGAAACATTATGGCCACCATTTTCTGCCAGCGCCAACGGCCCCAGATGAGTTCGGTGAGGCCGCGGGTGTTCGCGATGCCCAAAAGAGACGCTGAAAGAAAAGGAACTGTAAGCCGGCATAAGTTCGAACCGCCGGCGGTCGAACTGCCCGAGATCGTAAAATTCATCCCCACAGGCGCTGAGGCAGGCATCGACATCGTCCGCTATCCGGCGCTCGTAGTGGCCGGGCGCGGCGCATGCGACCCCTCTTCGCTGTCCCTTCTGGAAGAATTGGCAGAACTGGTCGGAGGGGTCGTGGCCTGTTCGCGACCGGTGGTGCAGGCCGGGCTTCTGCCCTATGAAAGACAGGTCGGCCAGACAGGCAGGACCGTCGCCCCCAGGCTCTATATAGGCGTAGGGGTCTCCGGGGCGGTCCAGCACCTGGTGGCCATCCAGGGGGCCGATAAGATCGTGGCCATAAACTCCGACCCCAATGCGCCCATTTTCAGGGTCGCCGACGCTGGCATTGTCGGCAATTACCAGCAAGTAGTCCCCGAGCTGATCGCCCAGCTCAGGAACAAAAAGTCCTAACCGGGAAAACTCCATGGAAGAAAAGTTCGATGCGGCAATCGTAGGCGCGGGGCCGGCCGGCATTTCGGCGGCATGCATTCTGGCGGACAGGGGCGTTAAGGTGATCGTGCTGGAAAGAGGCGAATACCCGGGATCGAAGAATATGTTCGGGGGCGTTCTCTACGGCAGGTGCCTGGGCCGGATAATACCCGATTACGCACAGAAAAACTGCCCCATTGAACGCAACATCGTCGAGTCCCGAATCAGCTATCTTTCCGAGCAAGGATCGATCAGTTTCGCATACCGCGACCACGCTTTTTTCGAAGAACTCCAAAACAACGCATTCACGGTGGGAAGAGCAAAATTCGACCGCTGGTTCGCCGATCAGGCCAGGGCCAAAGGGGCGCTCGTCGTTTGTTCGACCGTCGTTACCGATTTGCTGAGGGATGAGGCCGGCAGGGTGATCGGGGTGAAAACCGACCGGGCCGACGGCGATTTGCGCGCAAAGGTGGTCCTTCTCGCTGACGGGGTCAATTCGCCGCTGGCCGCAAGGTCCGGCTTTCGGCCCGAGGTGAGGCCGGGCAAGGTTGCCCTTGCGGTAAAAGAGCTGATCGCGCTCCCCGAAGAGGTCATCGACGAACGCTTCGGCGTATCGGCCGGAAACGGCGTTACAAATGAAATCCTGGGAAACGTGACTGCGGGAATGAACGGTGTGGCGTTTATCTACACCAACAGGCGTTCGGTCTCGATAGGGATAGGGGCAAACCTCTCCGACTTCGCAAGGCAAAGGGTCCGCCCCTACGAAATGATCGAGCGACTGAAGCTGCACCCGGCGATCTCGCCCCTTATAAAAGACGGAAAACCCACTGAGTACATTGCGCACTGGCTCCCCGAAGGCGGCTTTGAGACCGTGCCCAAGCTTTTCGGCGACGGCTTCCTCATTGCCGGCGATTCGGCCATGTTATTCAACGCGCTTCACCGGGAGGGCTCGAACCTCGCTATGGCTTCGGGAAGACTGGCGGCTGCAACGATCCTCGATGCGATGGAAAAAGGCGATTTCAGTTCCCGCACGCTTCAAGCCTATGGTGCGCGGCTGGAGGAGTCGTTCGTTTTAAAGGACCTGAAAAAATATCGCAGGTTTCCTTCCTTCCTGGAAACCCACAAGGAGCTTTTCACCACCCTTCCCGACGGGGTTTCGGCGGCTTTGCGCACAATCCTCACGGTCGACGAGACGCCGAAAAAAACCAGTCAGCGCGCAGCCTGGCAGGCTATGAGGAGCCGGACGGCCCCTTTGCGGCTGCTGCACCTCATCTGGGACGCATGGAGAAGCATTCGATGAGTGCAAAGGTTGAAGACAAGCTGTTTCTAAATCGATTTAACGTAGACGACGAATCCCACCTTCGGCTGATCGACCCCGACGTGTGCATGAAAAAATGCGACGATCAGCCCTGCCTCTATATCTGCCCGGCAAATGTCTACAAGATGGAAAAGGACCGCGTAAGCGTCAACTACGAAGGCTGCCTGGAATGCGGTTCGTGCCGCGTCGGCTGCCCCCACTTCAATATCGACTGGCGCTTTCCCCGCGGTGGCTACGGCGTGCGGCATAAGTTTGGCTGAGCCGCCCCTAATGGATCCATTTGCCAATCCTCGACCACCTCACTTTGTGCGCCAGGCTGTGGGCCTCGCTGTTCCATGAAAAATAGATGATGAAGGCCTTTCCCAACACGTTTTTTAGCGGCAGGGTCCCCCAGAACCGGCTGTCCTCGCTGTTATTGCGGTTGTCACCCATGACGAACAGGGCGTTTTTGGGTACTACGATAGGCCCGAAGTTTTCCACTGCCTCTATAAACCCCGGAGGCTCTTTTTTGCTGAAGTAGCCCCATGGGTCCGGAAGCAGTTTGTTATTTATATATATTTTCCCGTTGATGATTTGAACTATCTCACCCGGCAATCCGATGACCCGCTTGATAAAGTCCTCCGAGGGTTTTTTGGGATAGATGAAGACAATTACATCCCCCCGTTTCGGGACCCTGTGAAAAAACAACCGCGTCCCCACGTAGGGGATTCGCACTCCGTAGATGAATTTATTAACCAGTATATAATCTCCGGGCAGCAGAGTCGGCCTCATCGATCCGGAGGGGATGAAAAACGACTGGACAATAAAAGTCCGGATAAATAGAGCGAGCACTATAGCTATGACTATAGCCTCGAGATTCTTTATTGCCTCCTGCTTTCTGAACATCTTCACTTCCTTTTCGGATTAACAACGAATATGCCCTCTCTTAATTCAGCGGCCGCCGCCCACAAAGCTGAAAAGCAGCACCGACAGGACGATAAGAGTGACGCCTACATAAACTTTGACTTTCCGGATAATAAAGGAAATAACGGTAAACGCAACCTTCATAACGGGGGTGGCGATCAAAATGAGCAGACCAAGCCGGATTGTTCCCCGTACCGAAGATGAGGTCGCCGGCCTCATGGTCCCCCAAACGTTTCGCAGCTCCGAGGGTTAGCCGGAAATGAATACTTAATAGTTGCCATAGTTTGAATCGGTCCGTAGAATTGCCGCACAAGTTCCATACAAAAAACGGAGGAGCATGAAAATGGCGGAAAAGAGTTTGAAAAACCTGGTTTACCTGCTGTTGATGATTTCATTGGTCTTAGTCCTTATTTTGGCGTACGGGTCGATCAAACCCCGCGCGCAAACCGATCAACCCGACCTTGTCACCGCAGTCGAGACAGTCGCAAAAGAGGCTATCCCTGCGGTCGTTCACGTTGAAATCACGGAGCGCCAGGAGATTGCGAACCCTTTGCTTCCCTTTGAAAGCCAGCCATTTTTCAAATATTTCTTTGGAATTCCCAAGATGCCCAAAAAGTTTGAGAAGGAGATATTCGGGCTTGGCAGCGGCGTGATCCTCGACCCTGCCGGCCATATTCTCACCAACTACCACGTGGTTGGAGGAGCGACGAAAATCCGGGTTGTGCTGGCCGACGGCAGGCAGTTTTCCGGAAAGTCGGTAAAAGTCATCGGGACCGACCCGAAGACGGACCTGGCGGTTATCCAGATCTTTGGAAACGGCCCTTTTCCCTACCTTACACTCGGAAACTCGGACAAGGTAAAAGTCGGGCAGTGGGTCGTCGCTATCGGCCAGCCGCGTGGACTAAGTGAAACCGTTACCCAGGGGATCATCAGCGCGAAACACCGAACGGGCCTCTCCGTACCCAGCAGCTACCAGGATTTCCTCCAGACCGATGCGGCTATCAACCCCGGCAACAGCGGCGGTCCGCTTATGGACCTCAACGGCGAGGTAATCGGCATAAACTCTGCGATCATGACCGAATCCGGAGGCTTCGAAGGGCTGGGATTCGCTATTCCCGGCAATATAGCCGCTTACGTATCTAAGCAGCTGATCGAACATGGCAAGGTCATCCGGGGCTGGCTCGGGGTGAGTATCCAGAAGATCACACCGGAACTTGCCAAATCGTTTCATTTGAGCAACTACCAGGGCTCTCTCGTTGCAGACGTGATGAAGGGTAGTCCCGCCTATCGCGCCGGACTCAAACCCGGAGACGTCATCACGGCCTTCCAGGGAAACAGGGTAGATAATCCTTCGATGCTGCGAAACGAGGTGTCGCTCACGCCCCCCGGGACGCGCGTAACGCTCTCGATCATACGCAACGGCGCAAAACAGGATATTTCGGTGAAAATCGGAAATCTCCAAACGGAGCAAACGGCAATAGAGACTACGCTCAAACAGGAATTCGGCCTTGAGGTCAGGCCCATGACCGCAAGCGAGGCAAACAGCTATGGGCTAAATACGCAGGTGGGAGTCACAATAGTAGATATCTCATACAACAGTCCCTTCGGGAGAGCGGGTTTTCAGAAACACGACGTAATATTGCAAATCGACAATAACCAGGTAGACAGCGCGGCGACGCTTCTTACGATTCTCCGAACATTGAAAGGACGTAGTATCAGTGTTCTGGCAGTCGACCACAATTCCGGCCAGAGCACCATGGTACAAATGAATTTACGTTGAACAAAAGATTGCGCAGAGCGGCAGCACGGGGGGAGCTTCTCTCCTCCCCTTTTGTGCTTCAAACATCAATACGGTTTAGAGGGGACGCGGGCCGTAAATTTTCCGGCACCGGGCCCGCTCCCCCGGAAGCCGCGAGCGCTCAGGCGCTTTCCAAGAATTTTTCGAGGTTGGAGTAGCCGTTGTCTACGGCGTCTTTGAACGTTTCACAACCTTTCCTGTTGGTGTTGATCCACTCCGTTATGACTTTCTTGCCTTCCTCGGGGATCCAGCCCGCCTGGTTGAGAAACCAGTTGAACATGCTCCCCGTGTAGTTCCAGAGCGTGATTGCATAGTCGATCATACCATCCACGCCGATCCTTTGCAGATCAATCATCTGCCTTCCCATTGTTTCCTCGCGCATGATTCCGTCCTCCTGCGGGTTGCGTGTTATATGGCCGCGATGCTTGACCATAGTTCGTTTTTAATCAGGGGCTTCCGACGATCAATAGGGTAAAAACAGTATAATTGGAGACAGCAGGGGTTTGGCATGAATGGAGATCCGGCGGCGAACCGGATTGAGATCCCTCACTGGACATGACCTTTGACGGGTCTTAAATGACTGAAGTCGTGTAGAGGTTTGCCGGTAAAACGAGCATTTAAACAGGGAGGATCAAAAATGAGTAGTACCAGAAAGATTAAAACGGTTTCCAAGAGCAAACCCACCATCGAAGGGGCTGGCGTTCATCTCAAAAGGGCTTTCGGCTACTACCAGGTCCCGCACTTTGATCCATTCCTGCTGCTCGATGATTTCCGATCGGCAGATCCTGCAAAATTTCTCCCCGGTTTCCCATGGCACCCTCACAGGGGTATAGAGACAATTACCTACGTGGTTGAAGGACGTGTTGAGCATGGTGACAGTATGGGCAACAAGGGAGACATCACGGTCGGTGACGTGCAGTGGATGACAGCCGGCAGCGGCATCATCCATCAGGAGATGCCAAAGGGAAACGAAGCAGGCCGCATGGGTGGTTTTCAGCTTTGGGCCAATCTTCCCGCTTCCATGAAAATGATGGAGCCTCGCTATCGAGATGTCCGCAGTGAGCAAATACCGGAGGTTACACTCGATAAGGGCATAAAGGTCAGGATAATATGCGGTGAAATAAATGGTGTACGGGGTCCGGTGCGGGATATCGTGATCAATCCGCAGTACCTGGACGTCACCGTACCAGCCGGTTCGACCTTCAGCCATCCTGTTGAAAAAGGCCATACCGCCTTTGCCTATGTGACTGGAGGCAAGGGCTACTTCGATGACGACCAGGATGCGTTTTCCCACGAAGTGGTTGGCCGCAGTTATTTCGATCTTAATCGAGAGTGTATCTGCGGCGATGGCGATCTGATTCTTTATGAAGACGGCGACAGAGTCTCTATCAGCGCAAAAGACAGTGTTCTGCGGTTCCTGCTGGTTTCGGGCCGCCCAATTGGCGAACCGGTTGCCTGGTACGGCCCCATCGTTATGAACACACAGGAGGAACTGCGTATCGCCTTCGATGAATACCGAGGCGGGACTTTCATCAAACACAAAAACCCGGTGCGCGATTAGAAAACATGCGTCGCTCACCCCCTTTCACATCGGGACGGGTTTAGGCCACCGGGTTTTTTTGAGCTTACAAACATCAAACCCTTGCGTAGGTAACACTGTCTTTTTCGAACTCCTCGATGATTTCATCTGTCAGGGTAGGCCGCATTTTGGCCATGACCTCAAGGAAATCTTCCGTAGTCACCTTGGAGTCTTTGCTTTCGGCCACCTCCCGCTCGAAGGCGAGCTGGGCGACCTGCTCGAAAAGATACTCGATATCTGCCGGCGTGAACCTGGCAGTCTCGGCCACGAGCCTTTCAATATCGATTTGGCCGACGTTTATCCGCGAAAGATAATAATCGAGGATCGTCTTTCGCTCGTCGGCATTGAGGCCCCCAACCGGAATTATACAATCGAAGCGTCCCGGTCGAAGCAATGCCGGGTCCAATTGACGAATGTAATTGGTGGCGCATACGAGCAGCAGCCGCTTGGATTCGTTTTTGAAAAGCGGGACCTGCTTCAAAAACTCGTTGGTTATGCACTTATCCAGGCGGTCGGCCTCATGGCGGCAAGGCGCGAGTTCCTCGAATTCGTCTATGAAGATGACGGCATCCTGGAGCTGTCTCACTTTTTCCATAGTCCTGCGCAGATTGGCCCCGACCTTGTCGGCGCCATCCTCCATGAGCATGCTCGGCGCGATCTCGATGTACCACCAGGACAAAACCCCGGCTATGGCCCTGACAAAATGGGTCTTGCCGGTCCCCGGAGGCCCGAAGAAGATGATCGTCCGGGGAGGGCTCACGCCGTGTTTGCGTGAAAGGTCCTCCATAGTGAGGGGCAAAATGATTCTGCGGTTTACCAACTGCTTGGGCGGCTGAGAATCTGAAATGGTATCCCAGATTTCTCCGCCGAAGGTCTGCGCCCCCATCTCGTTTAGAACGTCGTTTCTTTTATAAGACAGGTACTCGTTTACGGCCTGCTCCATGTTCTCGAGAAAATCGATGCAGGCCGTTCGGGCGCCGACGTCTCTTGAGAGTCTTTCCGACAACAGCCACTTGTGCTGCTCGATTTTCGCCCAAAGCTCCACGGCCATTTCGGGATCGAACTTTGCCCCGGACATCTCGAAAATTTTGCTGGCGCATTCTTCCCCGGTAAGATTTTCCCTAATATTTTCAATGCATTCATTCATTAATTACCCCTGCTTGAAGGTCGTGCGAGTTATCGGGGAGCTATATAATTCTCCAAACCATCCTTGGCAAGGCGAGGAGGGCCGAATCGGGCCCGTGCGGCCGGCGCGCGGGAGGTCTTCGGCCGGCTTGCCAGGCAAAACATTGCTGTTTTCATTTTGAAGTCCCTTGTGATATTGAAAAAACCTTCTCGCTGCCGTTGCTGCCCGGCTTGGACGGCTATGCCACAATGGGATGGATGCTGATGCTGAGTGGACTTCAATTCGCAATTGTCGGCCTTGCTTCGGTGGCCGGAGGGGCTGTAAACGCCCTGGCCGGCGGAGGGACGCTTATCACTTTTCCTACGCTCACCGCCCTCGGCATTCCCGCCGTTGCCGCCAATGTGACCAATACGGTCGCTCTGTGCCCGGGATATCTTGGCGGCACTTTTGCACAGATAAGGGATTTGCGGGGACAAAAGCGAAGACTTTTATTCCTCCTTCCTGCGGGCGTGCTCGGCGGGGTCGCCGGAGGACTCCTGCTGCTAAACACCGGCGAACATCTGTTCCGGGTATTGGTGCCTTATCTCATCCTTCTTGCTTCAGGCCTTCTGGCGGCACAGGGGCCGGTGCGCAAGTTTCTCTATCGCCACGCCTCGAAAAAGACCGCACAGAAGAGAACATCCGGATGCATCGCGGGCGAAGAAGCCGCAACGCTTCTGCGGGACCCCGGCCACAACCCGGAGCAACTCACCCGAGGCGAGATCACAGCGGCCGTCCCGGTGGCGCTTTCCGCCGTGTACGGAGGCTATTTCGGCGCAGGTCTCAGCGTGATCGTGCTTGCCGTCCTTGGCCTCGTGCTCGACGATTCTCTAACGAGGCTCAATGCTCTCAAGCAATTCCTCGCTTTTGCCATAAATGTGGCCGCGGCCGTCTTTTTTCTTTTCTCTAAAGAAGTCGTATGGCCGGTTGCCCTTGTGATGGCGATCGGGGCGATAGTAGGCGGAGTGATCGGAGGACGGCTGGCGGGCGCTGTTTCACCGGTCCTGTTGCGCAGGATTGTCGTAACGATAGGCGTTGGAATAAGTATAATCTACTTCGTGCACTGAGAAGAATAAGGTTTTTGACATTCTTTGGGCGCTCGCAATGAAAAGGTGAATTTCCACTTTTCCTGAACACTATTTCTCAGTAAAAGCCCCCTTTTTTGCTGATATGGAGAGGCAGATGAAGCCGTCCGCATGGATAGCTTCGCAGAGAGCTTCCGATTATGGGCTGCCCCTATATTTATTCAGCCATGGGCCATCACCGCCAGAAGGTTGCACATGCTGTTCCACATACCATGATCATCCTTTAAGCTGCCCGGGATGAGAAAAGCATAACTCATGGCAAGTCCTGTTGATTTTCACTGCGCCAGATCCGACAACGTTTTTTGAAGAACTTGTTACGTATAGGGGGGCAGGATACTCACCGGATCTCTTGCGATAGCACAGTTACTGTGCTATTTTATAGCTGTAAGATGTGTTGTACCAGGAGGTCGAAATGGCCAATCTAACGTTGAAAATCGATGATCAACTTCTGGCTAAAGCCCGCCGCTTGGCTCTGCGAAGGAATACATCCATCAATGCCGTCGTGAGGGAGAAACTTGAGGAGTTTGTTTCATCCGACCTCAATCGGGAGGCAGCTCTGACGGGCATTGAGGCTTTCTTCACACGAAGTAAAGCGCTGATTGGGGAAAAAGAATGGACCCGAGATGAACTCCACGAAAGATAGGATCTTTCTGGATACCAATATATTTATCTATTCCATTGATTCATCAGCCGAGCTGAAGAAAAAGAGGGCTGTTGCACGAAGGCTCGTGACGGTTCATATCCGCGAAGGCTCAGGGGTTATAAGCATCCAGGTGGTTCAGGAATTCTTCCAGGTGGCGACGAGGAAAATTCAGACGCCGATCTCGGTGGAAGATGCCCTCGAATTCATGCGATACATGGCCAGCCTCCAGATCGTAACCCCGGATTTTGACATGGTCGTCGCAGCAGCCCATCTACATCAAAAGCATTCTCTTTCCTTCTGGGATGCGCTGATTCTCCAGGCGGCGAAGAGTGCGGGTTGCTCCCGGATTCTTACGGAAGATCTCCAAGACGGCTTTCGCTTTGACGGCCTGACCGTAAAGAATCCCTTCCTGTCGTAGTACGGCTTCAACCCCGCCAGTGGCTGCTTTAAGCACCATCTCAACATCTCAGAATCATGTTGACCAGGTTCGTCCGGATGCTGAGGGTTTACGAAGGCAAGTTCGGTTGATTTTCCAGAAACCAGTTGGCGGCGGTCGCCATGGCACGACTGCACTGTGAAACTATGTGGAAACTAGGGGACGCCCTTAATTTATTAACTTGACACAGCGCCTTTGCCATTGTACTGCTTTCACATGCCCAGACAATCACGCATCGACACGACGGGAGCGTTGCACCACATCATTGCGCGAGGCATCGAGCGCCGTAAAATATTTGAGGACGACCAAGACCGCTACGATTTTATGAAGAACTTGGGTCTGATCTTGAAACAAACGGAAACGGCGTGTTTTGCATGGTCGCTGATGTCCAACCATTTTCATCTCTTGTTGAGAACCGGTTTGAGTCCGATAGCTACAGTCATGCGGCGCCTGCTTTCAGGTCATGCAATTCGGTACAACCGGCGCCATCAAAGACGCGGTCACCTGTTCCAGAACCGTTACAAATCGATTTTATGTCAGGAAGAACGCTACCTTTTGGAGTTAGTTAGATATATTCACCTGAACCCTTTCAGAGCAAAGCTGGTAGCAGATATGAGGCAATTGGACCGGTACCCCTTCTCCGGCCATGGAGTCATTCTCGGTAAACACGAACAACACTGGCAGAACGTTGAAGAAGTGCTGCTGCATTTCGGTAAGCGGATCGCCTCCGCGAGGCAGCGGTACAGGGGATTTATTATTGCAGGAATAGACGAGGGTCGGAGGGACGATCTGACAGGTGGCGGTCTAATCCGGAGCGCGGGGGGCTGGTCGGCAGTTAGGGATCTTAGAGTGTCTAAAGTTCATATAAAGAGCGACGAGCGTATCTTGGGAGAAAGCGATTTTGTCTCTGAGGTCTTGGACAAATCATTAGAATCATTCGACAAACGATATGAATTGAAATCAAGAGGAGTTGATGTAGACTTTATTGCGAAAAGGGTATCGATTTTGTTGAATATTCCCGAGGAAAATATCTGGTGTGAAGGCAAAATGAAGGAGCTTGTACGGGCTCGCAGCCTTTTGTGCTTCTGGGCTGTGCGCGAACTCGGTATGAGCATGGCTGCCATGGCGCGCCGACTGAATATTTCAATCGTAGCTGTAAGCAAGTCGGTCGCTAGAGGGGCCGAAATTGTAAAAAAGGATGGGTTCACTTTGGCTTAAGTTAATAAATTAAGGGCGTCCCCTTTTTTCCCTTTTTTCTTTTTTTCTTTAAAATGTGCGACGGTCCTCGTATGCCGTCAAATATCAATGCCTATAGAGGCTCCAGCAACAGAACCGCTCCCATATGGCAGGAGTTCGTCCACACAACCTTGTCCGGCGGTCAAACCGGGGCCTGATGGCCGAAAAGGGACATCTCTTTTATTTGCCGCATTCTGAGACTATCGAGCATGGATTCCGGAAGTCTCACGCAGATGGTCTTCGTGGAGGGCTTCAGGTCAGGAAAGGTCGAAAGCTTTGCCTTCCCCCGATCAATGTAGTCAGAAGAGTCCCGATTTGACCAAAAGTCCCTCTCCCGATCTTCACTTTTGAACTTCGGAACCATCCTTTTCACTCTATATCCTTTTCTCCGCCCGGCCCATCTCCCGGGCAGAGATTACACAGGATCAGGAAGCAAGTTTTCCGCACAGCTCGGCAACTCTTCTTCCAAGTTTTTCCCCGTTGGCAGCCGCCTTTTCGTCCGGCGCCCCTACACAGGACACGCCGTAATGGCCAGTGGCATCCATGGGGTCTCCGACTATCACCATGCCGTAGATGAGCAAACATTGAATTATCGAAATGAGGGTCGTTTCTTTTCCGCCCGAGGGGTCCCCGGAAGTGGTGAAGGCCGCTCCCACCTTATTTTCCATCTTCTTCCTGGTGCTCACAAATTCATCGAAAACCCGTTTCAAATCGGCGGCCATGACCCCGAAATAAACCGGGGAGCCGGCAATGACCCCGGCGGAGTTGAGAAAATCCTCTTTTGTAACCTCCGCTGTGGTCTTAAGGAGGGCGCTTGCCCCTTTGACCGATTCGACCCCTTTAGCGATCGCCTCTGCCAATTTCCGTGTATTGCCGCCTTTTGAGTGATAAAGCACGAGAACCTGCATAATTTCTTCTCCTTTAAACCTTTTAAGACCGGTCTCAAACAACCCGCGCAATAAAAACGGGGACGAAGAGGAAAATATAGTGTTCAGGTCGGCAATGCGTCAAGCCGGAACAACCGCAGGCCCCAACACCCCAATTCGTTCCATGGAGCACGGACGATGGGCGCATAGCCTTCTTTGCCGGCCGGAATGTCCAGGGGGATAAAGCCTACCGGACAAAGCGTCCCGTTCGCTCCTCGAGTGCGCGAAGACAGGACTTGAGGGCCTTGACAGCAAGAAAGGACAGGGCGCTCACCGGGATCGCGCCCGGCGCCGCGAGAGGCCCCGTGGCGCCGGGCGTTACTGAAAAATGCATTTCTGCGGTGGCGGGCGGAAGCTACTTTTTCTCGCCCACTATGTCATAAACCCAGCTCAAAGCCGCCGCTGCGGCAGGAAATCCGATGGTACCGGTCAAAAGCAGTATGGCGTGGCAGATTTCTTCACGTGTAGCTCCAGCCGCCATGGCCCTCCTGGTATGGCTGTGGACCGCACCCTCGGAGCGAATAGCCGCCGCTGCCGCCAACTGAATCAAATGGGATGTTTTTTCATCCAGCGGTCCTTTTCTGACTGTTTCACCAAGGTGTTCCACAGCATCCATGTAATCCCGATACTCTTCCCGCAGCTTGCCGTACCATTCCGGAAACTTTCCTTCCATCGTACATCCTCCTTTTAAGAAATACCTTCGCTCAAACATCTCATTCCAAACCAACACCCTGATACTTCCACCTCCTCGCGACACACAACTTAAGCCCCCGGCCCCCACGGAGGCAATCCCTGTCGGCTGGTGGACCGGGACGCCGCATCCCTTCTCCAATGCCGACGAATGGACCAGCCTTAGACAATCTCAACCGTTACAGCATGTCCCCGGAAGCCGTTATTGCAGTATCCCAAAACATTCCATCGGGCGGTTTCGGGCTGCCGGTTTCCAGCGTTGTCCGTGGCGCGGGCCATAAGAGTATGAACGCCGGACTTTTGAGCATCCCAGATATACTGCCACTGACGCCAGGCGTAAAGCTCGTTGGGGCCTATCAATGTCGCGCTACGCCAGGTTTGGCCTCCGTCCGTCGAAACTTCCACGCTCTTTATGCCCGCTTCACCGCCGTAGGCGGCGCCAAGGACGACGACGGGCCCGGCGGGCAGTTTTTCGCTTACCAGAGGCTGGGTGATGATGGACTTAAGAGGAATCCCTGCAACCACTTCCCCTGTCCTGGGCTCCTGATCCTTTTGGAAAATACGATAGACTTTGTCCATGTAAAAACCCTCGAAGGGCTTTCCCAGCACCGTTATCCTGCTCAACCACTTTATGCAGTTGGCGCCGGTCCACCCGAGCGCCAGTCCCCGCAGCGGATATCCATGTTTGAGCGGCAGGGGTTCGCCGTTCATTTCATAGGCAAGAAGTGTAGATGACAGGGCCTTTTCAATGGGAATGCTGCGAATGAATTTGATCCCGGCTGAACCGGCGGGCTTGTCGAATCCTTCGAAAGAGACATGTTTAGCCGATTCCCTTAGCCCCGCCTGCTGCAGCACGTCCTTTAGCCAGACACCGCCCCAGACGGCGTTGCCGACCCCTCCGATGGTCCAGGGATTTCCCTTTGCCTTCTCGGCGAGCAGGGAACGGCCGTTGCCCGAACATTCGAGTGTGTTGGCAACGGTAGCCTTGGGCATGCGCAGAATCTCGTCGAAAGTAAGTTCCACTTCTTTTTCGACTTCTCCACAAATCGTCAGCCGCCAGTCGGCAATGTCAATGGGAGATTCCATCAGAGCATTCTGATTTCTATCGAAAAACACCGAATTCGCCGTAATCCAGGAACGAAGATATATTGGGGGAGTTTCTGCGTTAAGAGGGTTCTCGGTCATCACCCGCACTCCCTTTGCCGTTTGGTTCCCTTCCATTTTCATGGCTTTCTCCTGTCGAAATGAGTAACCGTATAATTTGGACTTAACCCCATCCTCAGCCACTGAGAACGGCGGGGTCGGCAACCGGACTGCAAAGGCGGAACGTCCTCACCGAAAGCTAATACATGTAAGGATAATGCATTTCCAGATGCCGCCTGTAAGATAGCCATTCCTGACCGAGAAGGCTAAATGCCCGCTTAATGTCTTTTTTCTTTGACGGCTCCGTGTCGCTTAGAATCCTGGTCGCCCGGATAGCGATCTGCTTGACCCGATAGCCGGTATGATATACCATCATACTGGAGGTGTATAATGGCTTCAGCAAAGATCGCAATCACAATGGATAAGGATACAGTGCATCGGCTTGATCAACTGGTGAAAGACCGGGTGTTTCCCAGTCGAAGCAGAGCAATTCAGGATGCGGTAGAAGAGAAACTCAAGAGGCTGGAACGAAGTCGCCTTGCTCGGGAATGTTCAATGCTTGATCCGACGGAGGAGAGGGCTATTGCTGAAGAAGGCATGTCTGAGGAGTTGGAACGGTGGCCGGAATAGTAAGAGGAGAAATTCGTTGGGCTGATCTGAATCCGGCAAAAGGGAAAGAGCAGGCCGGCCAGCGCCCCGTTGTCATCGTCAGCCAGGATGTTTTCAATGAACGTTCAGGAACAGTAATTGCCATGGCAATAACCAGCCAGTCTCAACGTGCTGGATTTCCACTGACTTTGGAACTTGATCCCGGAGACCCTCCGAAGCGCTCATGGGTGAAAATCAGCCAAATTCGCACACTCTCCACGGAAAGAATCGGAAAAAAGATCGGCTCGGTATCATCGGAAGAATTGGGCCGAATCATTGAAGGTCTAAACGAAATCATCGGAGACTGACGTCATTGCTAAGACAGCAAACGAGCAACCCCGTTCCGGCCATGTGCCGTAGAGTGATTATACGGGAAGCGGTCCCAACGTCCCAGTCCTTCAGGCTATACGTTGTTTCACTCCCAATATTCACACACCAGCCTGGTCGGAGCCCCCTTGGCCGATTTCCCTCGTATAGCTCTCAGTTCTTCTCTTCCTCGCCCCTGTTCCTCGCCAGGCCCTTCAGGGCAACCATGTCGGCATAGGTGAAATCGGGCCGGCGGCACGCGAAAAAGGTATTGTTGTGGTAGAGCGGTTCGGCCTTGATGTCGAACGTGGAAAGGGCAGCGGCCTTGTTCCATATCGGCGTTCCGGGAATGGGGGAAAACTCGGCGATATGCGGATGCGCCCCGCTTTGCCGCACAAACCGGACGGATTCGGCGACTTCTTCCGGCCTCTGGCCGGGCAGCCCGCAAATAAGATAGGCCCCGACGTCGTCATTGGAAAAGCCGGCTTCAAAGAGTCTCGCCACTGCCTCCAGGTACATCTCCGCGTCAACCTTGCCGCCCCATTCCAGGCTCCTGCCGTCCAGGGCGGTCTCGAGCCCGAGCCGAATAGTCCTGAACCCCGAGGCATACAACAAATCGCACCAGTCTTTGGAAAGCGCCCTCACATGGAGAGCGTTCGGAACGTGGAAGCGAATCCTCGGGCCGTCTTTCGCTATCTTTTCGAGCACGGGCCTGAGCGCGTGTTCGGCATCGAGCAGCAGCGCATCGTCATAGAACGCAAAATCGCTTATACCCAGCTCATTACGGCCCCATTCAATCTGATCCATTATGCGGCGGGAGTCGAATCCGGCGCGCTTCGGCTGGAGCCTTGCAGACGCGCAATAGGGGCACCTGTAGGGACAGCCGACCCCGGTGAGAACGGGCGCGTAACCGGGCGCCGGTTTCAATAAGTCCAGGGCCGGAAGCGGCCATGAGCTAAAATCGCCCCAAACGCGGGCATTGCTCAAGGCAAAGCCGGTCAGCTCACAAATCATTTCAGGAATGCGGGCCAGGTCCTCCGTTATGACCCGGTCGGCCCCGCTCCACCGCGCCGCATGATCGGGGCATAACCTCGCGTATATGCCGCCAAGCCATACGGGTACGGCAGGAAAGACATCGCGCACCATCCGTATCGCTTCCAAAACTCCCGGATACCAGTATGTCATAATGGAAGTGACCCAGACGATATCGGGTTTTTCGATTTCAGCGAGCTTTCGCCGGAAGCTTTCGGGGTGAATCCCGTGCCGGTGGAAATGCCGCGGGAAACCGGCGTAAGGCTCGGGCTTCGCAATACGCATCCTCGGATATTTGCCCGTCCCGAATTTTTTGTCCCTGCCGGGAAGGACCGCGGCATGGGAGTTCGTGAAAGGGTCACGCCTGTCCAGGCAGTCGATGAACGCCGTGCCGCATCCCCCCTCTTTTAGCAGGGATGCGAGAAAAAGCAGGCCCATGGGCTTTGCCCACAGATCGTAGGCCGCAAAATCGGTAATCCAGGGATTGATCAGCAAAACGAGGGGCGCCCGGGGTTTATGCATCATGCCGGCTTTCCAGACAGGATCGGGTTATCGTTTTTTTTCGCACGGCCGGGAAAATGTAGGTGTGGTCCCTTTCTCCGGAGATTTAAGCCTTCCCAAGGAATTCCTCAACGGTCAACCCGATATCGCCCGCGATTCTACGCAACAATAATGGAGAAATATCCTGCCCCTTGTGGAAAGGGACGGTAGTTTGCCGCCCATCCGTGTGGCGATACTGCCGATGGGATCCTCTCTGACGGACTTCGACAAAGCCGATCTTTTCGAGAATGGACACGACCTCTCTCGGTTTCAGGACGGGAGGCTTTCCCATCACGCTACCATAACCACATGGGTTCCTACAAATTCACCTTCCAGCGAAGGCTCCCCGTCTTCGAGAAGCATACTTATAACTTCCTGCAAGTTTTTGTGCAGTTCGTCAAGGGTCTGCCCCTGGCTGTGCGCTCCTGGAAAACCCGGGACATACCCGACATACAAACCCGTTTCGGAACACTTCTCGATTATGGCGGTGAACTTATGCATTAAAGACCTCAACCATTTAATGTGAAAAGAACGCGGGTCGGCTCAAGATCCATATTTGAACCATAGAGCGCGATTCACTTTTTGGCAATAAAAAAGCACGCTTACCACAGCCGTCTGATAGAGGTGACATGCCGGTAATCCAGGGATTGATCAGCAAAACGAGGGGCGCCCGGGGTTTATGCATCATGCCGGCTTTCCAGACAGGATCGGGTTATCGTTTTTTTTCGCACGGCCGGGAAAAATCAACTTATCGACTTATTTTTTATACCCTTTGAGAATTGTAAAGACCAGATCGACAGGAATCAATTAAAGACGATCCCGGCTTGCGTGCTATAATTTAAAATAAAGGAACTGAAAAGCGGGCAATTTGCAATTATATGGACACATCATGCCGGAACCTGAAACAGAAAACCACGGCGCAGTCGAAGGCGCCGAGAGCGGAACCGATTCGGCGAGCGGCGCTTCGCAATTGATCGGCCCGGCCGCGCTTGCCGGCCGTGTGGCAGCATTTCCTCACCTGCCTGGCATATACATTTTCAGGGACGCAGCCGGCACTGTTCTTTACGTCGGCAAGGCCAGGGACCTCAGGAAACGTATCGGGAATTACTTCCGAAACGGCGATGCCGTGGACGTTAAAACCCGAATAATGCTAGGCAAGGCCGCCGACCTCGAATATGCCCTCACATCCTCCGAAAAGGAAGCGCTGCTCCTCGAAGCCAGCCTGATAAAGAAATACAGGCCGCGTTACAACGTTGTACTTCGCGACGACAAAAACTACCTTTCTATCCGGATCGATCCCCGCGATCCCTACCCCAGACTCGATATCGTCCGGCGGTTTCAAAAAGACGGCGCGCTCTATTTCGGCCCTTATACATCGGCAAGAGCCGCCCGGGACACGCTCAAATATCTCCACCAGCTTTTTCCGCTCAGGCTTTGCAAGGGCAAAAAACTTGTCCCCCGCGAACGGCCCTGCCTCAATTTTTCGATGGGCCAGTGTCTTGGCCCGTGCGCAGGCAAGGTTTCCCGCGAAGATTACATGAAAATGGTCGAGGAGGTGACGCTTTTCCTGGAAGGAAAGACCGATGTCCTTCAAAGGCAGCTCAAACAAAGGATGCAGGAAGCCGCCGAGGCGCTCCATTTCGAGCTTGCCGCCTTCTATCGCGACCGGCTGCGAAACGTGGCGGCCACCATCGAAAAGCAGCACATAGTGTCGGACCGTTTCGTGGACCGGGACGTACTGGGCATTTGCCAGGAGGAAGAACGAACCGAGCTTGTGGTTCTTTTCGTGCGGCAGGGCGTTCATTCGGGCCAGAGGGCATTCGATCTCAAAGAGGCCACGGGCGACAAGACCGAGCTGATTTCGGCCTTCATTCAGCAATATTATTACCAGGGAGGTTTCGTTCCCGACGAGGTTATCGTTCCGGTTTCGCTGGACTCGGAAACGGTCCTTTCGGAATGGCTCTCAGAGATGAAGGGCAGGCGCGTACGGGTGTGGGCGGCAAAAAGAGGCGACAGGAAGCACCTGCTCGACATGGCCGAGGCCAACGCGCGCGAGGGTCTGATCAGCCGCAGGCGCTGGCAAAACCGCGATACGGCAATCATTGACGCTCTTAAGAGCCTGCTCAGGCTCCCGAGATCTCCCGAACGAATCGCCTGCGTGGATATCTCGAACATCCAGGGACAGCACGCCGTAGGGGCCGTTGTCGTTTTCGAACACGGACGGCCGGACAAAAATTCCTACAGGCGCTACAGGATAAGGCTCAAGAGCGAACCCGACGACCCGGCAATGATGTCCGAAGTGATAGGAAGGCTCATGGAAAACGATGCGGAACTCTCCTCGAGCCTCGACCTGCTCCTTCTCGACGGTGGCAAGGGGCAGCTTAACACAATCGTGCGCCTTCTGGAGCAAATTGCGCCCCCTGAACAGCTTCCAGTAGCCTCTATCGCCAAGGAACGCGAATCGGACATCGGGGACAAAGGGAAAGGACTGTACGAAAAAATCTATCTGCCCGGTCGCAAGAACCCGCTGTTTCTGCACCGCCATCCGGACATCCTGCACCTGCTCCAGCGAATACGGGACGAGGCCCACAGGTTCGCCGTCACGCACTATCAAAACGTGCACAGGACTTCGCTTTTGACCTCCGCCCTGGACTCCATTGCCGGAATAGGCCCGGGCAGAAGACAGATGCTTCTCCAGCGCTTCGGCAGCATCGATGCGATCCAGGAAGCCACGGTCTCGGAACTCGAAAGCGCCGGCCTTCCGCGCAAGGTCGCCCAAAGCGTCCTTGGCGTACTCTCCGAAATGGAAAGCAGGGCCGTTTTGCAGGGGCAGGAAGAAGAAAGCGGCCCGAGGGAAAGTCCACTCTGAAATTCACCTGTTTTTCGAGGCGCTTTTCCAGCCGAACGCTTCGGCTCGTATAACAGGAAAGAAAACGAGATGTTCCGATATCCGATTGAAGATTCGATTGACCTCCATACCTTCAGGCCCAAAGAGGTAAGAGAGCTTCTTAACGACTACCTCAAAGAGGCGAGCCGTAAGGGATTTACCGAGGTTCGAATAATCCATGGAAAGGGTACGGGGGTCCTGCGCCGTATAGTCCATTCGGTGCTCGAAACGCATCCACTGGTGATTTCGTTTGGCGATGCCGGCCATCAATCGGGCGGATGGGGAGCGACAATTGCCGCGATCAGAGCGAAAGGGCCGAGTAAAAGAAAATAGACCACAGGAGCCGTTCACACAAGCCATGCCAAAAATTCAGCTCGGGGGAATCAAAATCCTGGAAGGACGCTCTTACGCAGCGTGGTCGTGCGAGAAAGGCGCCAACGCCTTGGCGGATATCTGCAGCCATATGGCCGCAGAGCGAATCAACCTCAGCCAGGTGACACACATAGTCGATGACGGAAGGGGACTTTCCTCAATCTCCCTTTGCACCGAAAGCGGAGGCAGCTTCACCAGTTATTTGCTCCTCAAGCTCGATACCGGCATAGCGCCGCAACTCAGGCACGATACCACTATTGTCTCCGTCTTTCCCCATGATCGCAGGCCCCGCGTAATGGGAGCGCTTCTTGAGCTCATGGGGCGCGATGATATGCATGCCCTCGTAATCGCAAGCTCCCCCTCGGCTATGTCGATCGTAGTTCCATCGGAGCACATGAAGGCAACCATCGAGGGCATCTTCAGCGCCTTTGAGTTTCCCGCTTACGGTTCCCCCCTCAAGTGGGAGACCGCCTATGTAGGTAAAGAGCAGCTCTTCAGGGATGTCGTCGGTTCCTACGAGGAACAGGACATCAAAGTCTATGCCGTTTTGGACCAGCCGGGCCTCGACCTTTGGGCCTTGATCCTGAATCGCAGGGAGCTCACGCAGATGGGGCCGGCGCTAAGAGAGGTCGATGGTCTTCAAACCAAAATCCCTTTCCTGGTAGCCGATTGCAGCCATCTCGAAAAAGTGCTCCTCAGTTTCTGCCTGCCGGCCTCACAGCGCAAGCCCGTAAGCAAAGCGCTCGATGCGCACCTGCCTCATACCGCACGCTCTTTACAAGATGCAGCGGGCGTCTTTTTTCACGGTCCTCATTTCGGGGACCGCTACCGAATTGCGGGCACGCTGACCGAGAGTATGCAGGCCGCAGGGATACATCCCCTGGCCTTGAGCTGCGCCGTTCATTCCATATCAGTAATCCTCAAAGCCCGAGACCTTCCACATGGATTACAGGTCATTAAGACTAAATTCCATGTACCCACAGACAACAATTAATGCCTGCGGTGCGTGTTCGCGCAGTTCGCAAAGGCAAAAGTAAAGAACTCCGCACTTTTGCCTTTTGCATTTTGCCTTTTGCCTTTCGACCTTTGACTTTTACCCTGGCCCAGCGTGAAACGGAGCAGCCCTGCATCCGGCACGGTAAATTGGTTCTCCTTTTTTCATGGGTTGGCCACGGTACACGCGTTATTCGTCATTCGCAAATAGTCGAAAACCAACCGGACATTGCGAGTGAGTTGCCGCATTTTC
>JAJYTC010000162.1 GCA_021793275.1 Deltaproteobacteria bacterium | reverse complement strand
GTGCTGGAGCGGATATGACCCCGGCCGCTGCTTTTCACTTCCCCGGCGCCCGGGCGCCCCGGGGTAAGGCCAAGGCAGAATGAAACCTCCCGGCGGCATTGCGCCTTATGAAGAAAAACCCCTTCATCAGAAAAGGCCCGGAACGGGCCGGCTTTTCGGGAGGGCGGCTTAACGAAACCCCGATGAGTCGGTTCGGCTCGACTGTCGATCAGGCTGGAAATCGGCTGGAAACCGCTGTAAGATGAGGTTTTGAGCTGATTTCGAAAACGTATTCCGGAAAGCATGGTCTCTCCCATATGACTATCGAAGATAATTCATGCGTTATAGAACCGAAAAAGGGCAGGAATGAACAAAGCCTGCCCTCTGACGCCGTCCTGGTTTTCAGCCCCGAAGACCTCACTTCCTTTTCAAGTTGCTTTGCTCCGCCGCCCGTACTCACGCACAAGCTCTATCTAACCGATGTATTTACAGGGAGGTGCAACGGCGCAGCCATCGCCCTTGCCGGTCCGATGCTGGGCGCGCCCCAAACCATCCTTGTACTCGAAAAGATGATAGCCCTCGGTGCGAAGAGATTCATCGCGGTCGGCTGGTGCGGGTCTCTTAACGCCGAGGTGAGAATCGGCGATATAGTTCTCCCTTCAGGGGCCGTCTCCGAGGAGGGGACTTCCAGCCATTATCCCGGCGCCGAATGCCGCCCTTCAAGGCAACTGTTCGATTCCCTGAGATCGGCCCTCGAATCGACCGGGAAGACCGTCCATGAGGGTACGGTCTGGACTACCGACGCTCCTTTCCGGGAAACCTGCGCGAAAGTGAAATCCTTTCAGGCGCAGGGAGTTTTGTCTGTCGAAATGGAGACCTCCGCTCTATTTTCCGTCTCGCGTTTTCGAGGCGTAGAACTTGCGGTGGTTCTCGTGGTTTCCGACGATCTTTCCGGCCTGAAATGGGTGCATGGATTTAGAGACGCCGGGTTCAAGGAATCTCGGAAAAAAGTTATACAATCCGTATTGACCTCTATTTGCCGGGAATGACCGATGACGACGCCGGACCGCCCCATAACCGATGAAGAAGACGTTTCCTCGAGAATAGCCGAGCTTCGACGGCTTATCGAGTATCACAACTATCGCTACTACGCGCTGGACGAGCCGGAAATCAGCGATGCCGACTACGACAAGATTTTCCGCGAGCTGGTCGCTCTGGAAAACGAACACCCCGAACTCATAACGCCCGATTCGCCTACACAGCGCGTCGGATTTGCGCCGATAGAGAAGTTCCTGCCCTTTCAGCACGAAATGCCTCTTCTCAGCCTCGAAAACGCAATGAACATTGAAGAGGCCCTCGACTTTGACCGCAGGGTGCGCAAGCTCCTGGCAACGGGCGCAAACATCGAATACGTTGCGGAACTCAAAATGGACGGACTCGCCGTGGAACTCGTCTACGAAAATGGGGCGTTCACCGGCGCAGGCACCCGAGGGGACGGATTTACCGGCGAAGATGTCTCATTGAACGTAAGGACAATTCGTTCGGTACCACGGCGGCTTTTCTTCAAGTCCGAAGAAGGCTCCCCTCCCGCAAAGCTTGCGGTTCGCGGCGAGGTGTTCATGGATAAGCTCGACTTCGAAAAACTCAATGAAGAAAGGTCTGCGCGCGGAGAGCCTCCTTTTGCCAATCCGCGAAACGCCGCCGCCGGGTCTCTGCGCCAGCTCGACCCAGCCATCACCGCCGGCCGGCCCTTGAAGGTTTTTTTCTACGGCATCGGGACTTTTCCGACCGAAGAAGAGCTCCCGACACATTACGATATACTGAACCGCCTTAAAAGCTGGGGACTGCCGGTCAATTCCGAATTACGATTGTGTCAGGGCATAGGGGAAGCCGTCAGCTACTTTGAAGAACTGGTCGAAAAGCGTGAGTACCTTCCGTATGAAATAGACGGGGTGGTGATAAAGGTGAACGACCTGGCCGACCAAAAGCTACTCGGAGAAAAGTCCCGCAGTCCGCGCTGGGCGGTCGCCTTGAAATTCAGCCCCTACCAGGTCCAGACCCACGTGCAGGAGATCCGCGTAAACGTAGGAAGAACGGGCATTATCACCCCGGTGGCATATCTCAACCCGGTCCTGGTGGGAGGCGTCACCGTAAAACGCGCCACTCTTCACAATATCGATGAAATCGAAAGGAAGGACGTCCGGGTGGGCGACGCCGTTCTGGTTCACAGGGCCGGCGACGTAATCCCGGAGGTTGCCGAAGTAATCAAATCCAAACGGAGCGGAAACGAACAGCCTTTCCAAATGCCGCAGGAATGTCCGACCTGCGGCGCCCTTGTAGTGCGCCTTCCCGATGAGGCATTTCACAGGTGCATCAACCGCAACTGTCCCGCCCAGATCAAGGGGGCGATCGTTCATTTCGCAAGCCGCGATGCGATGGATATAAACGGCCTTGGCGACCGGATAGTATCGCGTTTTATAGACGAAAAGATTATCCGAACCGTTTCGGATCTCTACAGACTCCGCATGGAAGACCTGGAGCATCTATCGGGATTTGGCAAAAAATCGGCACAAAATTTGCTCTCATCAATCGAGGCGAGCAAACGTGTCACGCTTTCCAGATTTTTATACGGTCTTGGCATCAGTCATGTGGGGACCTTTGTAGCCGACCTTCTCGCCAACAGTTTCGGCTCGCTCGAAAGGGTCCGCTCGGCCCGGATCGAAGAACTCCAAGAGACCCGGGGGATAGGAGAAAAAGTGGCAACCGCAATAGCGACCTACTTTTCAAACCCCGAGAACACCATGCTCGTAAACGAACTGATAGAGCTGGGCGTTGAAATCGAAAGGGCGCAACCCCTAAGAGCTGTCCAAGCCGGATTCTGGTCGGGAAAGACGGTTGTCTTCACCGGCGGTCTTGCCTCGATGAGCCGCCAGGAGGCGGGCAGGCAAGTCTCGGCAAGGGGGGCCAGGGTCACCGAAAGTGTCAGCGGAAAAACCGATGTCGTCGTCGCAGGTGTCGACCCCGGCTCCAAACTGGAGAAAGCCCGCAAACTGGGCGTAAGAATAATGAATGAGGATGAGTTCATAGAAGCAGTGAAGAGTGAGCAGTGAAGAGTGAGGAAAAAAAGCTCCCTGTAGTCACTGTTCACTCATCACTGTTCACTCATCACTGCTCACTGAATTGAGGGCCGGAATGGAAAAGCGAAGAGTGCATGTCTGGATCAGTGGAAGAGTCCAGGGCGTTTTTTTCCGGGCATATACCCGCGACGCCGGACGTTCGATAGGGGTCACGGGCTGGGTTAGAAACCTTCCTGACGGCAGGGTTGAAGCCGTTTTCGAAGGAGATGAGGAGAAGTTGAAAAAAATGATTGCGTGGTGCCACAGGGGAAGCCCGTTGAGCCGGGTGGAACTTGTCGATACCCGCGATGAAACCTGCACTGGCGAATTTGAGACGTTCACGATAGCATACTGAGAGGAGCAATCCTGGTGAAAAAAGTCCTTGGCCACATTTGCAATTTCCTGGCGTCTCACGACCTCCAGAGCGTTATCCGGCAAACCAGCGGGATCGACCTGACGGCCGCCGCGAAAAGCGTCTATACATGGCTCGTACTCGTGCCGATTTGCATTTACCTGCTCTGGACAAAAAAATTCAAACTGATGATTTTCCTGGCCTCGTTTTTCCTCTTTATCCTGCTTGTCCAAAAGACGCTGACGACATCAGGCGGCCAGGTGGATTTGCACAATGTGTTGGCTTTTGTCGGTGGGACCACAGCTCTTGTTGCATTGAACCTCTATCTGCTTTTTGTCAGGGAGTGACACCTCGAATCCAGACTGTGCCCGAACCAAACCCGGAGCTTCGCCGATCAGTCGCAGAGGCATCATCCCCGAACCTTCCGACCCCCAACTACTTCACTGTAATCCTGGCATTGGCGGACTCAGTGCCATTGACCCTTTCCTTGAGTTCTTTGCCGACTTTGAAGAAAGGCAATTTCTTGGACGACACTTCGATCAGTGCGCCCGTTTTCGGGTTTCTGCCCTTATATCCGTCGTAGTCTTTCACCTTGAAACTGCCAAACCCGCGGATCTCCAGTCGATCCGCACGGACAAGCGCCAGTTCCATGCTCTGAAAAGTTACATTGACTGCAATTTCAGCAGCTTTTAAAGTGATTCCTTCCGCCTTGGCCAATGCTTCAATCAACTCACTCTTGGTCATGACATTACTCCTCGTTGGATCACCTTCATATTCCCCATATATGGACGCAAGACTTCCGGGATGACCACGGTGCCGTCTTCTTGCTGAAAATTCTCCAGGATCGCCACCAAAGTTCGTCCTACCGCAAGCCCCGAGCCGTTGAGCGTGTGGACCAGCTGCGTCCGGCTCCGCCCCTTTTGACGGAAACGGATGTTTGCGCGCCTGGCCTGAAAATCTTCAAAGTTGCTGCATGACGATATTTCCCTGTATGTGTTCTGGCCGGGAAGCCACACTTCGATATCGTAAGTCTTGGCGGATGAGAAGCCCATGTCCCCCGTGCACAGCAAAACCACCCGGTAGTGGATTCCCAGTTCCCGCAGGATCGTCTCGGCGTTGTCGAGCAGTTTTTCCAGTTCGTCATAGGAATCCTCGGGCCTGGCTAACTTCACCAGTTCGACCTTGTTGAACTGGTGCTGCCGGATCAGACCGCGAGTGTCTTTGCCGTGAGAACCCGCTTCCGAGCGAAAGCAGGGAGTGTATGCCGTATAGCAGCGCGGCAGCATGGATTCATCGAGTATCTCGCCGCTGTGAATATTTGTGACCGGCACTTCCGCCGTAGGAACCAGCCAATAATCCCACCCTTCCAACTTGAACAGGTCGTCCTTGAACTTTGGAAGCTGACCGGTGCCTGTCATACTCGAACTGTTCACCATGAACGGCGGCATCACTTCCGTGTAGCCGTGCCGTTTTGTGTGAACGTCGAGCATGAAGCAAATCAATGCGCGCTCAAGCGCAGAGGCAGCGCCCCAATAAAGTGTGAACCTGGCCCCGGCGATTTTGGCCCCGCGCTCGAAATCGAGAATTCCAAGACCCTCCCCGATTTCCCAGTGAGGCGCAGGTTCGAAATCGAAAACCGGCTTTTCGCCCCAGGTCCGGATTTCCCTGTTGTCCTTTTCATCTCTGCCCACAGGAACCGAGTCATGCGGTACATTCGGAATGTTGAGAAGAAATTCCCGGAATTCATGCTCCACTTCGCTCAACCGCAAATCGATGGACTTGATCTCCCGGCCTAAATCCTTCATTTCCTCAACTAGGCCCGCTGCGTCCTGTTTCTCCTTTTTAAGCCGGGAAATCTCCTCGGATGCCACATTTCGCCGATGCTTTTTCTCTTCCACATCGACCAACAGGCTCCGCCTTGTTTCATCAAGTTTTAGAAGAGGTTCGAGGTCGAGATCGGATTGGCGGTTTGTAAGCATCCGGCGCACCAGTTCCATATTGTCTCGAACGAATTTCACATCCAGCATGACTTGTGCCTCACCGTGATGATTTGCCTATTTTTTCGGGAGCTTGAACACGCGCCTTTTTATCTTTTAAAACTGTTTTTGTCAATTCTTTTTGTTACTTCAATAAGTTGGCTCAACTGCAAGGGTGGTGTCCCAAAACCCTCGGACAAGGAGGCTGTCCGAAAACATCTTTGATGGGCCTCCCGACTCTGATAGCGGCTTCCAGCCGCGACGGGCCTGTCGCGGCTGGAAGCCGCTCCTACGAAAACGCGCTTATTCGCAATTTTCGGACAGCCTCCTAGTCTAATTGCGAACTGACAACATTTACGCTGTAGTTGGTAAGAGTGCTTATCGCCGGAAGATTGTGAAAAACGAGCACAAAAGGCTCCTCGCCGTCGGGAGGAATCCGAACGTCCTTGAGGTCCCGGCCTTCCCGGTTCATCATCTTTGTCTCGATCTCCGAAAGCTTGAGATCCATAATTTGCCTGCGCGTGAGCGGATTGCCGGCATAGCAGCTCTGAGTCAGTACGGCAACGTCATTTCTGTTGAACAATTTTCCTTGTACCATTACAAAACTGACGGGCTTGCTGGATTTATTGAACACTTTGCCCTCGATCACAAGCACCTCCCCGGCGTGCACGTTTTCGAGGTAATAAGCGTCCAGATTGTCAGAGATCGTTACAACGGGTTTGACAGCGCCGACCGGAGGCTTTTGCGCTTTGAAAATCGGGAACCGGCCACCGAGCCAAACAAACAGGGCAATAATCAAAATCAGCGGAATGGCTGCAATTCCGGCGATCAGGAACTTTTTCCCGGAAGATCGGCTTTCCACGCGCTCCCTGCGCGGCAACGGGAACTCAACCTCCTGCTCCTCCCCGGCATCGGACTCCTCAATGTAGGCGTTTTCCTCTTCCGAGATCTCTATATGAATCAAGTCGTCTTCCTCAGGTTGTTCGACCTCGAAGACGCTCTGGCAATTCGAACACCTTACCTTGTTGCGGCGCTTGTTGAGCTTGTTGGAATCCAGCCGGAACTTTGTTCCGCAGGATTCGCACGTGATAACCAGTAATGCCATTTGTCATCCTTCGGCACAGGGATATTAGCCGGACGCAGAGAGGGGCTTGTCGAACAACACTTCATAGATCCCGGGCAGGTTTCTGTGATTTTCAGAAAAATCGAGCCCGTAGCCGACCAGAAAACCGCTGTCCACCGTCAGTCCCACGTATTCGGGGGTAATTTCCACCTCGCGGCGCTCACGCTTGTCCACCAGCGCGCACACTTTCACGGATTCGGCGCCCAGGTTGGAAAAGTGATCCAACAGCCACTTGAGCGTGACTCCGGAGTCGACTATGTCCTCGACGATCAGCACGTGGCTTCCCTGCAGGCTAAGTTCGATATCTTTGGTGAGCCTGACGTTACCACTTGTCTGTGCCTTGTCCCCGTAGCTCGCCAGCCGTACGAAATCCAACTTGACCGGAAAATCAATACGCCTGGCAAGATCGGCCATGAAAATAAACGCCCCCTTCAAAACCCCCACCAAAACGAGAGATTTCCCCTGATAATCATGGTTAATCCGTTGCGCCAGTTCCTCGACACATCTGTTTAGCCGCTCGGGAGAAACACGCTCTAAAAGTCGATATTCAGCCATAGCAACACGCTCCTGAATGAAGCAGGGTTAAATACATTACCCATTCATTATGCATTCTACTGAAAACAATACCAAATTTCAATTCCAATTGATTTGGTTGTCCCTTCCTCTCTGTTATGTTATCCTGCCTGGGATACAGTTGGTCTTGCAAATCATCTGAACGGGAGAAAACCGATGCGTGAGAAAGTCGAGCAGGCGCTGGCAAAAATAAGACCCATGCTGGAAAGGGACGGCGGGAGCGTTGAATTGATAGACATTGACGGTTCCGTGGTCAAAGTGCGGCTGACCGGCGCCTGTCGTGGGTGCCCCATGAGCCAGATGACTTTGAAATCGGGAGTAGAGCGGATCATCAAACAGGAGATCCCGGAAGTTACAGAAGTTGTAGCCGTTTAACCGGTGCGAAAACCGAAGGGCCCCGGCTCACCTGTTGTAGGGTTCGCCTTTCATAATGGTGAAAGCCCGGTAGAGCTGCTCGACCAGCATGAGCCGGGCCAGGTCGTGGGGAAAGGTCATCTTCGATAAAGACAGAACTTCCCGTGCGTTCTCGAGCAATTTGCCGGATACGCCAACCGGTCCGCCCACGATCATCCACACCTCGGTCATCGCCGAGGAAATCAGACTTTCCAAAAATTTCGACAGACCACTGGAGTCGAGTTCACGCCCTCTTTGGTCCCAAATTATCAAATGTCCCTCGCGTCCCGTTAATTTGAGGATGCGCTCGCCCTCACGGTCGCGAACGATCCGGTCCTCCACACCGGCCGAGATCTTTTCCCCCTTTATGTAATGAATTTCCACCCGGCAGTAATGGACCAGCCTTTTAACGTACCGATCGATTGCCGATTCTATATCGGCAAATGCCGTCCTTCCAACGAATACAAGGTGGATGCGCATGCCGTTCCCGCTGATTTCAAGGCGCAACCGCCGCCATCAGGAATTCACGGTTTCCCTTAGGTCCCTGGATGGGTGATGGAATCGTTCCCATTATTTTGAATCCGAGCCCTGCTGCAAATTCAGCCACCGCTTCGCATACCTTTTCATGAACGGCGGGGTCCCGAATGACTCCCGCACCCTTCGATACCTGCGCCCGGCCTGCTTCGAACTGGGGCTTTATGAGCGAAATCAAGACCGCCCCGGCCTTCAGGAAATGCGCTACCGCAGGAATGACCAGCTTCAGAGAGATAAACGATGTGTCGATGGTCGCCAACTCTATAGGCTCGGGGACAAGTTCGGCAGGCAGATACCGGATGTTTTGCCTCTCAAGCACGACCACCCTGGGGTCGTTCCTGAGTTTGAACGCCAACTGCCCGTATCCCACGTCAACCGCGTAGACCCTGCGCGCGCCGAACGAGAGCAGGCAGTCCGTAAACCCCCCTGTCGAGGCCCCAACGTCCATTGCGATTCGACCAGAAACCTCAATGGAAAACGATCTAATCGCATGTTCGAGCTTTAGGCCGCCCCTGCTGACGTAGGGGACCGCTTCTTCGATCACATGGATTTCCGAATCTTCGGCAACTCTCTGCCCCACCTTGGTCAGGACCCGGCCGTTCACCAGGACTTTGGCCGCCAGCACCAGCGACTGAGCGCGTTCGCGCGAAGGGGCAAAACCTTTGTCTACAAGTAGTTTATCTAATCGCTCGGAGGATCTGGCCATGATTGTAACGCAACAATTTGAGGGCCGCCCTCTCGATAGCCTCAGCATCGATACCGCACAGGTTTCTCAATATCGTCTGGCTTCCATGAGGAACGAAGAAATCACCCACTCCCAACCGTTTGAATGCTTTAGGGAAAAACGACTCTTCCTCGAACATTTCAAGCACGGCGCTGCCAAACCCGCCTTGCAGCATGTTTTCTTCGACCGTGATGACCATGCCTGTCTTTTTAGCCCACGTCAAAATCAGCTCATTATCGAGAGGCTTAACGAACCGTGCGTTTATCACCGCCGCTTCGATCCCTTCGGAATCCAGCCGCTCGGCGGCTTCCATGGCGCTTTTCACGGTACAGCCGATGCCCACTATAAGAAGGTCTTTGCCCGGCCGGAGCAACTCGCCCTTACCTATCTCCAGACTCCTCAATTCATCATCGAGTTTTACCCCGAACCCTTCGCCCCTCGGGTAGCGAACGGCGATCGGACCGTCATGATCAACCGCCGTCTTCAACATGTGCTGAAGCTCATTTTCATCTTTCGGCGCCATGATCACCAGATTGGGTACCGCACGAAGATAGGAAAGATCGAAAAGCCCATGGTGCGTCGGCCCGTCTTCCCCAACTATCCCCCCACGGTCCATCGCGAAAACTACCGGCAGGTTCTGAAGGCAAACATCGTGAAGCACCTGGTCGTAAGCGCGCTGGAGAAAGGTCGAATAAACCGCTACTACCGGCTTGAATCCTTCCGTGGCAAGGCCGGCGGCAAAGGTTACGGCGTGCTGCTCCGCTATGCCGACGTCGAAAAAGCGCTCGCCGTGCGCCTCGGCAAAGCCGTCGAGTCCCGTGCCCTGGGGCATCGCCGCCGTGATGCCGATCACTTTGGGGTCCAGGTCGGCGAGCTTTGTCATCGCCCGCCCGAAAACCTTCGTGTAGGAAGCAAACGTTGCCTGCTCCAGGCTCTTGCCGGAGGTAACGTCGAAAGCGCCGACCCCGTGAAACTTGGTGGGATCCTTTTCAGCAAGCTCGTAACCCTTCCCTTTCTTTGTCAGCACATGAACCAGGACAGGGCCTTCGATATTGCCGGCTATTTCGAATGTTTCTATCAACTTGTCGATACGATGGCCGTTTATCGGCCCGATATATTTGAATTGAAGGGCCTGGAACAGCATTCCGGGAGTAAAAAAGCTGATCAGCGAATCAACGCTGCGCCTCAACACCTGGAGAATATTCGGGCCGACCCCCGGGATCGAATTGAGAAAGTCCTCCATTTCCCGCTTAAGGTGCATGAGGGTTTTGCCGGAAAGCTTGCGGCTCAAAAATGAAGAAAGCGAGCCCACATTGGGAGAAATGGACATCTCGTTGTCATTGAGGACTACAATGAGGTCCCTGGCCAGGTCTCCCGCATTGTTGAGCCCCTCGAAAGCTATCCCTGCGGTCATGCTCCCGTCGCCGATCACGGCAATGGTTCGCGCATTGTTTCCCTTAAGATGGTTGGCGACCGAAATCCCCAGGCCGGCCGAAATGCTCGTGCTCGAGTGGCCGGTCCCGAAAGCATCATATTTACTCTCCGAACGTTTGGGAAAACCGCTTATACCGCCATACCGGCGCAGTGAGCCGAAGTCATTCTGGCGACCGGTCAAGAGCTTGTGCGCATAAGCCTGATGGCCCACATCCCAGATGATGCGATTGTACGCGGCGTCGAATACGTAATGAAGAGCTATCGTCAGTTCCACAACGCCGAGACTGGGTGCGAGGTGTCCACCGGTTTCAGCGACCGTGCCTATAATGCGTGCGCGAATTTCATCTGCTAATTCGAGAAGGTGTTGATTGGAAAGGTTCTTCAGCTGACCCGGGACTTCAATACTCGAAAGGTGCCCGCTTCC
>JAJYTC010000161.1 GCA_021793275.1 Deltaproteobacteria bacterium | reverse complement strand
AAGAAAAAGGCCAAGCCGATCAAGAAAAAGGTCAAGGCCAAGAAGTACTACAAGCACTACAAACATTACAAGCACTACAAGCACTACAAGCACCCCATAAAGAAACGTGCACCCAAGAAGGTCCTCAAGAAAAAAGAGGCACCTGTAAAAAAAGCGGAGTAGCATTGAAGGACAACTGAGGCCTCTTTGAGAGATTGTAGAAATCAGGGCAGCGTAAAGCCTGCTTTTTCGATCCAGGATCGAAGGCAGGCTTTATTTTTGGAGCGATTCCACCATGCGTCCGAACGCCGCTGCAATTATTTCCGTTTGCCGGGCAATGAGGGTGCGCACGTCCATGATGAAATGATCGGATTCGATTCTTCCGATGATGGGTGGATCGTTTCGGCGGAGGAATTCTTCGATCCGGTTAGCGCTAATAAGACTGGAACGGACTGCTACGACAGAAGTGGGCAGATCCTGAGCCGGAAGAGAGCCACCGCCCACTTGCGAAAAGCCGGGACGGACCTCGATACGCAGGACGCTTTTGCGGTCCGCGTGCTGCAGGGCTGCAGCAAGTTCGCAGGCGCTTCGATTCAACTGTTCGGGGGAAAGGGCGATCATCCTGAGAGTCGGAATTTTCTCCAGTGCCTGCCGTTCGTCCCGGTAGAGCCTCAGGGTCGTCTCCAGAACGGCCAGAGTCATTTTATCAACGCGTAAAGCACGCGTGATGGGATTTTTTCTGCACTTTTCGATCAACTCCCTTCTGCCGACCATTATGCCCGCCTGTGGACCGCCGAGCAACTTGTCGCCGCTGAAGGTGACCAGATCGGCGCCCGCTCGGAGTGTCCGGCGGACCGTTGTCTCCCCGCGCAGTCCAAACGGGGCAAGGTCGATGAAGCAGCCGCTTCCCAAGTCCTCGACCACAGGGAGGCCTCGTTCTCGTCCAAGGGCCGCCAGTTCCTCCAGCGAGACCTCCCTGGTAAAACCGACAATCCTGTAATTGCTGGTGTGGACTTTCATCAGCATAGCCGTGCGCTCGGTGATGGCCGACACATAGTCACTCAGGTGAGTGCGGTTGGTCGTGCCTACTTCTTTTAGAATTGCGCCGCTCGAACTCATAACGTCGGGGATGCGGAAGGAACCGCCGATTTCGACCAGTTGGCCTCTGGAAACAACAACTTCGCGGCCTGCGGCGAGCGTGTTGAGCGCCAGGAACACTGCCCCCGCGTTGTTATTTACTACCAGGGCGGCCTCCGAGCCGGTCAGTTCCCGAAGGATCGACTCGGCGTGAACGTACCTCGATCCGCGCTCCCCCTTTTGCAGGTCGTATTCGAGGTTGTTATAGCCGGCGCAAATCGTATGAAGCCTGGCGAGGGCTTCCTCGGGAAGAAGAGAGCGTCCGAGGTTGGTGTGGATCACGATTCCCGTCGCATTTATGACCGGCAGCAGAGTAAAAGCAGCGAGCCGGTCGGCGCGCTGCGCTACGGAGTGCGCAAGTTCATCGAGCTTTAATACAAAATGAGGCTGGGCGCGCTGCAAAATCCTTTTCCTGGCCGCCTCGAGTTCCTCTCGTATGGCATCCAGGACAATTCTTCGCGGATGGCGTGAAAGCGCATCCCGAACAGCATCCATTTGAAGGACGGCATCCACGCCCGGTATTTGTCTCAGCAATTCCTTTGCCTGGTTTTCTCCCACTACCTGCCTCCCGGAACAACGAATATGCATTTTAATCTTTTATATCACAAGCCTGGCCACCCTGCCATGTTCATGGAACACAAAACCCACCGCAGAGGCGGTTGATTTGAGGAGATGTAGAATCCGCAAAGTGTGGTATAATGGAAAAACAATTAATGTTCACTTTAAGATTTTGATTTCCACCTGGGGATTTTTCGGCAAGAAAAATGACATTTACCGAATTCGAGGAACATTCCGGATTATCCGACGACCTTATTTCCGGTCCTGCCGACATTAAATGCACATCCGCCGATGTTATATCGTTTTTGCAGAGAACCGGGGAGTCGGCGGCCCTGAGGGGTGTCCAGCCTTCAGCCCTCGCCTATCTGGTTGCCATGGCGATGCGCCGGATTCGAAAGCCTTTCGTGCTTATTGCCTCAACGGACAAGGAAGCCGAAAGATTCGCCGAGATGATCGCTCTTTTTTTGGGTGATGGTCTGTACGGGAGCAGGGGCGTAGACCAATCCGGCGGTTTGCAAAATCGCCGCAGACAGGAGACGGGGCAACCGCTCGATCGGCGCATTTGGCTTTTGCCCTCGCGCGGTGGTCACAAGGCTCGCGCGCTCGGAAAAGCGGAGACAACCGCAAAGAGAATCGAAGCCCTATATGCTTTGCGGGCCGCATCCTCTCCCCTTGTGGTGGTAACCTCCGCGGCGGCGCTGACCGAGCGCCTCATCCCGCCGGAAGTTCTTGTGGCCAATACGGATTACATGCCGGCAGGCGAGACATTGGACACAGAGGAGCTCGTGCGCAGGTTGTGCGAGCGCGGTTTTTTCCGGGTTCCGCTCGTGGAGGACTACGGTGACTTGAGTCTTCGGGGAGGCGTGCTCGACGTGTATGCGCCTCTGTATCGCCGACCGCTGCGATTAGAGTTTTTCGGAGACCAACTGGAGTCCATCCGCCTTTTCCACCCCGGCACGCAACGCTCGATGGGCCTGCTGGAGGACGCGCTCATTTTGCCTGCGAACGAGATTGTCCTGGATGCGGAGACAAAACTGCGGGCACAGGACGCGGTATACCAGGACGTGAGAAAAGGGCTGCTCTCGCCGTCCGCCGGCAATATCTGGCTCGACAGGATTTCAGAGGGTTACCATTCGGAGGTTTTCGAGTCCGTTTTTTCGGTCTTTTTCGGCAAGACTTCTTCCCTCTGGGAATACCTGGACAGGGGCGCCATCGTGGTTTGGGCGGACGCGGTCAGTACCCGCCAGGAAATGAAGGCACAGTGGACAAAGATTTTGCGCGACTTCGACGAAGATGTCTCCGAGAGCGAATGGAGAAGGCCCCCGGATGAACTCTATGACGAACCGGAAAAGGCATTCGAGGCTGCCGAGCGCTTTCAGCAGGTCCTTTCCAACCCGATTTCGGCTATGAAGGGAGATGCCAGGGTTTTCGACCTCGGGACCTCTGCCCATACCGAGCTTGCCGCCGCCGTGAAGGCCCATGAAAACAGGGAGCGGTTGCTCGACCCGCTTGCATCCCGGTTTCGCAATTGGATCGGGCAGTCTGTTTCGGTCTACCTCGTATGTTCGCGCAAAGATCGCGCGCAAAGGATATCCGAGCTTCTCCAGGATTATGGGGTGGAATCTGTGGCGAGCGAGAGGGGTTTCGGGGAGGAATCCTTCGAAGCGGGCCTGGTAAAAATCATCCAGGGCTCGCTTGCCAACGGTTTTTTCTGGCCCGCCGATAAGCTGGCCGTGGCGGCCGAAGAGGAAATATTCGAAAGACGCTCGACCCGGCGCGGGGATAAGCCTGTTGCCGGCATTTTCCTCAGCTCGTTCCAGGACCTGCACCAGGGAGATTTCGTAGTTCACGTCGACCACGGCATCGGCGTCTACAGGGAGCTGGCGCATCTGAGCGCAGGAGGGGTGGAAAACGATTTTCTGCTCATCGTTTACCAGGACGGCGACAAGCTCTACGTGCCGGTGGACAAGCTCGGGAAAGTCCAAAAATACATGGGCATGGAGGGACAGGAGCCCAAAGTTGACAAGCTGGGAGGAAAATCCTGGGCAAAGGCCAAGACAAAGGCAAGGGAATCGGCTGAAAAAATGGCCGAGGAACTGCTGGAACTCTATGCTGTCAGGCAGGTGAAAGAGGGACATTGCTTCACACCTCCCGACCGGTATTTTCAGGAATTCGAGACGACTTTCGCCTTCGAGGAAACTCCTGACCAGGCAAGAGCGATCGAAGACGTTCTTGATGATATGACCTCGAAGCGCCCGATGGACCGCCTGATTTGCGGGGATGTGGGCTACGGGAAAACAGAGGTCGCTATTCGCGCGGCATTCAAGGCGGTGATGGACGGGAAACAGGTGGCGATGCTGGTCCCGACAACCGTCCTTGCCGAGCAGCACTACGAGAACTTTCAGGAGCGATTCGCGGGATTTCCCGTAGGCGTTGCCGCTCTCAGCCGATTCAAGTCGGCGTCCCAACAAAAGGCGGTGATTGAAGAGATAAGGAAAGGCCGGGTCGATATAGTGATAGGCACGCATCGACTCCTGCAAGAGGATGTGGTTTTCAAGGACCTGGGGTTGCTGATAATCGACGAGGAGCACAGGTTCGGTGTCGGCCACAAGGAAAAACTGAAGAGGCTTCGGGCGTCGGTCGACGTCCTGACGCTCACTGCCACGCCTATTCCCAGGACGCTGCACATGGCTCTTGCCGGGATCCGGGACCTCAGCACAATTGAAACGCCCCCTGAAGACCGCCGCTCTATCGAAACTTACGTAACCGGTTACGATGAATTGACGATTCGCGAGGCTCTCTATCGCGAGCTAAACCGCAACGGGCAGGTGTTCTTTGTACACAACCATGTCCAGACCATAGGGCAAATGGCCGTCAAGCTTTCGGGCCTCGTGCCGGAGGCGCGGATTTCGGTGGCCCACGGGCAGATGAAAGAGCGTGAGCTTGAAAGGGTAATGCTCGATTTCATCCATAAGAAAACCGACGTGCTGGTCTGTACGACGATCATAGAATCGGGTCTGGATATCCCGGCCGCAAACACGATAATAATCAACCGGGCGGACAAGTTCGGACTGGCCCAAATCTATCAGCTCCGGGGACGGGTAGGCAGGTCCAGCGAGCAGGCCTACGCTTATCTCATCATCCCGGGGGAGACCATCATTACAAGGGATGCCCAGAAAAGACTGCGTGCGCTCCTGGATTTCAGCGAACTGGGCTCTGGTTTCAAGATCGCCCTGAACGACCTCCAGATCCGCGGGGGCGGCGCAATACTGGGTTCGTCGCAGTCGGGGCACATAGCGGCAATCGGCTACGAGCTTTACCTGGAGTTGCTTGAAAAAGCGGTCAGGGGCATGAAAAATGACGGAGCGCAGGCGGAAACAATCGAAACGGAGATAAACCTTCCTGTTTCGGCTTTTCTGCCCGACGATTACATTGGCGATACGGACCAGAGGCTGATCGCCTACAAAAGGCTAGCCACGCTGGCCGATGAGGAGTTTATCGAAGAGTTGGCCGGTGAATGGCGGGACCGTTACGGACCCTTGCCTGAACCGGCAAAAAATCTCGTTTTGATGGCGATGATGCGACTCCTTCTAAGGCGCCTCAAAGTGAGCCGGTTGGACGGAGATACGGAGAACCTGCATCTTTCCTTTGCCCAAGCGGAGGATGCTCAGCAGGTTATTTCTTTATTCGGGCGCAAAAAGTTGCATTTCACCATGGAATCCCAGTGGAAGGTAAAGGTGGAAATTTGGGGGCGCAATTTCCCGCAAAGGCTTCTGCGTCTTAAAAGAATCTTGCAAGAAAACGGCGAAAATGCTACAGGCGAAAACCAGTGACCTATGACTGATGTAGTGGTGTTAGCCCCAAGAAGCGTGGGGTTGCCGGTCACTGCTCACTATTCACCATTTACTGCCTTCGAGAGGCTAATATGAAGCCCCTACCTAAGATCGGGAGTCTTGTCGGTTGCATGATCCTTGCCGTCGTTTTTTTCTGTGCGACGGGGCGAGCCGAAATAGTTGACCGCATCGTGGCCAACGTGAACGGTCACATCATCCTTTACAGCGATCTGCAACACCGGATTGCGCTGTTAGAAAAGAGGATGCCGTCATTGAACACGAACGATCCGGCGAAAAAATCTAAAATCGAGCATGAGGTGCTGCAACAGCTGATACAGCAAAAGCTTGCCGATGAGCAAGCCAAGCAGCTCGGCATAACGGTCAGCAAGGCACAGGTGGATGCCAGGCTCCAGAGCCTCCTGACCATGAATCATTTAACCATCGAGCAGCTTAAAGCGAAGCTGGAAGCCAACGGCGACACCTTAAAGCATTTGCGTAAACAGATAAAAGATAGTATTGCGCGCCGGGAACTTATTCAGCAGGTAATCAAATCACAGGTGGTTATAACCAAAGAGCAGGTCGACGCATTTCTGAGGAGTCACGGGGCACAGGATGCCATAGCTTCCCAACAGGTTGACCTGGCCCTTATCGCGCTCCCGTTCGGCGCTAACCCCGCAGAGGCCAAGAAAACCGGCGAGCAACTGGTCAAAGAACTCCGGAGCGGGGCTGACTTCAAGACCCTGGCGATGCACTACTCGAAAGGCCCCGCTGCGCAGGCAGGAGGAAATGTCGGGTTTATGGATCGAGCCGACATCGCCCCTTTTCTAGAGAAGGCAATCAAGGGGTTGAAAAAAGGCCAGGTGTCCAAGCTGGCGCAAGGGCCTGACGGATACTATATTGTGAAAATACTTGACGTGAAGAAGAACCATATTAGTATGCAGAACGCCGCTTTGCGGGAAAGGGTCCGGCAAATACTTTCCGAGCAGGCAATGAACCGCAAGTACATAAAATGGGTAAAAGGCTTGGAATCGAAAGCTTTCATCCAGATTTCCCTATAGATGACGGCCGTCATTTAATGAAAGAACTAGCCGAGTTTTTAAAAAACGAAAGGCTCGATCGCAAATTGACGGTTGAAGCCCTTTCAGCGCTCAGTGGGATAAGTGTGTCGATGCTCGAATCTTTCGAAAGTTTCGACTTCGAGCGATTCGGCGCCTCTATTCTCTTGCGCAAGACCGTCCGCGCATACTGCGCTGCCTTGCATATCGACGCCGAGCCGCTGCTTGAAAAGTACTCTTCTCAAATCGAGGCATGCAACGTCCAGGATGCCGGAATAAGAAGATACGAGCGGCTGCAGAAAACCCTGCGTAAGCGCCGCAGGCTGGTCGCCCTGCCTATTTTTGTCTTCTTTTTCTTTGCCGCGGCCGTTTTCTACGGCGGCATGTGGATATCTAAAAGACGTTCGAAGCTATATGCTCCGCCGAACGCGAACTGGATTTCTTCTCAGCAGAACCTGCCTGTGGATTTGCGGGAATTGCCTGCGTCCGGAGAAAAAACCCCGAGCGCCAAAAAACCTGCGCCGGAAACGGCAAAAGCCGATCAAGCGACAGTAAACGTCGCCGGTAAAACGGTTGAAAAAGCAGGGGTTGCGGCCGGAGATATAAATACCCCGAGCCAAGCCTCTCAAAAGGTCGCGGCTTCGCAAGAAAGCACGACCTTGCCGCAGTCTCCCAACGGCCAGTCTACCCAAGTTGCGGCCGGAGATATAAATACCCCGAGCCAAACCTCTCAAAAGGTCGCGGCTTCGCAAGAAAGCACAACCTTGCCGCAGTCTCCCAACGGCCAGTCTACCCAAGCCCCGGCCGGCGCGGGAGCGGTCCAGAATGCGCAAGCCCGCACTCTTAACACTTTCACCGTACAAGCAGACGGCAAGGTTTGGATTCAGGTCAAAATCGACGGTAAAAAACCCCAATCGGAGATGCTCCATGCCGGAGAGCGCAGGGAATGGGTGGCCCCCAAGGGGTTGAAAGTTGTAATCGGCAACGCGGGGGGTGTCCAGATGCAATGGAACGGTCAACCGCTGGCAGCCCCGCACGTCCCCGGACGCGTTCTGCGATTCCGCCTGCCCGATTATGTGAATACGAAGGCGCCGGCACAGGGCTAGAGGCTCATTCTACCGGCCTTTTCGCCAGCCACCTTCCTCGCTATTCCCGGCCCGGCCTTCGGGTGGGCGGGGACAAACCTCGCCCCTACTGCGTGGGGGAAGGAGATCGCGCGCTGTATGACCTCCCGCGACATCCATTTTGAACGCGCTCGATATCAATCGCGCCGATTGAACCTGTTCATAGCATCGGACAGGGAGCCAGCCAAGACTGCGCGGGCAGCCTCTTCGGCCAGGGCGATCATTTTTTCGAAGTTCTCCCGGTCTTCGGGATAGGGGGGAAGCAGGACGAAATCTTCGACCGGCTCCCCGTGTTTCGGGCGGCCAACCCCTATCTTCAGCCGCGGGAAATCGGAACTGGAGACGTGTTCCATGATGGACTGAACGCCCTTGTGCCCGCCCGAGCCGCCTCTTTGGGCAATTCGAATCCTGGCGAAGGGAAGATCGAGGTCGTCATGGACGACCATCATCTTTGCGGGAGGGATACCGAAGTACTTGATTATCTCACCGACCGCTTCGCCGCTTTTGTTCATGAAAGTGAGGGGCTTGACAAAGAGGACTTTTCGGCCCTCGGCAATCGCAAACCCCCAGGACGCACGAAACTTACGTTCCATCATCGAGGGCGAATAGAGGGCTATCAGCCTGTCGATGACCAGAAAACCTGCATTGTGGCGCGATCCGGCATATTCTTTGCCCGGATTGCCAAGACCGATAACAGCGAGGATTTGCTCTTCGTTACGTTGCGCATCACCCATGCAACACTATTTTTCCGCGCCTTCTCCCGAGGACTGGGCAGCACTCTCGGGGCCCTCAACGCTTACGACGCCGGTCGATGGGTCCTCGTCGAACACATAGGAAGATTCGGCTACCAGGTCCTCGACATGGAGCATGTCGCCCAAATCGAGCTTGCTAATGTCAATCCTGATGCTCTCAGGTATCTGGTTGGGCAGGCAGCGCACCGCGAGCGTTCTTTGGATGAGGTTGACCTCACCGCCTTTCTGCACACCCACCGAATCGCCCACCAGTTCGACGACCACCTCGACGCTGATCGGCTGGTCGAGCGGCACTTCATAGAAATCGACGTGCAGGAAGCGCCTGCGGTAAGGGTGGGTCTGAATTTCGCGGATGAGCACCTGCCGGGACTCACCACCGTCGATTTTCAGGTTGAGCAGCTTACTTTCACCGCCGGTGTCTCTTAGAAATTTTTCCAGAAGCAGTGAAGAAACCGAAAGTTTGGTCGATGGGGTCTTGGGTCCGTAGAGGACCGCAGGGACCATGAGATCGCGGCGCACGCTTCGTGCGGCGCCTTTGCCAGTTCTTTGTCTCAGTACAGCTTCGAGTTCCAGACTCATTCCTTATGCCTCCCGATGCAACCGGCGTTCATTCCTGTGATCACGGCAAGTGATCGAACAGGAGGAACGCGCAGTTTTAATATTCCTTGAATATCGAAGTGATGGATTCCTCAAAATGCACCCGTTTAATAACTTCGGCAAGCATGGGCGCGATGCTCACCACATGAATCTTGCTACAAGCCCTGGCTTTTTCGCAAAGAGGGATCGTATCGGTCACCAGGAGCTTGGCGATGGCCGATTCCTCGATTTTTTCCACACAGGTCCCGGAAAGTACAGGGTGCACGACACAGACTTGGACGCTGTCGGCCCATGCCGCGCAGGCAGCCCTCACAGTTCGCAAAACCGTGCGGCCCGTATCGATCATGTCGTCAAAAATGATGACCTTCCTGCCTTTGACGCTGCCGACGATTTTGGGATAGGTGCCGTTTTCCTCTCTGTAGTCCATCAGGGCGAGGTCGAGCCTCAAGCGCTCGGCGACAAACCTTGCCAGGGCGGTGCCGCCTGAATCCGGGGCTACGATAATTTCGTCTCCCTTGAGTTCGCCCCTGATCGCCTCTGTCAGCACCGTCGTGCCAAACAAATGCTCCACGGGAACACTGAAAAACCCCTCGATCTGGTCGGCGTGCAGGTCGATAGTGATCACGCGGTCGGCGCCCGCAACGCTCAAAAGGTCGGCAACCACTTTGGCGGCGATAGGGACCCTGGGCTTAACCTTCTGGTCCTGGCGCCCATAGCCGTAATAGGGTATTATGGCGTTTATGCGCCGTGCGGATGCTCTTTTGAGGGCATCGATGATAACCAGCAACTCCATTAGATTTTCATTGACGGGCGGGCAGGTGGACTGGAGCACGTAGGTATCTTTGCCTCTGACGTTCTCGCCGATCTCGACCCTTATCTCCCCGTCGCTGAAGCGGCTGATAAGGGCTTTGCCGGGGCTTATCTGCAATTGCGAGCAGACCTTCTGTGCGAGGCTGATGTTGGAATTTCCGGCAAAAAGAGTTAATCGGCTCCACATAATTTCACTCTGCCCCGTTTGCCGGCCGGCCAAACGGAGAAAAAAATGGCTGGGGCGGGAGGATTCGAACCTCCGAGTGCGGGTTCCAAAGACCCGTGCCTTACCGCTTGGCGACGCCCCAACTCAATATCCCGCTAATGTGGTTTACGTTACAGCGGAGGCGCAATAAACGACCTCCGGCAGGATCAGTTTTTACGGCCGATCACTTGCGCAGTGTGGACCCAACAATCGGACCACTCTTTTTGCGCAATCGCGGCGGCATCAGCCGCCGCGCGAGCGGAGCTGAAGATTCCAAACACTGTCGGCCCGCTTCCGCTCATTGAAGCCGTCAGAGCTCCCTGTCCGATCAACCATCGCTTAATTTCGGCTATGACCGGGTATTGGGGAACAGTGACCGATTCAAGATCATTTTCAACGAGGTCTCCAAATTGGTATGGATCCTCTTGGAAACTTGATAATTTAATTTGAGCCTTGCATTTTGTCAATTTTAAACTTTGATACACCCAACCCGTGGGCACGTTCACAGGGGGTTTTATCAGAAGCAGCGGATAGTCAGGCGCGAATCGAGTAAATTCGAGCTTCTCGCCTATCCCTGTGGCCAGGGCGGGACGAGGGTTG
>JAJYTC010000011.1 GCA_021793275.1 Deltaproteobacteria bacterium | reverse complement strand
CCACCCGCGAAAGATTGCGATTGGCCGCGTCGTTGCTCACAATGACCGCCGGCCGTGTCTTTCGGATCTCGCTTCCGACCGAGGGATCAAACTCCACCCACCAGACTTCACCGCGCTTCATCGGCCTCGTCTTTTGCAAGAGCGTTACACCATTCCAGTGCTTCGGCCTCACGCTCTTTGTCCTCGGCCATGGCCCGGTACCCTTCGTCAAGCGAGGCGTCCAAGACATACGGCCGTACCAGCTCTTCTATGAACCGGCTTATGCGTCGCTTTCCTATCCTTCGATGCAGCCCCTCGTACACTGCCTCATCGAGGGTTATGGTGATCCGTTTGTGCAAAGGGGAACCTCCATAATACGTTATATGTTATACATATAGTAAAGCTTCCCTCTCGGGTCAAGCGCCCTGTTTTCTGCCAAGTTTACACGCCGTAGCGGCCGGACCGGGACAGCCGTTCCCCGTCTTTTGGGAGGGACTTTTAGTAGTCCGATTCGTCTATCCGAACATGGATCATCGCCGTGTTGGCCATGACGCAACCTCCTTGCGTTGCAGAGATAGCATGTATCTCATCCATTGATCGCAAAGAAGAGGTTCATAGCTTTTGGGGGATTAATTTGGAAAAGGATGCGATCACCCGCCCGGAACTCGGGGTGGTTGCAAATCCGGCAGACCGGGGCTTTCCTGCAGGTCTAGAGACGCCCAATTACCCGCTCGACCTGAGCCCTTTTTTTCGAATAGACGCCGGATAATACTGAGGAGAGGTTCGCTTCGATCGGTGCTTCCGTATCGATTTTCATGCGGCATTCGGCGGGCAGTTCGTCAAGGGCCTCGAATTCTTGAAAAAGTCCGGGCAGGTGTTCGGGTCTTGCATCCGATTGGCCGCCTTCGGTTTCCCGACCGCCAAGCCTTTCGAGGAGCGTATTCTTCGAACTCACGCATTCGAGAAACAATATGTTTGCGTCCAGGTCCTCGGCCAGCCTCACGGCCTCCTCGCGCCATTTTCGCTTTGAAAAGGTTGCATCCAGGATAGCCGAACGGCCTTTTTTAAGTTCGACCTGAACGGCTGCAAGGATTCTCGAGTAGGCGCGCCCTCGCATCTGGGGCCTGTAGATTCCCGTGCCGAAGGCGACCGGCCCGCTGTGATTCCTGTATTCCGGAAGATCCTTCCTCGTCTCGTCGGAGCTGAAAAGAGAAAGATCGAATATCTCGGCGAATCTTTTTGCCCAGGTCGATTTCCCCGAGCCCGGCAAACCGCACAGGACATAGAGCGTAGGTCTTGCGAACTGCACTGCGTAACGAAAGGCGAGATCGAGATACAGGGCGGCGCGCTTTTCCATTTCGTTCTTTCTCAGACTTTCGCCCGGTCCGGACGCGCTGAGGCAAGACACTTTCGTTTTTACAACGGCACGGTAGCATGAATAAAAATCCAGGACGGTATAGATGCCGTAATCGAGGCTGGATTCCGTGTAGCCTTCCAACATCGCAAGGCTTAAATCCGGCCTTCCGAGCCGTTCGACATCCATGTGCAAAAAGGCGATATCGACGGCGCTGTCCCCGTATCGCAACCGTTCGCTGAATTCGACGCAGTCGATTATCTGGATGCGGTCGAGGAAGTAGACGTGTTCGGCCCTTAGGTCTCCATGACCGTCGCAGATTTTGCCCTCCTCGACCCTGCGCTCGAAAAGCCTGCCGCGGTCCCTAAGAAAACCCCGGCTCGCCTCGACTATGAATTCGAAACGCTCCTTGTCCAGAAGGTCCCCTACAAAGGGTCGAAGCTGGCGAAAATTTTCGTCGGTATTGAATTCTATGACCTCGCTGCCGCCATACGGTACGATCTCCTCCCCGCGCTCGGCCGTCCGGTAGAATTCGGCCAGACGCCCGCCGAGAAGCGTCATGTCGCCAGGGGCAACTCTGCCCCCTTCGATCCTATTGGAAAGAGAAGCTTCATCGGGAAGCTGGCGCATCCTGACAGCGTATTCGACCTGCATACCGCCTTCTCCCAGACGGAACTCGTCGTCTATTAAGCTAAGAGGCACTACGCCCAGGTAAACGCCCCCGGCCAATCGCTGGTTGAGCTTTACTTCGAGTTCGCACATCCTTCGCCTGGTCTCCAGAGCGGTGTAGTCGAGGAACCCGAAATCGACCGGTTTTTTAAGCTTGTACACAAAATCGCCGGTAAGGAAGACCACCGATATATGCGTCTCGCGCCTTTCAAGCTTTGAGACCGGATGGGGATAGAAGTCGGGGCGGGCCATGGCGAGGCAGAGCCGCTCGAATGTTTTCATCTCGCTCACAAGGGTATCTCCGTCAAAGGATGCGGAAAGCTCGAGCGTTATGCGGGAAAACCGGGCGGAGCGAAGTCCGCGGGCTCATTTCCGTCTTTCGATAAACGCATAAGCGCTGTGGTTGTGAATGGACTCGAAATTCTCGACGTCCACGAGGAACCAGCACACATTGGGATCGCGCTTCAGTTCGAAGGCTATGTCACGCACCACGTCCTCGACGAATTTCGGATTTTCGTAAGCAAATTCGGTAACGTATTTTTCATCGGGCCTTTTGAGGACCGAATAGACATCGCAGGAGGCGGACCTTTCAACCAGTTCGATAAGGTCCTCGATCCAAATGAAATGCTTGAAGCGAACGGCCAGGCGCACCGTTCCCCTCTGGTTATGGGCGCCGTAATCGCTCAGCTCCTTGGAACAGGGGCAAACGGTCGTGATAGGAACATTTACTTCGACAACCAGGTCGTAGCCTTTCTCGCTGTCAAGGGAGCCGACGATACGGCAGCCGTATTCCATCAGGCCGGGGCTTCCGGTTACGGGCGAAGTTTTCCGAATAAAATAGGGGAAGCTTATCTCCATATGGGCCGACTCCGCCCGGAGGTGCTCCTGGAGGGCCTTCAGAACGGAAGAGAATTCCCTGATGTCGAGATGGCCGTGAAATTCGTTCAAAATTTCGATGAACCGGCTCATGTGAGTCCCTTTGAACTCACGCGGCACGTTCACATACATATTAATGGACGCCACGGTGTTCTGAACGCCGTTATTTTTGTCCATAACGGTGACCGGATAGCGGATATTCTTCACGCCAACCTTGTCTATTCCGATATTCCTGTAGTCCGCCTGGTTCTGAACATCGATCATATGGTATCCGTCATGCTGGGAGTCAGTCGGAGAACATGCAGCGCCGGGCCTTATACGAAGTTGCGTTCATGATGCTTCGAAGCGATGGGTTTCACTGCGTTTCACCCATCCTACTTCCTGTCCGGATGCTTGAAAGTGATGGGTTTCACTGCGTTTCACCCATCCTACACGCTGTCCGGAGGTGGGCAGCTATAGTATGGGTGGAACGTAGATTCGAAGCATCGGATTAATTATGAACGTAAACTTCTATTGGCCGTGCGCCGGGAAATAAATCCATAGCTCCCGACAGTGTATCAGGCCGCTTCGGCCGCTTCCAAAAGGTTTTTCACTATCCGTTCGAGCGCGGCCCTGGTCTGGGTGCTCACATTTTCCGCGAATTGCGACTTGAGATCACCTCGATAATGAGATCGTCATAAGGAATGAAACCCAGAATAAGCTGACCGCTCAGGGCTTTTCTCAGAAAGTCGCGGTCACTGTCGTTGCGCACCTTGTTGCCGACCAGGCCGATCCTTGTAAGGCCGATATCCGTGCCGAGTTCGCGGATGCGGGCGGCTGTCTCGATGCTGCGCCTGCCCGGCTCGACGACCGAGATCAGCCAGTCGACGGCCTTGGAAGTCCCGCGGCCCAGGTGTTCGATGCCGGCCTCCATGTCCATTATCACCACTTCATTACGTCTCAATATGAGGTGCTGGACGAGGTTTTTGAGCAAAATGCTCTCCGGGCACACGCAGCCTGTGCCGCCTTTTTTTACTCCGCCCATGACCATGAGCCGAATGTTTTCGCCCTGGCGAATGGAAAGTTTTTCGGGCAGGTCGTCGACCCTGGGGTTGAGCTTAAAAAAACCGCCATAAGAACCCGGAACGGACTCGGTGCGCTCGGCGACCAATTCCTTCATTTGTGAAATGGGGGTAATCCCCGCGCCGTTTTCTATGCCAAGGGCGTGCGCCAGATTCGCATCCGGGTCGGCATCGATGGCGAGAACACTTTTGCCCTGCTCGGCGAACCATCTGACAAGAAACGCGCTCAACGTGGTTTTCCCTACCCCGCCTTTGCCGCTCACCGCTATTTTCACAATTGTCCCTCCAACTTGGTCTGTCAGGCCGACAGCATTTTTCTTCCAAGGCCGATAAGCCTGTATACCAGGCCCCCGCTCATCACCGCAATGTCTTCGGCGGGAAGGCGCCAATGGATGCTTTCATCGAAAAGAATGGTCGCTTCGGGAGGAAACTCCTCATCGCCCGCCCACAACAACAGTTGAACCTGAATGTGGGGGAAGACGGAAAACTCCATGCCGTAATCGCCGTTATCTACCGGTGCAGCTCCCAACATTTCGGCGCATTTTACAAAAAGCGCCCCGTTATCGCCGAAAAATTTCACGAAAGGGTCTCTCGCCCTTCTCTGGAATGCATCAAAATAGAAATGGCCATCCGGCACCTGGCGAAAAGTGATCAATTTTCCGGTCGCTTTTCTCCCCGCGGCCCCCAGCAAATAATGAGCAATCAGGATCTGATCCGGAAGCGCAACCTCTTCGTTTGAATCGATTTTGCCGATTTTAGTCTCGGGATGGATTTCAACTCTGTATCCGGCGCCCAGAAAAGCCACGACCAAACCCTTTTCAGCAGAATATTCCGCCCCGGAGGATTGGGCAAGGGCGGCTGGATCGCGCTTTTTGAGTTCCAGGGCAGCCAGGCGGAATGATTCCTTGTAATCGTCTATCCGAGGCACTCTGATTCCTTTAGATAAATTTAGCTTGCATCAGAAAAATATCGTGATTATTCGTTGATTCATCTTAACCAAAATTCCGAATACTTATTTTAAATTAAATGGAGTGTCCAGATCAATGGCGGAGGACAGTTTTATAATCCGGTGCGACCGGTGCGGGACAAAGAACCGCATCCCAAGGTCGAGGTCAGGGGAAAGGGCGGTCTGCGGCAAATGCCGCGCTCCTCTTCATTTCAGCGCAGGATATCCCCAATATGCCATAGCCGTCGACGAAAGCTCATTCGAGCGTGAAGTGATCAGGTTTCCGGGCCCGGTGCTCGTCCTTTTCTGGGCCACATGGTGCGGCCATTGCCGAGTTCTGCTTCCCATAGTCGATGAACTGGCCTCGGAGTTCTCCGGCCTGGTGAAATTCGTAAAAGTCGACCTGGACAGGAACCCGGTAGTGGCCTCGACGTACCAGGTCCAAAGCGTCCCCACGATGATCGAGTTCAAAAACGGCAGGCTTTTCAACCGTCTTCTGGGCGCTCTTCCCAAGGACCAGATCGTCCGCAACCTTCGCGCCATGCTTTAGGATTGGCCACCGAACCTTCCGAATCTGAGCGCCAAGGTCGGCAATACCAAAAGATTTAGCGCTGTCGAGGTGTAGATTCCTCCCAGCACCACGATGGCCAGCGCCCCCACGATCGTCTGGCCGGGGGTCCGGACGCCGAGCGCCATGGGCAGCAGTCCCAGGGAGGTGACCAAGGCGGTCATAAGAATGGGCGACAGACGCTCCGAAGCGCCTCTTACGGCCGCTTCGGGACCCCAGGTCATTCCTTCCACGCTAACCAGGTGCTCATAGTGCGACAGCAGCATAATGCCATTGCGCAGCGTTATGCCAAAGACTGTGACAAAACCGACCAGAGAACCAAGGGACATTGTCCCAATGGTAAACAGGACCGCAAGCACTCCGCCGGCAAGGGCGAAGGGCAGGTTGACCAGGAGCAGCAGGGTGTTGCGCCAGTTGCCTGCGACAACAGAGACCAGGAGCACAATGCCTACCAAGGCCATAAGAGCATGGAACATCAAGTCCCTCACGGCCCTGGCCCGAGCGGCGGCGGTGCCGGCGAACTCGATATAGACGTCTGGGGGAAGGGTGACCTCGGAACGAATACGGCGCTCGACCTCGGTGGTTACGGCAGCGCTGTTGCTGCCTGTAATGTTGGCGGTAACGGTCTGGACCCGCCGTCCTCCCCGGTGCAGGATGGCGAAACGGCCCGAGGTCATCCGGATTGAGGCCAACTCTTTTAGCGGCAGTAAGACTCCGGCCGGCGTGCGAACAGGGAGGTTCCCTACCGTCGCGATCTGACGGTCTTTTGGCGGAAGAATCACCGTAACGTTGAAGGCTCGCTCTCCCTGGTAAACTTGCCCCACCGTTGTCCCTTCATAAGCATTTTCCACCGTATCCAAAACACTCACCGGAGCTATGCCCCATCGCAGAAGCGCAGCTTTACGGAGGCGAATGGCGAACTCGGGCGAGCCAGACTGTGAGAGCACCTGGACATCCGCGATTCCGGATATCTTTTTCAGTACTGAGGCTACTTCCTGCCCCGCGCGATCGAGAACATCGAGATTGTTGCCGAAGATATTTACAACCAGCGCCGCCTTGTAGCCGGAAATGGTCTCTTCCATACGTTCCTTCAGGAAGGAATTGACGACCCAGGTAGCGCCGGGGATACGGTCCACGGTCCGCCGGATTTGAGCCTCGGCCGAAAAGGGCTCCCGGCCGCGTTTTAGGTTCACATCGAACTCAGTGGCATTAGGTCCGCGGATTGCGCTGCCTTCCTCGGCCCTTCCCGCTTTCTGAGCTACGACGCTTACATAGGGGAGTTTGAGCAATTCCCGGGTGACCTCTTTGCCAAGGCGCAAAGACTCCTTGAGCGAAGAACCCGGGGCCAGGATCATGTGAACGTTAAAATGTCCTTCATCGAAGCTGGGCAGAAAACTGCTTTTTAAAAAAGGGACGGCAATCAGTGCGGAGGCCAAAAGCACCAAGACCCCGAGGGTCACCAGGCGCGGATGGCGCTCAACACGATCCAGGAGTCGGACGTATCTTTTTTTCAGTCCTCGCGTAACCGGCGGGTCCTCCGGGGGCAGTTCCCTGCGTCCCAAAAGGAGCATACACAGGGCCGGCGTGACGGTCAGGGCCACAAGGAGCGACGCAAGGACCGAAAAGATATAAGCGACCCCAAGGGGCGAGAATAGCCGCCCCGCCACCCCCGATATGGTTAAAATAGGGAAAAAGACCAGGATAACAGCAAACGTGGCGAACACTACGGCGGAGCGCACTTCCAGTGAAGCTGCAAGGATTACCTGGACGACAGGCCGGGGGTTTGCCAATCCGCTGTTCTCCCGGAGACGGCGATGAATGTTTTCCACATCTATCACCGCGTCGTCCACGATTTCCCCGATGGCGATAGCCAGGCCCCCAAGAACCATTGTGTTGAAGCTGAAACCAAGACGTTCCATCACGATAATGCCGGCCATCAGTGAAAGCGGAATGGCGGTACATGAAATCGCGGCGGTCCGTAAATTGAACAGGAACAAGAAGAGCACGATAATGACCAGCGCCGCTCCGATTGCCAGAGCGGACAGAACATTGTGAACGGCGGTATGGATGAAATACGCCGGGCGGAAGACGCTCCGAATAATTATACCCTCGCGAGCGAGCGTGGGCCGCAATGCGCTGAGCACCCGGTCCACACGGCTTGTCACGTCTAGAGTATTCGAGCCGTATTGGGCGTTCACCAGCATTACGATGCCCGGCCGGCCATTGATCATGCCCGCCCCGATGGGAGGCGCCTGGGCCGTGGTTACGGTCGCAATGTCTCCCAGCCGAATGCCGGCGCCCGCGTGGTGAAACAGCACAACGGAGGCAAGTTGGCCGGATGTAACCGGCTGCCCGCCGGTTTGCAGCGTTATGCGCTGATTTGCCGTCTCAATAAAACCGGCGCCTCGAACGCCGGTAGCCAGACGCGCAGCCGCGAGCACCTGGTTGAAACCGAGACGGTACTTGATGAGCTTATCCGGATTCACCTGGACCTGGAACTGTTTGTCTCCTTCTCCGAAATCCTGCAACCCGGCGACACCGCGGACCGCCAACAGGGCAGGCTTTACTACCCACCGCACGATGGTGTGAACATCCATCAGGGAGCGGGTCGTGGAACTGAATCCCAGTATCATTACCACCCCTGTGGAGGAAGTGAGCGGAGTCATTACAGGGGGTTTAGCCTCGATGGGCAGTTGGCCCTGCAGCGACGTCAGCCGCTCGGACACCAATTGACGCGCGAGGTAGACGTTTGTATTCGGAGAAAAAGTTATCGTAATCGCCGAAAGCCCCTGGCTCGAAGTGGAGAGTTCAAGAGTGACGCCCTGCGCGCCGAGGACCGCGCTTTCAATCGGCCGGGTGACAAGGGCTTCCACCTGTTCGGGTGAGAGCCCCGGCGCCTCGGTACGAATCGACACCCGGGGGGAAGCAAATTCGGGAAAGACATCGTAACTGGTTCGGCTGATCGTATAGACACCATAGGCCAAGAGCATCACAGCCAGGGCTATGAGGATGCCGCGCCGCCGCAGTGCGAAATGAATAACTGCATTGAGCAGTCCGGATTTAGCCGGTTCCACGTCATTTCTCCTCAATGGTCGTCTCCATCTCCACCGCCTCAGGCCCCTTGGCCCGCAAGCAGGGCTACGGACAGAAGCACCTGGGCCCCATCAACCACCACACGCTCTGCGGCTGAAAAACCGCTTGTAACCAAATATCCGCCGGGAACCGGGATGTTTGTGGCAATCGGCCGGGCCGTAAAATGTTCGGCGCCGGTTTGCACAAAGACAAGCGGCTGCCCGTTTTGCCAGACAACGGCCGATGAGGGAACGAGGAAGCCCCCTATCGTGGGGCCGGCCGGCAGAAAAACCGCGACATTCATCCCGACCTCCAGTTGCCCGATTCGACTCGAAACCATGTAGAAATAGCTTAAACCCTGGATTTTCGGATCGGTGCGCGGCGACGGGGAGACGAAGCGGGCTATCAATCGGACCTGACCGGCAGGTTTGATTGTTGTCTCCCGCGGCATCGGGGAGATCTTTTCGCCGGCCGGCAGAGTCACCTGAACCAGCATTTCCTCCCGGTCGATCAGCTTCGAATAGGACGGAGCGTTGTTGAAGACCCAGTTTGAGATCACTTCGCCCCACTGTTGCAGGGCTGTACCGACCAGGATCCGCTGCTCCATTAGGGCCGTCTCCAAGTTAACCAGGTCCTGGTTCCGGACGCTTTCCGCAAGCTGAAGCTCCTTTAACGAACTGCTTTGATTATGTGCGTAAAGGGCCTTCTGACGGGCATATTCAAGCTGGGAGACCTGTAGCTTCGTCTTTGCGTTTTCAACCTGAGCCCTGGCCCGGGCATAGCTCCTTGCCAGGTTCGCAAGCCCCTGAAGCGAGAGCACCATGCCGTAGGCCTGAATTTTTTTTGTGTAGAACACATGACCAAGCGTGCCGGTCACGATGCGCGCCCTTTTCTGAGCGGATTTGGCCAGGGTGACTGCAATTGAGCGATTCCTACCGGAAGGCTGCGGCCTTGCGGTTTGGGCGCTCCACGCTCGATGGGCGCCCAAAACCGGGCCTCCGGCAACACCCAGGCCGATAACCATGAGCAAAAGCAGAACGGCGGCAGATAGACGCACAGGTCGAAGGTTTTTCAAGCTCGCTCCTTTCAGTCGCGTAGCGGCGATTCCACGGCATCTTCAAGCCGACCGAGGGCCTGTTGCGCCTGGTAGGAAGCCCGGGTGCGCTGCAGAAGGTCGGTATAATAGACCAGTCGAGCGCTTAGAAGCGCCAGCCGGCTTGTCTCGCCTTCTATAAAAGCGCGTCTGGCAGAATCCAGTTGGACTTTAGCCGCAGCATCCAGGGCTTCGGCCGTCTTTAGTTTTAAAAGCATCTCCCTGTAACCGGCCTCACCCTGATCCAGCTCCTCGATAACCCTGGCCTGAAGAGCGGTAAAGGCGGCGGCAACCTGTTTGCGGCGAGCCCTGGCCCGGGCGATCGGCCCCTGGTTCTGGTTCAGGATGGGAAGAGTCAAAGTAACGCCCAATGACCAGTAATTCTCTGAATCCTGGAAGCTGTACCCCGGTCCGAGGTTCACGTCAGGGTATTGTCTGGCTATTTCCAGTTGCAGTGCGCTTTGTGCGGCTGCATAGGTCGCCAGGGCAGACAGAATATCAGGGCGGCTCAAGAGGGCCTTTCGTCTGAGTTCGCTTAAGGAAGGCGCTTTGGGGAAACGTTTTAGAAAATGGTAGGAGATCTTTACCTGCTGCAGGGCGCTTAGCGGCACGCCAAGGGCTGCGGCCAATCGCGCATGATTATCAGCGATCTGTCTTTGGACGTCCATCCATTTCAGGCGACTGCCGTCCAGGGAAATCTGCGCCCGGGTCAACTCCGGCCTTGGGATTTCGCCATTTGCAAGCAGCACCGACAGCAGTTGCACGAGTTCTTTTTGCACTTCGACCTGGTGGTTCAGCTCAGCCGCAGTTTCCATGCTAAAGTACAGGTCGAGGAGGCTCGCCCGAAGGCGGCTTCTCACCTGCCAGGAGGTCGTTTTGACATCCAGGTAAGCCGCCCTGGCCAGGTGGCCGGCCAAGGCCAGCCGATAGCCGCGTCTTCCTGCCGTCTCAATGGGTATATTGGGAATCACCGTGATAATAAAAGGACTGAGGGGTGGATTGGAAATGCCCCCCGGCGCCACGGAGATACTCGGGTTGGGGCGTTCACCGGCGGTGATGATTCCGGCTTTGGCCACTTGCCACCTGGCGCGGGCCGTATCAAGGTCAGGGGAATAATAGAAGGCCGCTAGAGTCAGCATGGGAAAATCCCATGAAATAGACGGCCAGGGACGGATCTCTCTGTGAAGGTTTTGCTCCATGAACTTTTTGAGGCCGGGGTTTTCGAGTGTGCGCGCTTCGAAGGCGGAAGCATTGCCCGCCGAAGAAATCGGTTTGGAATGAAAGGTTGCACACCCGGCGATCGAGGTGACCATGAGACATAACGCGAAAAGGGGGAGCTTCATATTTTTCAGGACATTCGTCATGGAATTTACCGCACAGTCATCGCCCCTGCGCCGGCCGGCCACGTTTCCATGCCCGTTTCACGAGAGCGGTCCACAGCGCCTTTCAATTGATACCTTGCAAACAATAGGGAATGGATGATGAAAATGCCAGTCTTTGTTGTCTTTATTTTATTTTAAGTGGGCGCTGAAGTTTCATTCTCGTTCAAACCGCGTCCGAGAACGTGGCGGCGGCGCTTGAACGCAAATTGGTATAAACACACCGTTGCAACCACGGCCGGCGCATTATCGGACCTGTCGCGGCTGGAAGCCGCTCCTACCAAGGCCAACCGAACGATCTCGCCACTATACCAGTATCGGGCTATTTTCAGGGCATACGGACTATTTCGATTGTAATATTTGAAAAAACCTCTAGAATTATTGTTCTTCAATAGACAAACAATAAAATATATGGGTTAACCGCCTGATATCAAGGTCCCTATGGAAATCAGCATACTGGGTTCTGCGGGTTCCGAGGCCCCGGGGCAAAATTCGCCCGCATTTCTTGTCGATGACTGCCTTTTGCTCGATGCGGGCACCGTCGGACTTGCCCTGGAAAGGATCGCCCGATGCAGCATAACCCACGTATTGCTTACTCATGCACATCTGGACCATTTCAAAGGCGTTCCATTCCTGCTCGATAATCTCATCGCCATCAACCCCGCCTGCACCCTCCAACTTCTCAGCGGCAAAGAGGTGATCTCGGATATCAGGAAGCACATATTCAACAACAGGATTTGGCCTGACTTCACCCTGATTCCCGATCCTAAAAATCCGGTCTTGAGCTATCGGACAATATCGACACGCAGGCCGGAGGTGATCGGCGACTATAAAATCGTGGCGTCCAGAGTCAATCACACGGTCCCGGCTTACGGATACCTGGTAGAACATGCTTCGGGGTCGTCTTTGGTCTATACAGGCGATACCGGCCCGACGGAAGCGATTTGGAAGAAGATGCGCGGCCACGATGTGAAAGCGCTTATCGTGGAAGTTTCCTTTCCAAACGAGCTGATTAGCCAGGCCCTTGCGACAGGGCATCTGTGCCCTTCGCTTCTGGAAGCGGAGCTTCACAAGATGGTGAGCATTCCTGAGAAGATATATATTTCGCACCTCAAGGCGCCATTCAGGGCGCAAATCGAGGCCCAACTGGCGCGCATTCCCCATGTAAGCCTGGAACTGCTCGAGGAGGGGAAATCCTTCAGAGTTCCATAAGCCGGCAAAGCGTCTCGAGGCATCGAGTATGTTCAGACGAATCACGCCTTCCATCGTGTTTTTGCTGCTATCCGAAGTTGTGCTGATCCTTCTTTTCCCGGCCTCGCTCATTTTTAAATCGAACCTTACCGCCGGTGGCGACACGCCGGTTCATTTCATGGCCGCAGTTGCCATGAGCGAGAACCTTCGCTCCTTTTTTTCGCCGGTCACATGGGTAAACGGGGCGTTTGGAGGTTTTCCGCTCTTTCTTAACTATTTCCCGCTTCCCTTTGCGCTGATGGCGCTCATCGGGAAGGCAGTCTCCCTCAAAATCGCCTTCAAGCTGGTCGGGCTACTGGCGATTGTGCCGCTGCCGGCAGCCGTGTATTTCTGCCTGCGGCGCCTTGGCTACGGACAAAATACTCCCGGCATAGGCGCTTTGCTGTCTTTGCTCTTTTTGCTTACGACAAAAGACTCGATGTGGGGAGGAAATATCTGCAGCAGCCTCGCAGGAGAGTTCGCCTACGGAATATCCTTCATTCTGTACGTAATCTTTACCGGGAAACTGTATGCGGACATCGCGGCGGGAAGGTCCCCTCTCGCCTGTTCTATCATCGAAGCATTGATGGCCATGTGCAGCGGCTATCCCGTGATTCAGGCGGCGACGGGATCGTCCTATTTCCTGGTGCGGGGCGGGAAGTTCAAATATCTAGTGAGGCTTCATGCGGCGGCGGCCGGGCTTGCGGCGTTCTGGCTGCTCCCGCTCCTGTGGCGGCTGCCCTGGAGTACTTCCTATTCGTTTTGCTGGTATTTTCACAGTTGGGGTGAAATCGCCCCGCCTCTTTTATGGCCCTCGATTGCCGGAACTTTGATGTTAAGCTTTTGGCCGGCGCGCGGCAGGTTCGGCTCGGGCAGGAAATTACGGGAGGTTTTCAAAGAACCGGCCGACTCCCCGGAGCTCTATCTTTTCTGGCAGTTCGCGACGGCGATGCTCGGCTTCAGCCTCGCATCTTCATTCGGGCTCGTCGATGCCCGCTTCCTGCCTTTTGCCCAGATAACACTCGTGCTTCTCGGGGCGGTCGGATGGGGACGGTTTATATCGCGTCTGCCAAAGCCCGGTCTCTGCCTGGCCGGTTTCTGCGCGGCCGCCGTCATTTTTGCGCTCACCAACGCCGCCTTTGTCGAAAGATGGATTACCTGGAATTATTCGGGCATGGAATCCAAGCCCCTTTGGAACTCTTACCGCGAGGTCAACGAATACCTGAAAGGGGATGAAAACAGCCCGAGGGCGGCCTGCGAACATAATGTCATAACGAACGAAGCCGGCTCGATACGGGCCTTCGAACTGCTTCCCTACTTTTCGGGAAGATCGACGCTGGCAGGGCTCTATATGCAATCGGCCCTGAACGCCCCTTTCGTCTACTACCTGCAATCCGAGCTTGCCGAAACTCCTTCGTACCCCCTCGAACAATATTATTATTCACGACCCGACCCGCGCCGCGCCGCAGCAGGGCTGCGGTTGTTCAACGTCAGCCAGGTCGTGGCGGTTTCCGCGGACATGGCCGATGCTCTCAGCTTCTCGCCCGATTATGAGCTTCGCAAGACTATTGCGCCCTACGCGATTTTTCGCGTAAAGGGCTGCAGCCGTTCCTACGTAGAGCCGCTCAGGTTCAGACCTCTAAGGATATCCCCGCGAAACTGGAAGAAGGTCCAGTTCGACTGGTTTAGAAAGTCTTCGCTTACAGTTCCGCTCGTCGTGGCGTCGAGAAATTCGCCGGGCGATTTCTGGAAAAAACTCCAGCCCTATGACGGACACCCCGGGCACATTCCCGCCGTCTCCATTGCGGGGAGCGAAGATATCAGGGCGAAGGCCGTTCTGGACCGGGGGAAGATAACCATCGACACCTCGAAACCGGGCTTTCCGCTCTGGATAAAAGTCTCCTATGACCCGGACTGGCATATAACCGCGGGCAAAGGAGAACTCTATCTCGCATCTCCCGCCTTCATGCTTCTGGCGCCGAAGACCTCCAGGGTGGTCCTCACATTCGATACCGACGGAGGGATCTACCTTTTGGGCAAGATAGTCTTTTTACTGACTATGCTGGTATTGGTGATCGAACCGCTTCTTGCGGGAATCGCGCACTTTCCGCGCCAGGCGAGAGCTTCGCCCGGGGGCTGCGAGGATAGGCCCCCGAAAGCCATTGCCGGCCAAAACGCCCGGTTCATCCTATCCTTTGCGCTTATGGCCACAGTTACGGCCACAGGGGTTTTGACAAGAAATTATCGCGACCCGGTACTTTTCTACCGGCTTGCGGCCGCAAAATTCAATAAGATCGAGGGAAGCGCGCCTTTCCTTCTCGATCCGCCAAAAGGCAGCGGACCCCGACTTAAGACCAGCCGGGGTGAGGTGAACTCCGGCGCGCCGGCCGAATCCCCGAAAGGTTTGCAGCTACTACACCTGTTCGATACATGCATGGCCAAATTCGGCCATTCCGTGGTTTACGACAATTGCGAGTCCTATAAGGCAAGGCTCCTGGCCAAAGGCAGAATGTGGAGCGACCTTCGTCCCATGTTGGAGCGATACCTGAAAGACAACCCCGACACCCGGATGTACGCGCAGGCGCTTTTCTGGCTGGGGGAAGCGTCCCTCGATACGGGCAGGCGCGATGATGCGGAGAATTTTTTCCGCAAGGCGCTTTTCACATGGCCTCCAAACAACGCAGTGAAACCGGCGGGCTTGTCGCTGGCGAAAATTATCGGGGCCCGACCGCTGTTACAAACAGCCAAAGAGCTTTTTGCATCGGGTAAATATCTCGAAGCTTACAACGTTTACTCGGCGCTCGCCATTTGTCCGAATGAGAAAACGAGGGAACAAAGCATCCTTGCGCTTGCCTATTGCGCCTTGCACCTGAACAGGCTGCAGGAAGCTTACGACCTGTTTATCGAGTGGCTGGGCCCCAATTTCAATGCGCCGCAATCGGCACAGGCGAAGGCGGCTCTCAGGCAGTGCCGGGCTCTCATTGCATACAACAGGAAGTGGATCCAACACGGCAATAGCGAAGGCAAAAGTAAAAAGTAAAAAGGCAAAAGTAAAAGGGGAAGGATCGCGGGGCTTTTTGCTTGGGGGTCAAAGTCGGTCGAAAGGTTTTCGCGAATCGGATGACAATACACTCAGACACATATTTGCCTGCTGGCCGAAGAAAGTGAAATTCTCAAAGCTTTCTTCATCCAGTGTACGGCCGCTCGGTTTTCTGTCCGCGTAGATAACCCCTATGGCCACATCCTTTATGGACACAGGCATGACGAAATAAGGGGCGCCTCCGATCACTTTGAACAATTCCTCTGTCAGAAGCGGTTTTATCGAGGCCTCCGGCCTTTCAGTCACCCACAGGGGCCTTCTGTTTTTAAGAACGTATCCGAAAACATTCGGCGTATCTGCATTAGCATTGATTGTGAGATTCTCGACCCACCCACCATCTATACACCCAAGCCCGTGCTTGCCCTTCAAATGTCGCCGGTCCGGGGTGAGGAGCACAAAAACCACCCGGTCCATGCCTATCCCTCGATAAATACCCTCCAGCATTATCGAAAGCACCATATTGACCTCAGCTCCCCCCGAGCTCATAAGAGTCGAAAGGTCCCGCAGGCTGCCCAGCTGGATAGACGGATCCGGCTCTGGATATCTTTCTTCCCTTGGGGTATCGAACATGGCGGTCGGCCGATCCTGCCGTCCGTTCGTTTCCGTTTCGCAGGAGCTTGCAATCTCCTCTGAGATTTTGTTTTCTTCGGCCTGCCCCGATTTTTCGCAAACCCCTTCCTCAGGGACTGGAACCAGGCGGCTGAACATATTCATTCCGTAGGATTCAGTGACTTCGGCGGCGTACCTCGCCGATTCGTGCAGAATTTCGACCGTCTCCATTTCCGAAAGACGTAAGTAATCGGAAACCTCTTTAATAGTCTTTCCGACTTCGGGGCAATCCCATCCTTTTTCGGAGGTCATGGCAACGGCACAGCCCAACTTTATACTCCGGACCCTCGGGTCTGTGTCACTTTTATCTCTCAAGGCGCGTTCGAGAAGATCGCTCAATTTCCATTCCCGGCTGAGCCTCTCGGTCAGCCGCTGAAGCTTAAATCCAAGGACCTCCATCTCCGCGCGCTCTTCGCTGTCGGCCTTGATCATCGCGCTCTCCAGCCTGGGTCCCAAGCCGTCTGCAAAACACCAGAATGCTATATTGCCGATTCGAGCGAGCAGAGCGGCGATAAAAATTTCTTCGGGGTCGGGCAGATTCAGCAAAACGGCCATTTTCCGGGCCTGAACGGCGGCGTGGAAGGACCTGGCGACTTCGACAGCCACTTTTTCTTTACGGTTACCCGAAAGAACGGTCTCGATCAATGAGATCGCAAGGCAAATCTCTCTTATCGCATTGGTCCCCAGCCTCATCACCGCCCGGCTAACGGTTGTTATCCGTTTCGAACCGGGGTTATAGTACATGCTGTTGGCTAATTTGAGCACCCGTGAGGTGAGGGCCGGGTCTTCAAGAATCGACCAGGCAAGTTCTGAAAAAGAGTAGTCTTCCTTGTTCGCCATTGCGGCGACATGCTCGACGGTGCGGCTAAAGAGGGGCATATCTTCCCGAACAAGCCGCCTTACCCAATAATTGATCCCCTGTTCACTCATTCTGGTTTTCCCGCATATTTAGAAGTCATCCAGGAATATCTATCGGAAAAAGAGGAGCATTTCTGCAGAATAATTTCAACTCACGGCAGGACAATGATCCTGCTGGCCATGCATGCTCTGCACGAGCCGGAACGGATTCGCGCAGCATCGGAAAGAGACAGCACGCCAACGATATGCGAGGGGTCTCCGGCATAGGCGAAAAGACGCTGCACGTCTTTCAAAAACATCTGACGGATTGCGTCGGTAAGAAGAGAATTCTCATCGCAGACTAGTGCCGGCGACCTCAAGATGGATCGCGCCTGGTCATCGAGGCTCGATCCGTGGCGATAAGCGAGGATAACGTCGGTTTTTGAAATTACGCCGAGGGGTAAACCTTTGCCGTCTTCTATGAGGACCGCGCCCCGGCGATGGGTGGTCAAGGCCTCGATCACCTCGGCAAGCGAATCGTCCTGCCTGCAGGACACTACGGAAGGCCTCATGGCGTCGCGCACCGTCAAGAGCTGCGTGCTGTCAGCGAGTCCGGCAGGTCCGGACCGCGCGGCCGCACCCCTGGGACATGCTCTGCAATACCGGTAAAGAAGGGCAACCACATCCGCATAGGACAGCGTCCCGACCACCGCACACGGTTCGGCTCCCTGCACAAAGAGTTGATGCAAGCCGTTTTTGCGCATAATGTCCAGGGCAACGCCCAACTCATCGTCAGGAAAACAGGTCAGCGGGGGACCGTTCATGATGTCCCTGGACAGGGTTTCCGCTATCGGCATGCCGGCGTAGAAAGCTCCAACGATGTCGGTCTTCGATATGACTCCCACGGGACACCCGGTTTGATCGCCGACCAGAAGCGCATCGACCTTGAACTTGATCAATTGATTAACACATTTGTCCAAGGAAATGTCGTGGGGCACGCGTATCACCTGCCGGCGCATGGCTTCTTCGACAAGAAGCCCCTTCAAGATATCTCGACCGATTACAACAGGCATAGTTTCACAGAAATTTCTGCAGCAAATGGTAGAAAAGGTCTGAAATATAAACGATACCCACCAGATCATTTCCTTCGACAACGGGAACGCGGCGGATATGGCGCTTGATCATCAAATCGGCAATAGCCATGACGTGGGTGTGCGGTTTGACCGTCACCACGTTGGTAGTCATGATGTCGGCAACCTGGACGGATTTGACACGATCGAGAAGTTCGCCGAAAAGGCTCTGGGCCTCGAGGTCTTCGATTTCGCTCCACACGTGGACATGCTTGGGCTGCACAAAAAGCAGAATATCGTACATGGAAAGCATCCCGACGAGCCGGTCCTTTTCATCGATGACCATGAGCCCGAAGATCCTTTTTCCCTCCTCCATACTCGCGATATGGAACATGCTTACCGCTTCGGCGATGGTGTTCGAGGGGCTTAAGGTATGAAATCGATGGCTCATAATGTCGCGGGCATACATTGCATCCGGGCTCCTTGAGCTGCGCGATAATGAAAAAGGATATTCAATGAAAGGTCTACAGTCAATAGGTCTGCTTTCCGCGGTTGCAATATCCAACTTCATGATTACTCTGGCCCTACTGGAGCAAAACAGTCCCTGTAGTTACGCAGCCGCGTTGTCAAACCACCTTGTGATTCACAACAAAAAAGGAGGATTGCCATGTCCGTTTACAAGATCGTCGAACTTGTCGGAACCAGTCCGAATTCGTGGGAAGAAGCCGCCAAGGAGGTCGTCGAGACGGCAACCAAGAGTCTCAGGGACCTTAGAATTGCAGAAGTGGACAAACTGGACATGCGGATCGAAAACGGGAAAGTCGTAGAATACCGAGCGCGCGTGAAGCTCTCCTTCAAATACGAGGGCAACAGTTGATCAGATAATAAGAGAATGAGCGAAAAGCCCCGCCAAACGCGGGGCTTTTCGCTTCCAGCCACTCGCCCCCTGCTGCCTACTTCCCCACGAAAATTTGTCCGTTCATTCCGAAAAAGGTGTGCAGGGTCCTGTTGCAGTAAAACTGGTAGACCCCCGGCATGCTCAATTTCACGTCGATTATGGTTGTCTCGTGCGGAGGAAGATTGACGCTTTCCAGGGTTTTCCACGTCGGGTCCTTGAGCGTGAAGTTCTGCCACCAAGGGGAAACATTCTTTATTTCAATGGCCAAAGGGCCGGGTTTGTCGACACGGATTTCATTGGGCCAAAAATAAAATCTGTCGGCCTCTATCGGCAGAACGCTCAACTTTCCGCTTTTTACCCTGGCGGTCTGGATCCTTCCAAATCCCGCGCACCCGCCAAGGGCTGCAGCCATGACAAAAATCATGATAAGCGATCGTTTTGAAGCTGGACGCATACTCGGACTCCCTGACGAGTTCATGACGTAGAAAAGTTTCCTCACGCAGAGACGCAGAGCCGCGGAGGGCATCATATTTTTCGTGATTCACTACTTTATTCCCAGCAGATCCCGGGCAATGATAAGCCGCTGGATCTCGCTTGTGCCCTCGTAAATAGTGGTGACGCGGACGTCCCTGTAGAAGCGTTCGAGGGGGAAATCATTGGTATAACCGTAGCCGCCAAGCATCTGAATCGCGTCGTAGCAGGCCCTGTTGGCCGATTCGGTGGCATACAGCTTGCCCATCGAAGCCTCCCGGGAATAATGCCTCCCCCGGTCCTTGAGATAGGCCGCGCGAAGCAGAAGCAGGCGCGCCGCCTCGAGCCGAGTGTAATTGTCGGCTATCATCCACTGGATTGCCTGCTGCGAGGCGATGGGCTTGTCAAACTGTATTCTTTCCTGCACGTATTTCGTCGCGCAGTCCATGGCGGCGAGCCCGATGCCAACGGCCATCGACCCGATTCCGATCCTTCCTCCCGCAAGCTCGCCCACGGCGATGCGGAACCCGTCGTTTAGCCTTCCAAGCAGGTTTTCCCGCGGGACCTTGCAGTTTTCGAAGATCAGCTCGTTCGTCGAGGAAGCGTGCTGACCCAGTTTGTGTTCGTCTCTTCCGACCTTGAACCCCGGAAAGTCCGGCTCGACGATAAAAGCACTGATCCCCCTGCCCTTCCTGGCCTCTTTGTCCGTAACGGCCCAAACCACGAAACAGCCTGCATACTCTGCGCTGGAAATAAAAATCTTATTGCCGTTGAGCACCCAGCAGTCACCTTCCAGCGCGGCCGTGGTGCGCATTCCCGCCGGGTCGGAGCCGGCGCAGGTCTCCGTAAGGCCAAAACTGGCCGCAGGATATTCGCCGCTGCAAATGGGAGGAATATACTTTCTTTTCTGCTCCTCGGCGCCGACGGCCTGGATCAGCTCGGCCACCATGTTGCTCACCGAGGCCGTAACGGTGGTGGATGCGCACGCGCGGCCCAGTTCGGTCATTACAAGCGAAAAGGCGATACTGCCTGCGCCCGTTCCTCCATACTCGGGCTCCACGTTCAACCCCATGAAACCGAGTTCGGCCAGTTTTTTGAGATTGGCTTTCAGGATGGAGCGATCCTTCGTCCTGTCGATCTCCGCCGCTACAGGTTCGAGTTCGCGCCTGGCAAACCTTGCGGCGGTCTCCTGAATCATTCTCTGCTCTTCGTTCAGTTCGAAATCCATGCCGGGTCCCTTATCAATATTCGTAGAATCCACGCCCGCTCTTTTTCCCAAGCCACCCTGCCTCGACGTACTTGCGCAGAAGAGGACACGGCCTGTACTTCGAGTCGCAAAAACCGTCGTAGAGGGTCTCCATTATCGCCAGGCAGGTGTCGAGGCCGATCAGATCGGCGAGGGCCAGCGGCCCCATCGGGTGATTCATTCCAAGCCGCATCACGGTGTCTATGTCCTCGCGGGTCCCGACGCCGTGATAGAGGCAATAGACGGCTTCATTGATCATGGGCATGAGAATACGGTTGGCGATAAAACCCGGGTAGTCGTTGGCAAGGGCGGGGGTCTTTTTGAACCTGAGCGAAAGGTCCCACGTTGTTTTGAAGGTCTCATCGGAAGTGGCCAGTCCTCGAATCACTTCGATAAGCTTCATAACGGGCACGGGATTCATGAAGTGCATGCCGATCACCTTATCGGGCCTTTTGGTCTGCGCGGCTATTCGACCGATCGGGATGGAAGAGGTGTTGGTCGCCAAAATGACCTCCGGCCTGCAAATGGCGTCAAGTTCTCGGAACAGCTGAAATTTAATCGATTCGTTCTCGGTGGCGGCTTCGACAACGAAATCGGCGGACGCCAGGTCCCCCAGGCCGGTGCTCGTTTTAATGCGTCCGAGCACTGCTTCCCGCTCCTCAGGGGCCATTTTCCCTTTTTCCACATTTTTTGCAAGTATTCCGGCGATATTGTTGAGACCGCGCTGGACGAATTCATCCTTGATGTCGTTCATAATCACCTGCAGGCCGCTCATTGCCGCGACCTGGGCGATTCCGTTTCCCATCTGGCCTGCGCCTATAACTCCAAAGGTCTTTACTTCCATGCGATTTTTCCTTTCCCGCCGTCTATCTTCTGACCACCATGGCAACGGCCTCGCCGCCTCCCAGGCACAGGGAAGCAAGGCCGGTCCTTCTGCCGGAGCGGATCATTTCATAAAGCATCGTCACCAGGACGCGACAACCGCTGGCCCCTATGGGATGGCCCAAAGAGACACTTCCCCCCGTCACGTTCACTTTTGAAGGGTCAAGTTGGAGTTCCTTCAGCACGCATACCGTGGAACCGCTAAAGGCTTCGTTTATCTCGAAAATATCGACATCCTCCATGCCAATGCCTTCTTTTCGCAGGCACTTCGGAACAGCCAGCATCGGCGCCACCAGAACGTACTTCATCTCGATGCCGCTCGAAGCCTGCGCGCCGATCGTCCCCATGACGGTGCAGCCCAGTTCCATGGCCTTTTCCCTGGACATAACAACGACCGCGGCCGCCCCGTCGCTTATCACCGATGCATTCCCCGCAGTAGTGACGCCCCCATCTTTGAACGCGGGCTTCATTTTGGCAAGAAGCTCGTAGGAGGTCTCCCTCGGGCATTCATCCCTGGAAAAAACAACTTTCTCACCTTTGCGCGACGGCAACTGCACCGGAACAATCTCTTCGTCAAACCGGCCCGATTCAATCGAAGCCATAGACCTCCTGTAGGACTCGGCGGCGTAACGGTCCTGGTCTTCCCTGGAAACGGAGTATCTTTCACAGCAAAGTTCGTTTGAAATGCCCATGTGAAAATCGTTCACTATGTCCCACAGACCGTCGTGAACCATGTGATCCACCAAGGCGCCGTTTCCCATCCGGTAGCCGCTTCGCGCTTTTTCCAGGTAATAGGGCGCCATGCTCATGTTCTCCATGCCCCCGGCAACCACGACGTCGGCATCTCCGGTCTGAATGGCCTGCGCGGCGAGCATCACCGCCTTCAATCCCGAACCGCAGACCTTGTTGACCGTAAGGGCCTCCACTTCCCAGGGCATACCTGCGGCTACCGCAGCCTGCTTGGCAGGATTTTGACCATAGCCGCAGGGCAGCACGATCCCCATAATGACCTCATTTACCAATTCCTTGCCTATTCCAGCCCGCCTGATCGCTTCTTCGATTACAATACCGCCCAGCCTGGTAGCGCCAATAGCGCTGAGCGATCCGTTAAAGCTGCCAAGCGGGGTCCTCACTGCACTCACAATAACGGCTTCTCGCATCTGTATCTCCTGTGATTTTGCTCAGTTTCCCGGATCGATCCGCTTTAATTTCTCCCTGACAAACTCTATCGGCCGCGAAATGACAAAGGTCTTGTCACGCGACTGTCCACCCTTCAGCAACCTGATTTCAGACTTGGAAACGCCCAGAAATCCGGCAAGAAATGCGATGCATTCCCGGTTCGCCTCCCCTTCAACCGGAGGTGAGCTGATGCGTATCTTGAGCCTTTGACCGAAAACGCCCGAAAAGCCGCTCTTTGCCGCCCGGGGCTGAATATGGACGAGCAAGAGGGTTTCTGCACCTCTTGCGGACAAATAGCTTGCATCATCGTCGGACATGCCGGCTCCCAACACGTTAAAGTTTTCACAGGTGCGCACACATTGACACACCGGTCAATGGGTTTAGAATATATATCCCAATTACTATTAACCGAAGCAAAAAGAGACGCGGCAGAGCAAATTGATGCCGTGGGGCAAAAACCCGCGCCAGGATTTCTATGATAAGAGTCTCTAAAACTTTTGTCATTTTCTTCGTCGCATCTGCCCTTATGGTGTCCTCGGCCCATGCCGCCGTCGAATTTACGGCCCGCCTGACCGAGCTGCCCAGAGGCTCCCAACCGCTTAGCGGAAAGATTTTTGTAAAGGGCGAAAAAATTCGCCAGGAAACCTTCGGCCCGAACGGAGTTCAAATCATGATTTTCCGTCCGGACATGAAAGTGACCTGGATGATGTTCATCCCCGGGAAAGTGTGCCTGCAAATGCCTTATGTGCCTTCCGACAATGAATTCGGGGAATGGGCGTCGCTAAAATCGATAAACGTCCGATTTCTCGGCAAGGAAACATTTCGCGGCATAGAGTGCAGGAAATACCAGACCGTAGAAGACGGCCAAAAAACCTTCTACTGGATTTCCGAACAGCTTTCTTTCCCTGTCAAGGTCGAAAGCCGGGATGAAACTATGGAGTGTACGGATATCAGGCGATGTAAGCTCGAGGATTCGCTTTTCGAAGTTCCAGCGACATATAAAAAGACGATTACGAGGATAGCGCCTCCAAAGGAGTAGAAGAGATGGTCGTTTTACCGGTTTCGGGAAAATCGCAGCCTTACAGTGTTGAACCGTCCAAAATAATCGCCCTCGGCCTGAACTACCGCAGCCACATTGCCGAGAGCCATTCGGTGAAAGTAAGCGGCTTTACGGAGGAAGTGCCGAAGGAACCCATCCTTTTTCCCAAAACCCCCAACGTACTGATAGGGCCAGGCGAGCCTATAGTAATTCCCGCTTTTCTGCTCGAGTACGGGTTCGAAGACCTGAGGACCGACTATGAAGCCGAGTTGGCGGTAATAATCGGGAAAAAGTGCAGAAACATAAAGGCCGAGGAGGCGTTTGACCATATTTTCGGCTATACGTGCATAAACGACGTGAGCCAGCGCAATATCCAGTCCGGCGACCGTTCGGGATGGTTCAGGGGAAAATCTCTGGACACCTTCGGGCCGGTCGGACCTCGGATAGTCCCTCGGGAACAGATCGACGATCCTCAATCTCTTCGCATCCAGTGCCGGTTGAACGGCAAGATCGTTCAGGACTCCAGCACCGCCCAAATGATTTTTCCCATCGATTATCAGATAGAATTCATATCCAAAAACTTCACCCTCATGCCTGGAGACATAATCGCGACGGGCACGCCCGCCGGCGTGGGAAGGCTGCGCCATGGAGACGTGGTGGAAGTCGAAATAGAAAAAATCGGCATCCTGAGCAATCCGGTGGTGGAAGAGTGGATGCGGTGAGGGGGGGAGAGCCGGTCACACCCGGCGCACTCTGCGACTGTTTTGAAAGGTTTTCCCACGCGAAGAAGCGAAGACGCGAAGGGGATGGAACTTTTGGTGGTTTCCGGGTGGGCCGAGGGAGCATGAAGAGTTGTCTCGGGTGGGGTTGGTATCGTGCCCACCGCCCTCGCGACCCGGGTTTCCGGATGGAAACTATTTACTGCTCGCTATTCCCTATTATCAGTTTTGTGCCCATCACGGCTTGTGTTACAAGATTAATTATCACTTAGGAACAAAAGTTTTTCGAAATTACTGATCGTCGGAAACGATTTTGACGATCTTTTGAGAAGGGAGAGCAGGAGGTCTGCCTTCCCGAGCACACTTATCCCCTCATGGAGATTTTCCATGGGCATGCTACATCCTTACCCTAGGCGTATTCTTCTCGTCGAAGGCGATGAGCACGCCTACCGGCTCGTTTACGATCTGCTTTCGTCCCCCTGCTTTTCGGGAAGCACACTGGATCGGGTCTCGGATTACGATCAGGTCCTGGACACCTTACTAAAAAAAGAATTTGACATCTGCCTGCTTGACGATCGGCCGGGAACTCGCAGCGCAATGGAGTTGCTGGAGGAAGTCATTCGCTCGGGTTGTCCGACCCCTGTAATTTTTCTTAGCGGCGCAGGAGATGACGAGATTGGTCTTTCGGCCATGAAGACCGGCGCTGCCGATTACCTTATGAAGGACCAGCTCAATGCGGCGCTGCTTGAAAGATCCATGCGCTACGCGATGGAGATCAGGCGCAAAAATGAAGAACTCCTCTCCTTAAAAGCTATGGCCGGACGTCAAGGAGCGGAACAGACCCGGCGCGAATATGACGATCGTTATAGACTGGCAATGGAGGCTACCAATGACTGGATTTGGGAGTTGAACATAAAGACGGGTGAAGTACAGCGCAATCAGGCGCTTTTCTTTATGCTCGGGCATCGGGCCGAAGCATTCAGAGGGCGCATTGAAGAATGGCGCGGCTTTGTCCATCCGGACGATTTCGAGACGGTATGGAACGCTTTGCACGACTACATCGAGGGGAAGATAAAAAAATATGACGTTGAATACCGAATGCTGCACAAGTCGGGAAAAGTCGTCTGGGTTCATTCACGAGGGAAAGTTGTAGCTTTCGACGAAAACGGCAATCCATCCAGAATGGTAGGGACCATTTCCGATATAACCCAACGCAAACGGGCGGAGGAAATGCTGAATCTGTCCGAGGAAAAGTTCGCTGCAGCTTTTGCCAACAATCCGGCGGCCATTGTAATGACTCATCTTGAAGACGGGCTTTTCTTTGATGTGAACGATACCTGGCTGAGGCTGAGCGGGTACAAGCGCGACGAGGTAATCGGGAATTACGCCAGAAATATGGGAATCTGGCCTACTACCGAAGATTTTTCCCGTTTCATCGGGGAGTTGCGCGAAAAAGGCTTCGTGCGGGGATTGGAACAGGAGTTTTTAAAGAAGTCCGGTGAGCGATTTGTGGCGCAGGTATCCGCGCAAGTCATGAATGTTCAGGGCGAGAATATCATTCTTGCCACCCTGGTGGACATCACCGCGCGGAGGCGAGCGGAGGAGGAACTCCAGTTTCACAAGACCATCCTTGAAGAGACCGGAAAGATCGCCAAAGTCGGAGGGTGGCAATTTGATGCACTCACCGGCCAAGGTTTTTGGACAGATGAAGTAGCACGTATTCATGATGTCGACCCTGCTCTTCCTACTTCCATGGACGTCGGAATCCAATATTACGCGGACGAATCCCGGGAAAAGATCAGGGCCGCAGTGAAAGAGGCGATTGAATGCGGGGTCCCCTATGACCTCGAACTCGAACTGGTGAGCGCCAAAGGCATCCGTAAATGGATTCGAACCATCGGTCACCCGGTGATGAAGGATGGCCGGGTAATGGAAGTGAAAGGTTCTTTTCAGGACATCAGCGATCGCATCCAGGCCCAAAGAGCTCTGCGCGAGAGCGAGGAACGCTTCAGGTCGCTGGTAAAACTGGCGCCGGTCCCGATGGGCCTGGCGGGCAGAGACGGAGCAATCAGTTTTGTGAACGATCGATTTACTGAGGTTTTAGGGTACACGATCGAGGATATCCCGACCATCGAGGCCTGGTGGAGGTTGGCCTATCCAGATTCAAGCTACCGGGAGCGGGTGCTGGAAGGGTGGAAAGCGGCCTTGGACCAGGCAGCACAAAGGGGAGGCTTCACCGGGCCAGCCGAATTTAATGTGATCTGCAAAGACGGAAGAGCGAAGGTGCTTGAAATCTCGAAAATCATTGTCGGAGATTCGCTTTTGGCCTCCTTTATCGACCTCACGGAGCGCAAGCGGGCCGAAGATGCCCTGCGCGACTCACTCAACGAGAAGACTGCCCTGCTGAACGAAGTCCATCACCGGGTAAAAAACAACCTCCAGATTGTTTCTAGCCTGCTGGGACTTCAGGCCGGTCGCACCGACAACCGTGAGGCAGTCGATATCCTGAACGATACCCGCAATCGGGTGAAAGCCATGGCCCTTTTGCATGAAACGCTCTACCGTTCGGGAAGCCTCGCTCGCATCAATTTCTCGACTTACGTGAAAGACCTGTGTGGGCAACTGCTGCTCTCGTTTGGTCCAGTGGCCAAACGGGTCAAACTGGAATATGAGATGACGCAGATCGGCCTTCCGATGAAACAAGCCATCCCATGCGGACTTATCGTCAGCGAGTTGGTCTCAAACGCTCTGGAGCACGGCTTCACCGGCAAGAATTCGGGCAGGATTTTGCTGCGGCTCCATATAATCGAGCAGCAGACACTTGCATTGGGTGTACGTGACGAAGGCGTGGGGCTTTCAAAAGGTTTTGACCCCACGGGGGCTTCCACGTTGGGAATACAGCTTGTTTCCAGACTGGCCGGCCAGTTGGGAGGGCGCCTGGAGGTGGAGCAGCCGCAGGACGGAGGGGCTTATTTCCGTGTAGTTTTCCCGACGCCTGAAGGCAGTATTTTGCAGGATGAACCATGAATCAGTCACGTATTCTTGTTGTCGAGGATGAAGCCATCGTCACCATGGAGATTGAGGAGAGGCTCGCGGCCATGGGCTACAAGGTGGCGGGAATCGTCTCCAGCGGGGAGCAGGCGCTAAATCTCGCGCGTGAGCAGCGCCCGGACCTGGTTCTTATGGATATCCGCCTCGATGGAGATATGGACGGAATCAGCGCTGCGGAAGAAATTCGCAAACAGTTCCAAGTGCCGGTCATCTTTCTAACGGCCTATTCGGAGGATTCAACCCTGGAGCGGGCCAAACGCGCAGAACCCTACGGCTACCTGCTTAAGCCCTTTGACGACCGGGAACTCAGATCCACCATAGAGATCGCACTCTATAAACACCGGACTGAAGAAGAACTGCGGCGGATGAACAGGCTCTACGACGTACTGAGCCAGGTGAACCAGACTGTCGTGCGCACAGAAGCCAGAGAGGAATTGTTTGACACCGTCTGCCACATGGTGGTCGAGCGCGGGACCATGGATCTGGCCTGGATCGGCTGCCTGGATGCTCAAAAGTCGCACATCCACCCGGTGGCAAGCTTTGGAAACCACGGGGAAAAGCTTAGCGATGAGAAATTTTGCGCCGACAGCTCACCCGAGGCAGGGGCCAACCTGTGCAAGACCGTAAAGGAAGGCAAGCCATTTATCTGTAACGAGTGCGGCAAGAGCCCTTGTCCCTACCCTCGAGAACAATCGCCCGAAAGGTTTGGTTTTCAGTCCTGCGCCTCTTTCCCCCTGTGGTTTCAGGGAGGGGTGTTCGGGGCTTTGAACATTTGCGTTCAAGAGCCGGGTTTTTTTCGCGAAAAAGAAATCATGCTCCTCGATGAGGTGGCAAGGGACATCTCCTTTGCGCTCGACAAAATCGAGGGAGAGGCCCGAAGGAAACATGCCGAGGAGTTGCTTCGCGGGAGTGAGGAGCGCTATAGACTGGCGATGGAGGCTACCAGTGACGGCATTTGGGATTGGGATTTGCTTACCGATGACGTCTATTACAGCCCGGCCTATTTCCACATGCTGGGGTACGAACCTGGAGATTTTCCCGGTAAAGCCGGCGTCTGGATAGATCTGATTCATCCGGAGGACCGGCGCCATGTTCTGGATGTAAACAAGGCCTGTATCAAAAACCAGTTGCCGTCTTTCAGCGTTGAGTTCCGCATGCGTTCCAGCGATGGCTCCTGGCGCTGGATTCTCGGACGAGGCAAAGCAGTCCGACGAGATGCCGATGGGCGTGCATTGCAGATGATTGGAACTCATGAGGACATTACCGAGCGCAAACAGAAGGAAAAGGAGTTGGAGCAACTCCATCGGCAAAATGAACGCATCCTCAATACGGCAGGGGAAGGCATTGTCGGTTTGGACAAGGAAGGAATAACTACTTTTGCCAACCCGGCGGCGCTGGCGATACTCGGGTTTGATTCAAACGAGTTGATAGGGTCTTCTTTGCATGAGCTTATCCATCATCACAAACCGGACGGCAGTCTTTACCCGGAAAAAGAATGCCCAACTTATGCAACACTTAAAGACGGCGTCTCTGTTCGACTCGGAGACGAGACACTTTGGAGAAAGGACGGCGCCAGTTTTCCGGCCGCTTACTCGGCAACGCCGATTGTTGAAGACGGCAAGGTATCCGGAGCGGTGGTCACCTTCCGGGATATTACTGTACGCAAAAGAGCTTTGAACGCATTACGGGAAAGTGAGGTGAAATATCGAAACATCTTCGAAAATGCCGTGGAGGGAATTTTCCAGATTACCCCTGAAGGCAAGTGTATCAGCGTTAATCCGGCCCTTGCCCACATGTGCGGATTTCGAAGCCCGGATGATATGGTGTCGTCTATCGTTGATGTTGGGAGTCAACTTCATATAAGTTCGGAAGACCGTGCCAGACTGAGGGCTTTCCTCGAGGCTTACGGGATTGCCAAAAATATTGAGACGCAAATCCGGCGGACCGACGGCCGTTTGCTGTGGATTTCCATTAACGCCAGAGCGGTCAAGGATGAACGCGGAAACTTACTCTATTACGAGGGAACTATTGAGGACATCTCGGAGCGCAAGCGGCTGGAGGAGGAGCAAGCAGTGGTGGAAACCCTGCTGCGACAGGCGCAGAAGCTGGAAGCGCTGGGCACTCTTGCGGGCGGAGTAGCCCACGATTTCAATAATATTTTGAGCATAATCATTGGCTACGCCGAGCTTTCCGAAATGGAGGCGGAGGCAGGGAGCGGTTTGAAAAAAAACCTGCGGGAAATACTCAACGCGAGCGCGAGGGCCAAGGAACTGGTGAAACAAATCCTCGCGTTCAGCCGAAGGTCTGAACACCAAAAGTTGTCGTTGCAACTCCATATAATCGTAAAAGAGGCCATGAAAATGCTGCGGCCGTCTTTGCCCTCGACTATCGAGATCAAAACCGAAGTACTGAGCAAATCGGCGGTGTTCGCCGATCCCACTCAAATGCATCAGGTCCTGATGAACCTGTGCACCAACGCCGCCCATTCAATGCGTGATAAGGGCGGAGTGCTGGAGATAAGACTGCGCGATATCGAGCTTGGAGAGGAAGCCATGCAGGGCTCGGAAAGTTTGCAGCCGGGCCGTTATGTGGAACTGACGGTCAAAGACAACGGGCATGGTATCGATCCAAGAGTAATCGATCTGATCTTCGATCCTTTTTTCACTACGAAAGAGTTGGGTGAAGGAACAGGGCTTGGCCTGTCGGTGGTGCACGGAATTGTAAAAAGTCATGGAGGCGCCATCAATGTTGTGAGCACGGTTGGAGAGGGGAGTACGTTTACCGTGCTTATCCCTGCCATGGAAACCACTAACGGAGGTAAAAGGAAAGAAACTGCCGTCTCCCTGCCTTGGGGGAAGGAGCGGGTCCTCGTAGTCGATGACGAGCCCTCGCTCGCCGAGATGGTGCGGACGATGCTCTCAAGACTCGGATACGATGTGGTTTCCTGTACAAGCGGGATAGAAGCGCTGCAGACCTACAGAAATCAGCCGGAAGGAAAATCTTTCGACCTGGTGGTAACCGACATGACCATGCCCCATCTTACCGGCGAGGATCTTGCCGGTGAGCTTTTAAAACTTCACCCCGAGGTCCCGGTAATACTAATGACCGGCTTCAGCGAAAGGATGGATGCTGAAAAGGCAAAGAGCCTGGGGATTAAGGGGTTTATCATGAAGCCGGTCATTTTGAAGGAGCTGGCCGCCCTGATAAGGAAGGTTGTCGACAGGACAAGTTGAAAATCGACGAATCCACCGGTAGAGGCGCGGAGAGCACCGGGACAGGACCTGCTCGGAGGTTATTGCTCAGCGCTCTCTGCGACTCTGCTTTCAGGAGTTCTTGTTGGGCTGCGCTGCGCTTAGCCCAACCTACGAGGCTTCAGCCCACCCGCCCGCTTAGCCCGACCTGCGGGACTCCCGGCGCTTTGCGGCCCGGAGGGACGTGCGGGGCTGCGGTGAATGTTTTCATCATCCCAACGGAGTAAAAAAATCGTTTCCCTTGTCATCTACGAGGATGAAAGCGGGGAAATCCTCGACCTCGATCTTCCAGATCGCTTCCATGCCCAGTTCGGGGTATTCGAGCACTTCGACTTTCCTGATGTTTTCCCTGGCCAAAATGGCGGCAGCCCCGCCGATCGAGCCAAGGTAGAAGCCGCCGTGTTTCCTGCACGCATCGGTCACCTGCTTTGAACGGTTGCCCTTGGCTATCATGACCAGCGAGCCGCCATGAGACTGGAAGAGATCGACGTAGGAATCCATGCGGCCCGCGGTGGTCGGCCCGAACGAGCCGGAAGGCGCGCCCGCAGGGGTCTTTGCGGGGCCGGCGTAATAGACAGGGTGGTCTTTTATATACCGTGGCAACTCTTCGCCCCTGTCGAGCCTCTCCTTGAGTTTGGCATGCGCAATGTCCCTGGCGACCACTATAGTTCCGCTCAAAGACACTTGAGTTTTGATCGGATGTTTGGACAACTCGGCCAAGATGTTTTTCATCGGCCTGTTGAGATCGATTTTGACGACCCCATGTTCGTGCCTGCCGCGATATTTTGCGGGGATGTATTTTGCGGGGTTAGCTTCGAGTTGCTCCATCCAGATGCCGTCCCTGTTGATTTTTGCCTTGATGTTCCGGTCGGCCGAACATGAGACTCCCATCCCCACGGGGCAGGAGGCGCCGTGGCGCGGAAGCCGGATGATTCTTACGTCCAGGGCGAAATGCTTGCCACCGAACTGGGCGCCGTAGCCGGACCTGCAAGCGGCCTGCAAGACCTTTTGTTCCATCTCCAAGTCCCGGAATGCCCTGCCGCCTTCGTTTCCGGTCGTGGGCAGATGGTCCAGCCAGCCGGTGGTGGCAAGTTTTACGGTCTTGAGGCACGATTCGGCGGATGTTCCGCCCACAACAAAGGCCACATGGTAAGGCGGGCATGCCGCCGTGCCGAGGGTCTTCATTTTTTCCACCAGGAATTTTTCGAGGCTCGCAGGGTTTAAAAGCGCCTTGGTTTCCTGGTAGAGCATGCTTTTGTTGGCCGACCCCCCGCCTTTGGCTACGAACAGGAATTTGTATTGCTCACCCTTGGTCGCATAAATGTCTATCTGGGCCGGAAGGTTGCATCCCGAGTTTTTTTCCTCGTACATAGTGAGCGGCACTGTCTGAGAGTAGCGCAGGTTCTCCTCCGTGTAGGTCCTGTAGACACCCCTGGAGAGATATTCTTCGTCATTTGCGCCCGTCCAGACCCGCTGGCCCTTTTTTGCGACAATCGTAGCGGTCCCCGTGTCCTGGCAAAGCGGCAGGACGAACTCGGCGGCTGTTTCGGCATTGCGAAGCAGCGCCATGGCGACTCCCCGATCATTGGGAGAGGATTCCGGGTCATCGAGGATTGCGGTCCACTGTTGGAGCTGTTTGGGGCGAAGCAGGAAGGAAACCTCGCGCATTGCCCGATTCGCGAGGTATTCAAGCCCCGCCGGATCAATTTTCAGGATTTCATTTCCCTCAAAAAGGGCAACCGAGACATAATCTCCTGTTAGAAGCGTGTACCTGGCATCGTCTTCCCCGACCGGAAAGGGGTCCTGGTAACTGAACTCGGGCATCTTCAACTCCTTGCTCCATCGACTCAGTAGAAAAGGTCAAATTCGGGAAGCTCGAAGAGTCCCCGCACAAACATTCCAGAGGTCATTTGTGAAGATTTTCTTCATATCACGTTTCCGAACAAAAGTGTAACCAGATGACCGGCAAGCCTTGTAGATTTAGCTTAAAACAGCTATATTTCAGCGCCGTACGGGCTGCCGACGCTGCATTCGCCGCTCGCGGCGGCGGTGTGCGAAACAGATCTAATTTTTCATGCGAGGACCTGATGGGCAGAGTAAAAGTAACTTTCCAGCCGGAGTCTATCGAGGTTGAAGCGCAACCCGGCGAAAAGCTGCTCGACGTCGCGGCGAGGGCGGCCATAGACGTAAACAACCTTTGCGGAGGCCAGGGCGTCTGCGGCAGATGCCGGGTCATGGTTAAAAAAGGCAAGCTGAACCTTACCGACAAAGTCATAGGGAAGCTTAGCCGCAAAGAAATCGAACAGGGTTTTACGCTTGCCTGCCAGTCCGAGGTGCTCGAAGAAGACGTCGAGGTCTGGATTCCGCCTGAATCGAGAACCGACGTTCAGATTCAAATCTCCGATTATGTTGTGGCAACGGCTGAACCGGCGCCCCTTATCAGCCCGGAATACGAGCCGACCCCCGTTATAAGGCCCCTTTGCGAGAAATATTACCTCGAGCTACCCCCGCCGTCGCTGGACGACTGTTTGTCGGATTTGGAGCGTGTTTATCGGGCGCTAAGGAAGAAAATACCAGAATTCCCTGATATCAACGCGCATTTTTCCTGCCTGTGGGGCCTGGCCGGCCTTCTTCGCGCCAATGACTGGAAAATAACTGCGACGGTCCATCTTCGTGACGCCGACTGTCCCACGATACGCGAAATCGAAGGCGGCGATACTACCCCTGTCAATATGGGGGTTGCAATAGACGTAGGAACCACCACGATAGTCGCGCAGTTGATCGATCTGCACACAGGGACGATCCTCGGCGCCCAGGCCAGTCACAACTCCCAGGCGCGCTATGGAGAAGACGTTGTATCCCGCATGATCGCGGCGTGCGGCCAGACCGGCCTGGCGCCCCTGACAGAGGCCGTGACATTCACGATCAACTCGCTCATTGACTCGCTTGTCAAAAAAAACAAGATCAGGCATAGAGACATCACTGCCATCGTGGCAGCCGGCAATACGGTCATGAGCCATTTGCTCCTCGGTATCGAGCCGTGCAACATCCGCATCGCCCCTTATATCCCGGCTGTCGCCCGGTTTCCGCAGTTCCAGGCCGATGAAGTCGGACTAAAAGCCAACCCCAAGGCATTTCTGCATTGCGTGCCCTGCGTCAGCAGCTACGTGGGCGGCGATATTACGGCGGGCGTCTACGCCTCCGGGATGCACGATCAAAATGAAATCAGCGGTCTCATTGACGTTGGAACCAACGGAGAGATCGTTATCGGGAACAACGAATGGCTTGTGTGCTGTTCGGCTTCAGCGGGCCCGGCCTTCGAGGGCGGAGGGATAAAGTGCGGCACGAAAGCGATCCTCGGGGCCATTGAAAAGATTGTCATAGAAGGCGAGCGTGTCCGCTACGAAACCATAGGCAACCAGAAACCTATAGGGGTTTGCGGCTCGGCGATAATTGACGGAATTGCCGAACTTCTTTCCTCCGGCATCATAGACCAGAGTGGAAAGTTCATCCACTTCGACCACCCAATGGTGCGCGTGGTCGATGACGTCCCCGAACTTATCGTGGCGCCCTCCGATCAGACTGCCTCGGGAGAGCCGATCGTAATAACGGAGGACGACATCAGCAATCTGATCAAAACCAAAGGCGCAGTGCTCGCCGCCATGCGGGTTTTGTTGAAGACCCTCGAGATGGACTTCATGGACCTCGAGAAGCTCTACGTGGCAGGGGGGTTCGGCGCGCACCTCGACATCGAAAAGGCGATTTTCATCGGGCTTCTGCCCGATATACCCAAGGAACGAATCCGTTTTATCGGAAACAGCTCTCTTGCCGGCGCCAGGATGGCCCTTCTGTCCTCCCGCGCATTTCACAGGATGGAAGAGATCGCAAATCGCATGACTTACCTGGAGTTGAGCGTACATCCCGACTTCATGAACGAGTTCATCGCAGCCCTGTTTCTACCCCACACGAACATTGAACTCTTTCCCTCGGTGACCGGGAAATTGAACAAAAGGCAAGACGGCACTTAGGTCTCCCGAGTGCGGATAGATAATCGGGTAATCCGCCGGCTCTGCCGTGGGGTTCATAAAGTTTGACAGTTCCGGAAATGTATTAAAGTTCCGGGCGTCAAGGCGGTTGGATTCTCCTTGAAAAAGGACAGGCTGTCATCTCGTCATTGTTCAAAGGCAAAAGACACTGGGCCCCGGCTTAAGACCTGCCGGGGTGACGTGCAGCGTTGTGCCGGGGTGTCGTGCGTAGCGTCCTGCCGGTGGTCGATAGCAGGAAGCGCCGCAGCGCTGTCTGGGCACATTGAGTGTTTCAGGGTTTACCAGTCCATCGGTTTTGCCGGTGGTATCTGACTGTGTGGGATTTAACGGCCATGAGTGTTCTGTTTCTGCTAATCGCCGTTTTGTTTCTCTTCTCTATATCGGCCGCGCTGGTCACCTATGCGTTTTTCTGGTACGAAAACGCATGGAGGGCCCGATGCTCACCCGAAGGCGCAGGACTGGGCGCAACGCTTTTGTCCGGCTTGCTTTCCTCCTTTATAAGCGTCGTTTTCATAATTTTATCCTACCCTCTCGGTTTTTTTGGAAGCCTTTGGAAGCCGGAAAAGGTCCTCGCCCCCGGGCCCGTTATTGTCCTTACCCACGGCCTCTATCATAATGCAAGCGGTTGGCTGCTGTTTTCAAAACGTCTGCGCAAAGCCGGCTTCAAGAACATTTTTTTCATAAATTATGGAAGTTTTTTCACCTCTTTCGAAAACACTTTCGAAAAATTCGAAAAGTTCATAGCCGATGTTTCGCTGAGTGCCCCTGACCGGCCTTTCTACCTCATAGGCCACAGTCTGGGGGGACTTCTGTCGCGCGTGTATGCCGAAAGGGCTTGCGGCGGATTAGTCCCGGCCGGAGTCATAACTCTCGGGAGCCCGAACCGGGGATCGAAGCTCGCCGCTTTCGGACTGGGCGAACTCGCTTCGAGCCTTATCTACCGAGGCCCCCTTTTTACCAGGATCGAGTCCGGATCAGCCCGGCTTCCGTGCCCCGGTCTCGCCCTTATTTCGCCCGCCGACAACATGGTGCTTCCCTACGAAGCCCACATGGTCCCCTACGAAGGATGGGCCTATTGCCAAACCAGTCCCTTGAGCCATACTGCGATGCTCTATTCACAATCCGTTGCCCGAAAGGTGATCGAGTTCCTGGAGGCCGCAGAAAACCGCAGGTGAGGAAAGGGTCTCAGGCAGCCGGCGCAGCCCCGGATCGCAAAAAATTTGGCTGCCCGCCGTTTCTTTTCAGACTTTGTTTGTTAAATTGTCTCAATGTAAATTTTCCCACGACCGATATCTATTATCAGGAGCACCGTGGAGGTTGACTTGTCTGGAGCATATATGCTAATAGACCCGCGAACTTTTGCCAATAGGAGGGAAACCGCTTTGATACAGAGTGACGAAGAATCTCCTGAATTGACCCAGGAGTTCATAGTCGCCAACAGACTGGGAATCCATGCTCGAGTCGCGGCTCAAATCGTTAAAGTCGCCTGCCGGTTTGAATCCGAAATTTTTATCGCCAAGTCCGAGGCCGCTGTAAACGCTAAAAGCATCCTGGATGTGATGTCCCTTTTATGCCCTTACGGAAGCAAAGTCTTTGTGACCGCAAGAGGTCCGGATGCCGCACAAGCTCTCAATGCCCTTGCCGCTCTTTTTCAAACTAAGTTCGGAGAATCGTAAAGACTCTTTTCTCCGCCGAAAAAATAGACTAATAAAAGAGCATTCAGACTTAATCTATGCTAGGAAGGTCCGGCTGACTGATGAACGACCATTCCTCATTGACCATCAGGGGGATAGGGGCGGCGCCGGGAATCGCCATTGGGAAGGCGTTTCTGCTGGAGCGCGGACGTATTCCCGTGCCTCGCTACCGGCTTTTCGGCGAGCAGGCCGTCGCCGAAGAATGCAAGCGGTTCGAAAAAGCCGTGGCCGAGGCCGAAGCGGACCTGGAGGCCATCAAGAAAAGCATCAAGACCGAATTTAGAGAACATGCCAGGCTTCTCGAAGTGCAGCAGATGATCCTTAGGGACCCGTCGATATACGACGAATCTCTGCGCTATATAAAAGAAGAGCGCACCAACGCTCAGCTTGCGGTCATAAAATCGCTGCGGAAAGCCAAAGAACTTTTCAACAGCCTCAGCAACGATGAATATGCAAAAAGCAGGATCGCCGACGTAAACGCGGCGGGAGACCGTGTGATCCGCATCCTGGCCGGGCAGAACCACACCAACCTCGAGCACCTCCACGAACGCGCCGTGATAGTCGCCCACGATCTTTCGCCGGCAGACGCCATCCAGTTACAGGCAGGGCGGACGCTTGGCATAGTGACCGAAATCGGGGGAAGCGTCTCCCACACCTCCATTGTCGCCCGTTCGCTGGGAATACCGGCCGTGACGGGTGTGGAAAATGCCGCCCGGCTCATCTCCAATAATGACTTCATCATCGTCGACGGCAGGACTGGAATAATTATTATAAACCCCGGCGAAAGCGAATTGCGTTTTTATACAAACCGCCAGGATGAAATCTCGGCTTACCTCAAACAGATCAGCCGGCATGCTCATCTGCCCGCCCAAACCTCCGACGGCCACAGGGTAAGCGCCGAGGCAAATATTGAGGCTGTCGAGGAGATCGTAGCGGCCAAAGACAACGGAGCAGAAGCCATCGGGCTTTACAGGACGGAATTTTTTTTCATGAATCGGGTGGAACTGCCCGATGAAGAATCTCTCTACAGAGATTACCACGATTTGGCGGAACTCATGGCGCCTTCGCAGGTCACTATCCGAACGCTCGACCTGGGCGCCGAAAAGCTCACCTCCTGGTGTCCCACGCTCGAGGAAGCCAATCCTGCCCTTGGACTGCGCTCCATCCGGCTTTGCCTGCATTACAAGGAAATATTCAAGACCCAGCTCAGGGCAATTCTGCGGGCGAGTGCGGTCGCCCGCAATATCCGCCTCATGTTGCCTCTCATTTCGGGCATGGAGGAAATTTATCAGGCCAGGCGGATCTTCAAAGAGGTCCAGGCGGAGCTGTCCGCAAAACGCATCCCTTTCGACGAGGATATGCCCTTCGGAGCGATGATAGAGGTCCCTTCGGCAGTGGCAATGGCCGATCTGCTGGCCCAGGAGGTGGATTTTTTCAGCATCGGCACAAACGACCTCATACAGTACGCCATTGGGATAGACAGATCGAACGAGCATGTCGCCTATCTTTACGAGGCCCTACACCCGGGCGTTCTAAGGTTCATCAAACAGGCTGTGGATGCGGGCCATGAAGCGGGCATCCCGGTAGCGTTGTGCGGAGAGATGGCAGGAGAGCCCTTGTACGTGCCGATTTTGCTGGGCCTCAAAATCGATTCCTTCAGCATGAACCCGGTGGCGCTTCCCCGCGTCAAGAACCTCATCCGGCGTTCCTCCATGAAGGAATGCTGCCGGTTCGCAAACCAGGTGATTCACATGAGGACCGCATCGGAAATAGAACAAGCCGTAAGTAAGATGGTGATGAGGAAATTTCCGGAAGAATTTCACGTATTCGATCCGAACTGGACAGGAAATTCAACGCTTGCGGTCCCGAACAAATCCGGTTCCTGAACCGGGGCCGCTGATGCGATAAAATAGAATTGCGAGGAAGTCCTCCCGAATATGTCTAAAGCCGTCAACCAGACAGAAAGAATTAAATTGATCGCGCAAAACAAAAAGGCCTATCACGACTTTGAAATTGGTGAAAAGTTCGAAGCCGGTTTAGTTTTGCTCGGCACGGAAGTGAAATCGCTGCGCGAAGGGCGGGCCAACCTCAAGGACAGCTACGCCAGGGTCAAGCGGAACGAAGTGTTTCTCTTCGGCCTCCACATCAGTCCCTATTCCCACGCTTCATTCGATAATCACGACCCCGAACGGGTAAGAAAGCTTCTTCTCCACAGGGCGGAAATCAAAAAACTGCTGGGCAAAACTCAGGAACGCGGTTTTTCACTGGTCCCACTCAAGCTTTATTTCAAGGAAGGGAAGGCGAAAGTGGAGATCGCCCTTGCCAGGGGCAAAAAGGAATATGACAAGAGGGAAACGTTAAAGAGGAAAGAAGAGACCCGAGAAATGGACCGCTTGAGAAAACGGCGCAAACTGTCCTGAGAGGAAAGCCGCAACGTCCACAGCCGCCTTCCGGTCTGCCGGTCCGTTAAACCTGCCGGGAATTTCAACTCCGGGTGACCACGGTAGATTTGTTCAGAATTTGTTCTAGATCGGAAGACTGAGACCACCGCGATTATCGCCGACGAACGCCTGGTAACCCCCCCCGCAGGGGGAGCAGAACCTGCGACCCCTATAGGGTGTTTTCCGGATGCCCTGGGTGACAGCCCAATGGGCCTTGGGTGGGGTCAGTGTTGGGGTTCGCTTTCGGCTCACCCCAACCTACCGTGCTTCTTCCGACCTGCCAGGTAAGCCGCAATTTGTTGCCCAGCCGCCTGTTTTTACAGAGTGGCCAGCAACGCTTCAGCTTCAACCAAAGCCATACCGATGGCTTCGAGCCCTTCGGTTTCCCATTCCAGGCAGGCCGGTTAATGGTTCGCTTCACCAATGTCGCACTGGGTGATCAATTGAATTCTAAATTTCACATCCCCTCAAAGCGAAAACAGCCAATCGCGGTCGCCCTTCGCGTATTGCGGCAGGCGGGAATCGACTGAGCGGCGAGAGAAGTCATCCGGGTTAACCTTTCGATCCTCCATCATAATAAACGCCATAGCCCTGGCCATGGATGTGGAACCGATTCAGGCGGGCATCATTCCAGCCCACCGCGATCTGAATCGTGTAGCGATCGTGCAGTCGATCAGATAGTTTGCAACCGTTGTCGTGCAATGCATCCCAACATATTGAAATCTTAGTGGGTTGTGCAACGATCCCTTTTTAGGGTTTCTGAATTGGCAAGCTGGGCGCAACTTTTTTGGTTGACAAAGCTGAACAGGTGGATAAGATGGGAATTAATTATCCGATTGGTCGGATAATTAATTCGGGCCGCCGCCGCTTTCCTCAATTCGGCACGGCCGCCTTCAGTCGCGGATGTGGAGGGTTGCTGATGAAAAGAGAAACGGATTACGGATACGAAATCAAATCCGTCTACACACCGGAAGACATCGCAGGAGTCGATTACGGTCGCGACCTGGGAGATCCCGGGGTCTACCCCTTTACCCGGGGCTACTATCCCGAGGGATACCGCAGTCGCATGTGGACACGGAGGATGACTGCCGGACTGGGCAGCTCCGAGGATACCAACAAAGTGTTAAAAAGGTATTATCGAATGGGTCAGCGCGGCGGCTTGTGCGTGATCAGCGACCGGGTGTTTTCCGATTGCATCGACCCTGACCATCCCCTCGGTCGCAAGGAAGCCGGAGTCCTTGGCTGGCCAGGATGCTCATTTCTTGAATTCGAGGAGATGATGGACGACATTCCGTTGACCGGGCACTCGATTACCCTGCTTGGCTCCTGCGCCCCGACCACCCTGCGGCTTGCCTACGTGGTCGCCCTTGCCGAAAAGCGGGGCGACGAGATCGGCCTCATTCACGGAAGCGTGATGGAATCTCCCTTCGAGAACTACTTCGGCCAGACCGATGTCCAGCCTTTCGACCTCAATTTGAAGCTCTTTCTCGATGCTGCGGAGTACGTGCTACGAAACAACATTCGGATGCGCGCCTGCATCATCAGCCAGCATTTTCAGGAATCCGGCGGGAACAATGCGCAGGCGATCGCGGTCGAATTGTCGATGCTCAAGGAGATCATCGGGCTGCTTGTAAATGAGCGGGGCTTGGAATTCGACACGGCGGCAAAGCTCCCCTACGAGCTGTTCAGCATTGGGAGCCGCTTTTTCGAGGAAGTCGCCAAGATGCGGGCGCTGCGCCGAATGTGGGCGCGCCTGGCAAAGGAAGAATTCGGCGCGAAGGATGACAAATCCTGCCACCTGCTGCTGAGTGTCCACACCTCGGGACGCACGATGACTTACCAGCAGCCGCTGAACAACATCGTCCGGTGCGCAATCCAGACGCTTGCAGGCGTTATCGGCGGGTGCTCGGCGCTTGACAACGCCACTTTGGACAACGCGCATGCCGAGCCCTCCGCCCTGGCAGCGAGGATGTCCCTCAATACCCAGCACATCGTGGCCTGCGAGACAGGGGCGGCGGACGTGGTCGATCCCCTGGCGGGCTCCTATTTTGTGGAGACCCTGACGAACCGAATCGAAGAGGAAGCTTATAAGATTTACGGCAAAATCCAGGAGTTTGGCGGAATGATCAAAGCCCTGGAAGCCGGCTATATTCAAAAGATGCTTACAGACGAAGCGATAAAAAAATTCCAGGAGATCGAAAACGGCGAACGCCTCGTGGTCGGAGTGAACCACCTGGTCCTTCCGCCCGGGGAGGATTTCGAGATCCCGATCCAGGAAGTCCGGGGCGAGGATTCGGAAAAAATCGCGCACCGGATGCAGGAATGGAAAAAAACAAGAAACTTGCCTCATCTGACCGAGAAAATAGTTCAGCTCTATAGGGATGCCAGGAAAGGGGACCGGTTCAACCTGATGCCTTCCATTATTGATGCCGTCAAGTCTTATGCCACGGCGGGCGAGGTTATGGGAACCATCCGGATGGCGCGCGGCCTGAGCTACGATCCGTTTCACATCATCGAGTGCCCTTTTGCTTTGGACGGCGAGGCAAGCGCGCACGCCGCCGCTTAGCAACCGAGGAGGTATGGTCATGCAGGTTTCGGAACGAATCAAGGTCATTATTTCGATGATCGGGCTTGACGGGCATACAATGGGGGCCGAGGTGGTCGCAAGGCTTCTGAGGGACGCGGGAATCGAGGTGGTCTATCTCGGGGTCAACCAGACGCCGGAGATGATTGTTCAGGCCGCGATGCATGAAGACGTCGAGGCGATCGGCATCAGTTCGCACGCGTCGAACTACAACCAGGTTGTCGAACTGGTTGAGCTTCTGGAGAAAAACGACCTCAAGCACGTAAAGGTCTTCTGCGGAGGCAACATACCGAAGCACAAGGTAGTGGAACTCAAAGACAAAGGGATAGCGGAAGTATTCCCTCCGGGCAGTTCCGGGAAAAAGATAGTGGAGACATTCCTAAACGGCACGCGAGGCGGGAAATGGTCCAACTGAGCGCAAAGGACCAATTGATCCTCGATGCCCTGACTTCGGGATGCGTGCGCACCTGCGCGCGGTTGATCAGCCGCATCGAGCGGGGCGAGCCGGGCTTGGTGGAGTTGCTCCGGGCACTCTATATGGCCGGGGGCTCCGAAAAAATCATCGGAATCACAGGTCCGCCAGGGGCGGGAAAAAGCTCGCTCGTCGCCAAGGTCATCGGCGTTTTGCGGCGCAGGGGAAACCGGGTGGCCGTCCTTGCAGTCGATCCGTCGAGCCCGTTCACGGGCGGAGCAATCCTGGGGGACCGGCTTCGGATGATCGGTCACGCTACGGACCCGGAAGTCTTCATCCGCAGCATGGCCTCACGGGGCAGGCTCGGCGGGCTGGCCAAAAAGGCCGGGGACGTTCTTACCGTCCTGAGTGCGATGCCCTGGGACTTTATTATCGTGGAGACGGTTGGAACGGGACAGAGCGAAACCGAGATAATGCACTACGCGGCCGTGGTGGTCCTGGTGCAGACGCCGATGGCAGGTGACGACGTCCAGGCGGCCAAGGCGGGGATAAACGAAATAAGCGACATCTACGTGGTGAACAAAAGCGATCACCCGGATGCGGACCGCTTTCGCCGGCAACTCGAAGCGATGGTTGGGCTGGGTCTCCGTCTGGAAGGCGACCGGTTGTGGCGCCCTCCCGTTGTGAAGACGCAATCCCTTGTCGGAGAGGGCGTGGACGAACTGGTGGACCAGATCGGGCAAAGATTCCGGACTCTCGCCGAGAGTCCGGAACTGTCTCGGCAAAGGTTTCGCCACCGCCTCAGGCACCGGGTCGTGGAGATAGTCCGCGAGATGCTGGAGCGCGATATTCAATCAGGGAACGGAATGCTTCCGGACAGTCGTCTGGAACCGGTTCTTGCAAGGGAAAAGGATCCCTACGAACTCGCCAGGGAATTTCTATCCGGGGGTACATGACTTCAGCCAGTGCAGGGGAAAACTTTTCGGAGCCGACAGTCTGCGCCGCATCAGAACATACCCGTTTATTTTTGACAAAAACCGGTCGCACGGTTAACACTTCAGCGTCCTGGCGCTCTACGACCGTATGTTCTTTACAACAGGGAGAGGCTAAATGGCTCGAATTCAGTCAAAGGATTATGAATCGATCAAACTTTCCATTATGGACAACGCAGCCGATCTGTTCGCGGCTAAGGGCTTTTCAAATACTTCCATTGTGGAAATATCGGAGGCAAGCGGATTATCGAAATCAGGCATCTACCACTATTTCAAATCCAAGCGGGAAATCCTGTACACGATGCTTTCGGAACACATCAAAATGCTGTTCGATCAGATGGCTTCGGCCCTTCATTCATCTCAAGACCCCGTTGAACAGTTCCATACGCTCTCGCTCCTACTGATGCGCACCTACAGTAGGTCCAAGAGCCGGCATGCTGTCCTGATGAAAGAGATCGAGAATCTTCCCGAAGAAGAACGCCGGCAGATTGTCGCCCTGGAGCGGCAGGTGGTCAAATTCACAGAGAACCTTATCGGGAGAATCAAACCGGAGCTATACTTTATGGATAGAGTGCAGCGTCCGGTCGCCATGCTCTTTTTTGGGATGATAAACTGGACCTACACCTGGTATGAAGCCGACAAGGGCGTCGATCCGCACCAGCTAGCGGCAATCGCTTCAAATATCTTTGTCGAAGGCCTTTTGGCTTCGGATTTCAATTCCTTGCTGAAAAAGTAGCGTGGCGGTTTTCTGTCACGCCACGCTGGAAAACTCCGTGTTTTATTAGTCCGAATGGACGGATAATTTTTTGTGAGACCAAAACTTAATCGAAAGGAGAACAGGAATGAACAGCCCTGCTTTTCAGCATCCCGAAATCGAATGCCTCGATCGCAGCGATATTTTGGCCATCCAGAGGCGGAAGATCGAGACTTTGGGAAAGCGATTGTCGCAAAGCCCGGCCTGGGTGGCGCACTTCCGCACGGTGGGGATGCACCCGTGGGAGCTAAAAGACCATGAATCACTTGCCGCTGCTCCCATACTGGAGAAATCAAGTCTTCGACATCTTTACCCTTTCCCTATGCTTACCGTCGGCCTGGACCAGGTTCGAAGGTTCACCGCCACATCGGGGACCACGGGGCTTCCGGTGATGTTCGGGCTGAGCGAACGCGACCTCGGTCACCTCATTCCCTACCAGATCTGCCGGATCCTTAGAGCCACCGGCGTGCGGCCCGGAGAGAAGTTCTACCAGGGCTACGGCTATGGCCTGTGGATTGGAGGGATTGCCATGGACATGGGGCTCAACGCTTACGGGACGGTCAATTTCCCGCTCGGACCGGGACGCGGCGAACTGGCGGCCGAGTGGCTGCGCGATCATGAATATACCGCCTGTTCCATGTCGCCCCTGTGGTTGATGACCCTGGCCAATACTGCGGAAAAGATGGGGATCGACCCGAAACGGGACTGGAAGCTGCGGGTTGGACTATTTGGCGGCCAGTCCATTTCCAAGCCCTTCCGGGACCGTTTGGAAGACACCATGCCCGACGGCTTCATGGCCCACAATATCTACGGGACGACCGAAGCGGGAGGGCCCGTTCTCGGGATCTCCTGCCCCTACTCGCACGACCGCGACGAGATGCACCTCATCAATGATGATACGGTCATGACCGAGATCGTGGACCCCGAAACACTCGTTCCGGTTAAGCCCGGCGAGATCGGGGAGTTGATCGTAACGACGCTTGACCGTGAAGCCAGCCCAGTGGTGCGGTGGCGCACCCGCGACCTCGTCCGGTTCTCCGAACACCCCTACGACTGCCCGTGCGGACGCAAGGGGCTCCCGCTGATCGGGCGCATCATCGGCCGGACCGACGACATGCTGAAGGTGAGGGGGGTTATCGTGTATCCTACGCAGATCGAGGACATCATAGCCGGCACGGCCGGGACTGTAAAGGAAGCATGGCAAATCTATATAGACAATAAAGACAGCGTGCTCGACCAGCTCAGCGTCGAGATAGAGCGGGCGAGCACGAGCACAGCGAGCGCAGCGGAACTGGCGAAAGGAGTTCAGCATGCCATCCATGACCGGCTCGGCATCCGCGTCGGTGTCACCTGCATGGAAGAAGGCACACTCCCCAGGTATGAAGGCAAGGCCGTGCGGGTGCACGTAAGGAAGGTCGATGCCTTATAGCGAATATCAGAAATCATACTAATTCACTATCGAACAATAAGGAATAGATGAACCGGCCAGCAAAGGGGTGCTGATACTTGAAGGCCATGGGCGCTTCATGTTGGGTTTACCCCATGTACCATGGTGGAATAGGGAATCCCGGCGCCGATCAAGAAGATTTCGCCGCCGGCATGCAATTATGGCGGGGTGTTCCACCGATATTATTTATCTTTTTTCGGCTGCTGAATGCAGGGGCAAGATCGGCTAAGGAGTCATCCCGATTTTGGGGCGTCATGGATTTCGCCTAGAGAGATTTTCTTCCTGAACGCAGGGTACTTAGATGGTTTAGTTTGTCCGATGTATAGCATAATGTCTGCGCGGTACCGCTATTATTTCATAACGGCATGTACTATATGCCCGCAAGGGAGAAAATAAACGGGGTCACTTTGGCTTGGAGGTCGTGAATGCCTGATAAAAATAAGACATTGTGAATTTTGGGCTAGAACAAGGAGGTAGCTAGGTAACGATTATCATAACAACTGAGGAGTGGAACACCTACGAACTGAAAGACGGCATTACGCGTAAATATAAAACCGCAGCGATCTCCTTCCTTCTGGTTGATGGAGAATACAATCCTGACGGATCACCCATTTATCTTGTGATAGCTGCACCAATCACTTATGCTACTCATCTGTCTGAAGCACTCAGCAGGTTATCATGAAAGGCAAACAGCAATGGATCATGAATGGACTGGCTTCTCCTAATCTTGGATTATTTTGCCAAATGCTTCTTCGAATCGTTCGTCGGCATGGTATCCTTTGATTTTTTCGGCAAATTCCACGAACCGAGCGAATTGTCTTGGATCGTCGGGTTTCGCTTTTTTCTTCCTGTGCATAACTATTTCATTTCTGCTCTGCTGTGTTGCGATTTTTTACTTAGTACCTCGTGTACAAGCATCTTGCGCTCATCTGCCTGCCAATGCTCCTGCAGAGCAGCGTTTAAAAGCCCGCGTGCGGTTCCATCAACGGGACGCGAAAACGAGGTTATGTTTAAGGCGCCCCTTATCAGATCGGCTTGACAGGCGGCCCATTTTCCCGCGCCACATCAATGATCGTGACCTCGGGGCGGGCAAGGACGCGAACGGGGGGCCCCCATGAGCCCGACCCGCGGCTGGTGTAGAGTACCGATCCGTTTGAAAGATGATAGGGGCCGTTTTGAAGGGGGTAGAACAGGCCGGTTATATACCGGAACGGAAATAACTGGCCGTAGTGAGTATGTCCGGAGAGCTGGAGGTCAAAAAGACCGAGGCTCGCGTCGGAGGGATGCGGCCGGTGTTTAAGAAGAAGAGTGAAAAGTCCGTTTTGGACCTTCCCGAGAATTGTCTTCTCATCTTCGTCGGGACCCGCTGCCGGATCGTCGACGCCTACAATATTCAAAACGTTTCCAACCTTTTTCGCTTCACCTCTAAGCACCGTGAATCCAAAAGCTTTTTGGGCCTCGATGGACTCCGCCAGCCCGGCGTACACCTCATGATTGCCCGTTACCGCGTATTTGCCAAGCCCCGGGCGTATTTTCGAAAAAAGAGCCGCAACGGTCTCACTTTTCTCGATGTTCCCGTCGATAAGATCGCCCGTGCTTACGAGAATATCGGGCCTTTCGGCTTCAATGGCGCGCAGGATCCTTTCCGTGCGTCTTTCTCCAGCCAGCAGCCCCAGATGCACGTCGGAAATCTGCGCTATCCGCACCCTGGAGACCCTCGGGGGAAGTTTGGCAGATTTAAGGACCAACCTTTCCACGCGAAGGGACCCGGCCTCGAAATATCCATAAATGTTTATGGCCGCCGCTGCGGCAAGAACACAAATCACCGTGACAGGCCCGGTCAAAAGCGGCGGGGAAAAACCGGCAACGAGATTTGCGAGCCGGCACAGAGTCCCGGCGATGGTTACCAGCAGAAAGCCCCAGAAACAATAGAATATAAATCCAAGCCAACCGTATCCGGCAAGGGCGCATACCCGCGCAGCCCGGCAGCTGCCTGCACGCTCCAACAATCGTATCCCCACAGGGGCGATAACCATCAGAGCCATGAACACAACCGCCGCTGCCCGGACCGGCTCGCTCTCGGGCAAAATGATGCTGACCCGCGAGTAGACGAAAGCGTGCATGAGCGAATAAATGGAGAAAAAAGCTATGAGGAATCCGGTCATTACACTAAATCGACCGGGCCGACAACCCGGAAGACCTCCTCGATGGATGTCGCACCCGAGCAAACTTTGAGAGCGCCTGCGATATTAAGAGGCGTCATTCCCTCTTTGACCGCCTGTTTCCTGATCTTTGAGAGCTCGCAAGCAGCCCCTATGAGGCCGCGAACGGCAGGGCTCACGACAAGCATTTCGTATATGCCCACTCTTCCTAGGTAGCCGGTTTCTCTGCACTCAAGGCAGCCGACGGGCCGGTTTACGGGGCCAGTTCGTTCGAGTTTCCACGGGCTGATCAAAGACTGCCAAAGCTCCTCGTCTACACTCCCCGCCTTGCGACAGTGCGGGCAAAGGGTCCTCGCCAACCTCTGGGCTACAACTCCGAGCAGAGTGGCCCTCAGGAGGTAATGCGGCACGCCGATATCGAGCAGCCTGACGATTGCCGAGGGCGCATCGTTTGTGTGAAGAGTGGAAAAGACGAGATGACCGGTAAGGGCAGCCTGCACGGCCATCTCCGCAGTCTCGAGGTCACGAATCTCACCTACCATTATGATGTCCGGGTCCTGCCTGAGGAAAGTCCTGAGGCCGGTGGCAAAATCAAGTCCAATCGCGCTGTGGACCTGCATCTGATTGAACTTCGGCTCGACCATCTCGATAGGGTCCTCGACGGTGCAGACGTTTACCTCAGGTCTTGCGAGATATTTCAGTGTCGAGTAAAGGGTGGTCGTCTTACCGGAACCGGTCGGCCCCGTAACAAGGATAATTCCGTAAGGAGCACTTATCAGTTTTTTCCATTGCCTCAGCTCCAGCTCGGAAAATCCCAACTGCTCGAAGCTCCTCACGGTAACTTCAGGGTCAAAAATACGCATGACCAGCTTTTCGCCAAAAACCGAAGGCATGGTTGAAAGACGCAGTTCGATCTCTCCTGAAGTCCCCTTTGTTTTGATCCTTCCGTCCTGCGGGCGCCTTTTCTCAGCGAGGTCCATCCTGCCGAGCACCTTGAGCCGGCTGATTACCGCGCTCATCACGACGGTCGGCAACTGGTAGACGAGGTGGAGGATTCCGTCGATGCGAAAACGCACGTCGCTGTTGTCACGGCGAGGCTCCAGATGGATATCGCTCGCCCGCTGCTGGAACGCATACTGAAGCAGCCAGTCGACGATATTGACCACGTAGCGGTCGTTTGCGTCCAGTTTGCCGGCCCGGCCAAGCTCGAGCATCTGTTCCAGATTCATGCCCGAGCCCCGGGAGGCGCCGTCCGCCCGGCCGAACGCCCTCCTGACCGAGTCTGTAAGGGCATAAAATTCAATCAGGTATCGGTTTATATCGTTGGGGTTGGCCAGGACCCTGCGAATTTTTTTCCGCAGGATACGCTCCAGTTCCTCTTCCCATTCGCAATTGAAAGGATCGGCAGTGGCGACTACGACCCTGTCTTCCATCACTTCAACGGGCAATATTTTATATCGTGACGCGTAGGCATAGGAGACCAGGCTGGTTACGGTGCTGACATCGACTTTGAGTGGATCGATCCTCAGGTAATTGAGACCGCATTTCCCTGCCAGCCAGGCCACAAGGAACTCGAGGGCAACCGGTTCATGAGGCGCAGTGGCCCTGTTCAAACCCGCCTTCGATATTGTGACCAGGGGATGCTCGGATGAATGGTCTTCCACGGCCCTCGGCCTGCCGAGGGTTTTTTTGGCGTCACCCTCGGTGATTACGCCGTCTAAAACCAAATTGCGCAGAATGCTCCTCAGGCTTAATTCAAGGGGCGCCCGGCCGGTCTGCCCCATTTCAGGCTCTGTTTTCACAACATCTCCCCGTTTGGACGGCAATATCCCGCAAACACTCATCCGTTTTCTTTCGGGAACATCGGAGAGAAAATTAACAGGTTGTTCCATGTTCTGGAAGAGAAATCGAGACATACATGAAACAGGGAAGCTCGAAGCGAGGCGCCCATCGCATCGAGCTTCCCTGTCAATGGTTTCACCCATGCCGCCGCCGTATCCCAAAACCGAGGTTTTCCGGATTTAACCGAAAGCCTTCCAATCGGAGTTTGGGGACGGAGACTAATTGAATCCGAACTGCTCTATCAGCATCTCATAAAGGCTTGTGCCCAAAAAAGACCTCAGTTTCTGGCTTTGGCGCTGCCTGGATTCGTATTCGAGCCAAAACTCGTCAAATTCATCGTGTACTGTGCCCAGGCCTGATAACATCTCTTTGAATTCGTCCTGCCGCCCATAGTAATCTTTGAACATCTCACAGCCGGAGGCATCAAGGATAAGCATGAACAACACGTCCGAGGCCGACAGACAACTTTCCTCGCAAGGGACCGCCACATAGAGGTCTATTTCTTTCCCGGACCTTGTGATCTGGCACCTGTAACGGTCAACGGCCTCACTTCGACTCGCGTCCCCGGGACCGGCCGACTGCATCTTCACTAACTGCATCGAAATTCCATGCCGGTTCATGAATGTTTCGATAGACGCGCTCCCCATATTTTCTCCTCCGTACGACAGCCAGCGGCAAAAACTTTTCCGCCGATTAAATAAAATCCAAACAGCACTATCTATCGGCATTGATACAATGACACGAAAGAAACATATATGGGGTGAACGTGGTAATTACTCAAAGAAGGTATGTATTTTGATGGTGGGAATAAGGTATATCCAAATTTAAAACGGTTGCCCGATGCTGCAATAAAACCGATAGGAGGCGAAGCGGGCGGGTTCGGGCAGGTTCAATGGATACCCGGCTATCG
>JAJYTC010000160.1 GCA_021793275.1 Deltaproteobacteria bacterium | reverse complement strand
CATTTGCGTTTATTCGCGGTGCACTGAATTATGGAAGTGCCGGACAAGGTTCATCAAACCATCGGCAAAGTGGCAACATAGACTGCTCCTCCTTAGCTGAGGTTTTGGAGAGCACAATATTGAGATCCCGTTAACACTCAAGAAATAAATGTCGTTGTAGGGATAAGGCCCGCTCATAGCTCTTTTCACGAACACCGTGCCCCAACGCGTTGATGACGGCCATTGCGCGGCCAACAGCCTCATAGCTCGTGTCACTTTCTACGTATTCGCGTCCATTTGCGTTTATTCGCGGTGCACTGAATTATGGAAGTGCCGGACAAGGTTCATCAAACCATCGGCAAAGTGGCGACATAGACTGCTCCTCCTTAGCTGAGGTTTTGGAGAGCACAATATTGAGATCCCGTTAACACTCAAGAAATAAATGTCGTTGTAGGGTTATTCCAGCCTGAGCAGGTAGGAACGCAAGTTCCTGCCCTTGCCCTTGAGCCCCAGCTTGGTGCGAATCTGATATCGGTGGGAGGAGATGGTGTTGAGCGAAATCCCCAGCAATTCGGCGATCTCCTTGTTGGCCAACCCTTCCTTGACCAGCTGAGCGATGCGGATCTGCATGGGGGTCAGGTTCAAAAAGCTCGATGTCAGCTTGGTGACCATGGGCGAGGTAATCTTGGCGAGGTTGGTTTCCAGAGCTGCGACCAGCAACTTCTCGCTCCCTTGAAGGCGTTGTTTTTTCAACCGGTCGATGAGCGGCAACACCGATTGCTTGACATTGGCGAGTATGGTTTCCTGGTCTTCGACCCGTTTGTCTTCCTGTTGTTTGAGAATGACTTTGAGGGCGATATTGGCCTCTTCCAGATTGCGTGACTGCTTCTTCAGCTGGGATTCGCGTCGGCTCAGATCGCTGATGGCCGATTTCAATTCAGTGATATCCCTGCCCTCGGCAATGAGCAGCACAATACGCCCCTTGTCGTCCGTCACCGGTTTGAGTGAGAAATCGATGTGCATGGCGCGGCCGTCCGGGGAGGTGTGGGTCGTTTCGAAGCGAACCAGCCGTCCCAGCGCGGCCAGGTTGACACCGCTGCGCAACCGCTCCTGGGCGCTCTTTGAATCCGACCACCAGGGCGTCTCCCAGAAGGGCCGTCCGATAACTTGATCTTCGGTGGTCTCAATGAAGTCCATGGCGGTTTTGTTGACCTTTATCAAGGCGCCGTCCATGCTCAGCACACCGATGAACTGGAAGGTCTGATTAAAGACGGCTTCGAGCATGGTTTCCGATTTTTCCAAGGCCTGTTTGACCCGGTGGCGCATCCGGATTTCATTTTCAAGCTTCTCGTTATTGGCGGTCAACTCGCGGGTGCGCTCCCCGACCAGTTCCTCCAGGTGGTCCCGGTGGCGCCGCAACTCATCCTCGATCTTTTTGCGTTCCGTGATGTCGATGCCCAGGGCGAAAAAAAAGTCCACTTTGCCGCCGGGTTTGAATATCTGGCGGCCGTGCCATTCCACACATAAGGTTCGTCCATCCTTGGTGGTAACCCGGCCGTACTCGATCTCCACCAGACCGCCGGGCCGGGTCTGCGTCAGCAGCTTCATCAGCCGGGCCCTCTCCGGCCTTGGAATAAAAGTCTTCAGGTAATTGCGGCCGACGACCTCGTCGCGCTCATAGCCCAGGGCATTGAGCATGGCTGGATTCATTAAAAGGGTCTTGCCGTTGGCGGCGATGGCCACAAACCAGGCCGGCGAGGTTTCGATCAGGGTAGCATTGAATTCCTTTTCCTGGTGCAGGGCTTCGGCCATGCGCCGGTAGTCGGTGATATCCCTGCTGACCACGGCCAGGCGCACCACCTTGCCCTGGCTATTGGTCACCGGATCGATGGTGGTGTCCAGCCAGCGCCCCCCGCGCTGATCTACGAACCGGCAGGGTTCGCCGGTCTCGATCACCCGGCTGTGAAGCCGCCGTCGTTTTTGCGCCAGACCGGCCGGCAGCAGCTCAAAAAGATCCTGCCCGACCAGCTTGTCGGGACTTTTGCCGAAAGCCGCTGCAGCCTTGTCGTTCAAGGCCAGCACTCTCCCCCGGGTGTCGAGGAGCAAGGACCTGTCATTAGGTGCATTCAAAAGGGCGCGCACCGTTTCCTCGCTGTTCATCAGCATGTCTTCAAGGCGCTTGCGCTGGAAGAACTCCGGGATATCGACACTGCCGAAATCCACGGGCCAACTCCCTGACTGGCGGCCGTATTCCTCGATATGATGCTTGATCCTGTCGGGGGGCGCCATGATGAACCGGCATTGCGAATCACCCTTGGCCCGGCATTCGACCTCCGCGGCTACCAACGGGATGCCGAAACTCTCTTCACACCATCCCGAAGAATAACCGGCATTCATCGTACACACCGGAAAGTTGGTCAGCGTGCGAGCCGACAGCCAGTTGTGCGCCTCGAATGAAAACGGGTGCTCGTAGAGCAGGTAGAAGTTCTCGTCGGCCGTGGGATTGGACTGGGGCAGGATTTTCACATAGGCCCAGCCCGTGTGGGCGAAATGGATAGGGCCGGCGGAGAGTTTTTCAATGGGATCGCGGACATTCATTTTCGCGAAAAAACTGCGGGCATCGGCTTTGCCGATGGCATGGGCGAAATCGTACAACAGACTGAAGGCCACATTACGCGCGGCTTTTTCGCCGCGCTCATGGTAGAGCGATGTCACCAGGTCGAAAAATTCCTTGGACATGGCGGCGGAACGCACCAGGATATAGCGCTCTCCCGATATTTCTATCATTCCCTTGCGGGCAATCTCCTTGCGGTCGCCGAAATACTGCTCCGCATAAAGCTGTGCCCTGAGAAAAATGGAACGAAATTCTTCGGGAACATCGGCATCCCTGAGCACGGGCCGTTCCTTTCCCTCATCGGCCTTTAAAGCCCCGGTTTTTTCCACTGGGGGATCATGGTTGTCACAGGTTGGGGTGTTTTGTAATCTCGAGTCTGTTTCTTGACGATCAGGGGTATTTTCAATCACAGCCATTTTAGGTCCGCGCTCCCGACGGTCCCCGATCCGGAGAGGTTCCAACCATATGCCATCAGAACGGCTAATGCGTATTCAATTTCCTATTGCCGCTTATAATCATTTTGATCCTATATTCTGAGGGCGGCCTTTGTCACCCATTTTTTTCAAATACCGCTTACTGGTTCTTTTCCCCAATACCGGAACTTGTTTGTGAATTTCAGAGAGAAGCTCGTCAAATGTCATCGCATTTATTTTCTGGTTGCCTTCATTTCCAGTATCCCCAAGAGTCCAAGGTGTGGCGCCGAAGAGCCTGAAATCAACAGCGACGCATTGGAGCGCATACCGGCGAACCGCATCCCGAAGGTCCGAAGATACACCTTTATGAAGGCTTATAGCGCTGTTTTCGGCCTGAAAATGTAACTTAGAGGCGCTCCTAACGCTCACTGAGTGCGGGTTGCAGTCATCGAAGAGCCCTCGGACGAGTCAAAAAGCAACATTCCTCTCCTGATCCCTGAAAAGAAAGACCTCGAAATTCCTTCCATTTCCGAGTCATTGTATGAAGTAAACTGAGAAGCGAGTGGATTCCGGCCTTCGCAGTCCTTCGGCGCCTTTTGGCGGGCAGGCCGCGCTCATATGACACCAAAGCGAATCCCAACCGGAAACGGTCTGGAAAGGCTTCATCTGCGCTGCAATGTCTCAGAAATAGACCAGGGACGCCAACACCGGTATATCGGTCTCACGGACCGCATCGAGAACTTGAGTGAGGTCGTGCTTCAGCACGCATACCTCCAGCTTCGTCTTGCAGGCGTAGCAACCCCGGGCAGCCGCGGTACTCAAGCTCGTTAAGACTAAAGGTTTTCACTGCTTTTCCAGTATTCAACTCGCCGATGTTTATACGGGTAGCGCAGGCATGAGACAGGATATCCGGCGCGGTTAAGCCCCGGAAATCCTCGGGTTTCTTTTTGTGTCAGGCCATGATTCACCAGCTTCAATGAGGCCGGAGCGGTTAAGCCCCGGAAATCTCGCATAACGGGCCTTGCGTTTTCACATGACCCATTCGCTTCAATGAGGCCGGAGCGGTTAAGCCCCGGAAATCCCGCAGGGATGGCAGGAGCTGCCGGTATCGGTCGCGGTGCTTCAATGAGGCCGGAGCGGTTAAGCCCCGGAAATCCTGGCAATCTACCTGCGGAAAACGTCCCTGGCAGCAGGCTTCAATGAGGCCGGAGCGGTTAAGCCCCGGAAATCGCTCCAATACAAATCGAAGCTCGGAATCGACCCGGCCGCTTCAATGAGGCCGGAGCGGTTAAGCCCCGGAAATCACCGACTGTCTCGACAGGCCATGGACGGAAGACTATGCTTCAATGAGGCCGGAGCGGTTAAGCCCCGGAAATCACCACGGCATGGTTCCCCACTGCTCGACGTCGCCCAGCTTCAATGAGGCCGGAGCGGTTAAGCCCCGGAAATCCAACAGGGTAAAGCACTTGACCTCGCCTCCGGAGAGGTGCTTCAATGAGGCCGGAGCGGTTAAGCCCCGGAAATCAGCCCCTCAACCAGTCCTTGCTGGACAAGTCTCCGAGGTAGCCTTTGCGAGACGTCCTCGAATTTGGCCTCGGTGTCTCAAGATTCTTTAGCTCTAATGTTCCGGGCATTCTCATTTTCCCCTTTTTTTCAAAGAACTTGCAAGGCCGCGAGCGGTGGCGGGACTTTTCACGCCACACAGGCGCTCGCGCACTCGAGGCGAAAAAAAAATTACACTATGACCGGCTCTTTCACAATAGGATCGAACGGCCTCCCCATGCTTTCCACGCGTAACTGTACCGAGTCCGCCGGCCCGAGGTCGATAATGAGCAGATGGTCCTCTTTGTGATTCATTATTTCCCCCAGGCAGTCCTGCATGCGAAGATGCTTTTGCTTCGTCAGCCGGCAATGAAAAATGGACAATTGAAGCCATTCGCCAAAGCCTTTCATCGCCCTGTGAATTTTGCGCCAGCGCCGGGGGTCCGAAATGTCGTAACAGACCAGGTAAGCATGTTCCGTCAATGTCGCCACCTCCCAAACGAGCTATCCTCATTATATACTTCTCCTTCGTCCTCCTGCCTCTCTTTTCTCGGCTCCCCGGGTCCTCGCACCCTCAAACCTTCCAGTGACGAAGCCCCACCCCGTCGCCAATCTCCTCTGCCCCACTGTCACCGCGTCAGGAAGTTGGGGTAGCGGGGTATTTCACCCGCCAGGTAGCGTATGAGCAATCGAGCCTGGACTTCGAAGAGCCGGCGATAACTTATCCGGTATTTGAAGATAGGGTGCGTAACCTCCTGGGCCAGGCGGCGCTCGAAGGCCGCAAGAAAGCTCTTTCGCCCCTCCGCCTTCAGGCTGCAGCCGGCGGCGCTGCGAACAAAATCCGTCGACTTGATCTCGCCGTTGTTTATCGATGTGATAACTGTGGAATCGGCAACCAGGGGACGGAACGGCTCCATTAGATCCAGGGCGAGCGCCGGGCGGCCGTGGCGAATCTGGTGGTAGAACCCCCTGTAGGGGTCGAGACCGACGGCGGAAAGCGTCACGGTCCATTCCCGCGTTAGCATGGCATAGGCAAAGGAGAGCAAGGCGTTCACCGGATCTTTTGGGGGCCTCCGGCTGCGCCCGTTAAAATCGAACCCAAACTTCTCGTCCCGCTTCTCCGGGGATATCATGCGATCGAAATTTTCGAAATAACGTCTCGCCGCATTGCCCTCGATCCCCAGCAGCTCCGGCATGCCTTTGGCGCTCGCTGCCCGGGCGATGTCGTTTTTCATGGCCAGCAGCAATTCGGTAGGCGCCTTTAATTCCTTTCCCTCAGACTCCTTCCAGTTCCGCCTGAGCAGAGTCCTGCAGTTGTAAATCTTTCCGGCCACCAATTTGCGGGCCAGCCTCAGGCACACCCGGGGATCGAAGCTCGCCTTGTATTGGAGCGTTCTGGTCATTACGTTCTTGTGGCCGGTTCCCACTGTATGTCCTAGGAACCATCCGCCGTAGGACATGAACGTGACCGGGATATCGCGTCGAAAGCACTCGTGCAGCGCGGGCGTGCTGATTCCCGCCGACCCGAAAAGCACCACCTGGGATGTATCCGAGTAACGGGCTTCTGCGACGCGTTCCTTTTTTTCCTCGATGACGATCCTGTCTCCGTCTTTTTTTAGCCAGCTTGCCGGCGACTGGACATAAAGCGGCAGCCCGTCCTCCGTCTCCGCGAAGATAGGCCGCACACCCCCGGTGGCGTGGTTGATGAATCCGATCTCATCCGGCAGGCAGATGCCGGCGAGCGAACAGCGCGGGCACTTAGGACTGTCCACGAGCGGTTCCGGCGCCTTGTCGGCCAAGCCCAGCGCGCGAAGCCCCTCGATGGAGCTCATCGTCAAAGAAACCAGGGACTCATCGAAGTCGACCTTGACGCGCTCTTTCGACCCGATGAAATAAAGATACCCGTACTCTGAGCAGAAGCCGTGCTCTCTAAGCAGCAGCCCCTGCGCGCAGAGCTGCGCCCGTTCCGGATCATAGGCCCCCATCGCCGTGTGCGGCCGCTTGCCTTTCTTGTAGTCAACAGGGCGCGTACCGTCGGCATCGCCTTCCACCAGGTCGATTTTCGCCGTCAATCCCAGCCGCTCAGAACTCAGGTGCACCGATCTTGCGTGGATCTTTTCGACCTCATCCTCGCTTTCAGGCAGCGCGCCCGAAGCCTTGTCCACCCGCTTGTGCCGGATGGCCCCCTCCACGGTGTCGGCGTTATGCGCAAACTCCCCCTCCACCCACATCATATAGGCCAGCCGCGGGCAGTAGACGTATTCGTTCAGCATGCGCGCGGGGACGAGACTCGGTTGTGAATCGGCATGGTCGGTAGCCGTATCGCTTTTGCTCTCCATAGGCGACTCCTGCATTCAACCGTAAGGTCCTGTGCATTCGCCACAACTTCGCGCCATTGTGCGTCTTAGAAGTAATATCACCAACAATCTCAAACAAATCGGATTTAACGCTCACCAGACGGCAGCTCCAACCAGGGCAACATCAGTCCGAAGCCCGAGTGCCTGCCCCTGCCTATCAGTATAGGACCAACGACCGGTCGTCTAAAGATTACCTCTGCGTGGTAGCGAGGCGTCTCCGCAAGATAACCCCTAACCCTATAATCCAGGGCTCGCAAAGTCTTCGGAACAACAGGCCCCCTGAATGTGGCCACTGAGTCCACATCCGATTCAGAAATTCCCGCCTGTCTTAGTGCGCGAAGAAGAAGCTGTGACACGCATCTGCCACGACGCATCATCCCGGTCAAGATAATCGGCGTAACCGAGCGCCAGACACGGCACGGTTTACGCTCTCCGATGAAAAGCTGTAATATCCCGTCCTTTTCCACAGATTCTGCCCGTCTCAATGTGCCCAAGGCCCTCCCGCCGTCTTTCAGTAGTCGGCCGTTAAGGTTGCCAACAGCATCCGAAAAAAGTTCACGGGCCATACCTGCTTCGCAACCATAGCCTACCACGAGAACGCGACGGATCTGTCCGTCGGCGGTTGCTCTCTCGTTCAAGCTCGGAAGAGGCACGAACCCGATGTGTGCGCCGTCATGGGGTGCTGCGGCCTGATCATGTTTATGTCCGCCTATGAGTTCCGAGGTTAAGGCATGGCCGAAATGATCCCGAAATACCGGGTTGGCGTCAAGCCATTCAAGCATGGCGTATCTCGTCATGGAAGCAGGTTGGCGAAGGTCGCGGGGATCGAACCTCAACCGCTTTCCCTCAGCTCTCCAAAGCTCGAAAAGCGCCAGCGGCGCATCAAAACGGATGACATCGGCCGGTCGGTAACGGACATGATGACACGGTATAAAGAAGTCGTCCTTCGAATCGCCGCCAAGTATGCCATGATATCGTGACCTGCACGCTTCCAACGCCCCCTCGGCAGGGGATTCGTAATCGCCGTCCGCCTGCTTCCGTGGGCAAAATACAAGTTTACCGCGCTCGGATTGTTCCTGCGATATTTCAGTATGTGTGACCTCACCGCTCGCATAGACTATGTCCTGATGCTGTCCCAGGTGCGTTACGAGAGAAACCATCGCGCAAATCACGGCGGCATTTTTTATGGCCTCCTCGCTTTCGTCGATCACCCAACGGTACAACACCGGGCCATTATCGTTTATCACCCTTGCAGACAAGGACTTCGGAGTACGTATATGGTCGAGTAGATCATCGTTGTTCGGAACAAAGTTGGTGAATTCCCCTCCGGTATTCTTTGCCAACCCGGCTACGATCAATGGTGGATCAAGCCTTTCCAGCCAACGCAGTGCCGAATCGCGCACGTCAGTTCGAACGATTCCGTAGGCCCCGCGATGGCTTCCGGCTATCAAGGCCTGAAATAGCCGCAGCGGTGACGGCGGCCATTCGGGCTTATTCTCCCTTGTTCGCCCATGGTAGCGACCTTCGGCAAATTTGACGATCAAACAAAGCTGCATCCCTCGCCTCCTGGTCCAGCAACAGGCATGGTTACTTGCTCTTTTTGCCTTTTGCCTTCCCCCCTTTTAGCCTCTCCACCTCATCCTTAGCCTCCCTGCCGTCAAACTCGTAGGCTACAGACGACGATGATTCGATTCCGAAGTCTCTTGCCGCTTTTTGCGCGTAGGAAAAGCATTCTTTCAGGCCCCAGTCAAAGCCCTCTGATTTGGAATTTGTATAAACCAGGCTTGCCTTCGGCTCACCCGTGCAAACCAAAAGACACCCCTCCCGCAACGCATAGCTGGCCTGACTCCGCGCTGCTACCAGGGCGAGTCCGAGAATGTAGCGGCGCAATTTGAGGGACCCGTCGGTATCAATCGCCATATCGCCCCCACTGCGAGTTCCGTTTGTCACCGCAAGGGACCGGAGCGCGACGAGGTTAATTTGTGTGCGGCGCACGATCTGGCCATAAACGCGTATCCCGCCGTGAGTATTGACCGCAGGAGCCGCGCGCAAACCAAGTTTTGATAAGGGGTCCTTGCCGTCCCCGGCCTTTCCTGGTCCTTCATCCAGGCTCTGAGGCAGTTCCGCATCACCTGGAACATCATCGGCGAGACCAATCAAGGAAGGGTCGAATGCAGGATTGAATTGGGCGGATCTCTTGACATAGGCCACGTTGGTCGCCCGGATCTCGGACCGCAACATCCGTCCGCACTTGAACATGGTGGTTCCGGGCCGTGAGTCCCAGAAACCGAACACCAAAGATGTGGGCGCCAGCTTCGCGAGAGGCTCGGCGTTTGCTTCCCGAATCATCGCTTTTATAGCTTCTGTGACTTTGCCACGAAGCCCCGAGAAGCGGATCGCCCCATCCGCAATGCGATGCCCGACGTCCAGAAGATTCACCGCCGCCGCATTCCCATCGTCAGCGCCTTTTGTTTTCAGTCTCACTTCAATCTGGGGGACCAATTCCGATAAAGGGGCAAGCTTGAATCTAGGCTCCATCCTGTTCGCCTGGGAACCGATGCTGTCAATCAGGCAGGTATTGACTTCTTCACCCGGTTTGGCTGCCTGCGGAGCAATATCGGTGCGAAATTCATCTATTTGGTACGGATACAGAGCTTTTTTGTCCATAGCAAAAGTCGGTGGGAATATGACCGCATCCTTGCCTTCACAGGATTCCAGCACTTCGGTGAGTGTGATCGCCACTGGAAGGCCGGTTTCCTGCAACCAGTCAACTGTACCGATATACTTGTCATAGACCTCGATATTCACTTCCGCGTACTCGCCCATCCCTCTTACCTCCTCAAGGTTATATGCGAAGCCATACTCAGGTTGGAATACTTGTCCCGCGACGCGCGCGCTGAACGTAGCGCGAAGATGCTTCCCTCATCTTCGAATCCGGCGCAACATGCGGCCATCCTCGCAAGCATGATCGGAAGTGCAATAGTCCAGACCCCATAGCGGAATGCGCCTTTTTCGATCCACCCGCGCGTAGATTCGTTACCTCCGGATGGACGCGTACGATGGGGGAAAAAGAGTTGAGCGCCTATGACAGCCAGAGTTTCGGCAAACGGGTAGGTCTCGACAGATAAATTCAGATCGTTAGCGGAAAATCCCGCATCCAGCGCATTGCGAGAAGAGCGTGGATCAAGTCCGAAACGCCCCTTCATGCCGGTTTTGAGGCTAATGAGATTTGTGAGAGTCTCAGGCGGCGCGCCCGCAGCAAGCTCTCCGGCTTTTTTCACCATCTCCGAAGTTATGCCGTTAACGGTCTGCTGCCCGGCATACATCTTCCACGCACTCTTCTTAATCTTCCTCTGCCCGTCCAGCGTCTCGTACCACCAGTCCAAACCAAGTGTAATGGACTCGCCCATCAGGCTGAAAACCACGTTTAAGCGAATGGTCTCGCCGGTTTCCGAATATTCAGAAGACCAGCAAGACCAATCGGCCAGACTTCCGGCAAGGCAGTCAAGCAGCGATGCTTCCTCGAATTGGCTCTCAAGGACGAACTCCGTCGTATTATCGACTAACCATCTGCCGGTAGCACCCTCGTCAAAACGCGCGACAATTTCAAAAACGCCGCAGCAGGCAAGATATTGCACCGGGTTCCGTAGGTTCACACCAACTCTGACAAGCCGTCTTAAATGCATGACGCCCCCTTGCTAAAATCACGGGAAGCCAACGCGTCGGCAGCCTTCAGGATGGCCTCCAGATAGGCAAGCTGCCACCAGCCGTATCTGCGCTGCAGCGATTCAAACCTCCGCATGGTCTCATGCACAATCCTCCGGTTCGCAGCCGATGGCCGGCTCCTGTCGAAAGCGCCCTCCGGAAAATGAGGCCGCGCATAACCATGATGCGTAGCGATGAGGTGCAGGATCAGGTCTCGGTTTGGCTCATTTTTCAAATCATTGCTATCCTCAGCCTCAACCAGGGACCCGAGCTC
>JAJYTC010000159.1 GCA_021793275.1 Deltaproteobacteria bacterium | reverse complement strand
GCAGGTGAAGGTTGTGAGTTCCGGAATGGTCCTTCCGGCAAAGATAAAAGCGGTGACGGCATCGATCTCTTTTGCCGGCGCTATGTCATGACTCACAATCTGGCCCCCGATCAGTTTCTGCGTCTTTTTGTCGAAGATCAGTTTGATTTTCCAGGGTTTCATTCCCGGAATCATCCCGTGTTTGCTCCTCGAGTCAACAACGGCACACACGGTTTCAATGCCTTCTTCGGCCGCCTTTTCCTCGGAAAGGCCGGTGGCGCTGGCCGTCATGTCGAACATTTTGCAGCCGCCGGCATCCAACACGCCCGGAAACTCGATATCATAGCCGGCGAGGCGCTTGGCGGCCAGACGCCCCTGCATTACCGCCGGTCCGCGAAGCCGGCCGGGAGTCGGTTTTTTCGTGATAAAATTAATTTTTTCCACGCAATCGCCGCCTGCCAGAATGTCCGGGGCGGATGTTTCCTGAAATTGGTTCACCTTGATGCCAAACCGCCCCATCTCCAGCCCGATTTGCTCGGCAAGTTCGGCATTGGCTCGAACGCCCACGTTTATGACGACCATATCGGCATCGAGCTTTTTCCCGGACCCCAATACCACGCCGGTGACTTTACCGTCATGGCCGACCAGTTTTTCCGCCTTTTCGCTCGTAAGAATTTTCAGCCCTTTTTGTTCAAGGTAGGCCTGGACCACATCGGCCATATCCTTGTCCAGCATCAGGGGAAGAGGACGGTCCAAAAATTCGATTACAGAGATATTGAGCTTGCGCTCCATGTTTTCAGCCAGGAGCGAGGCTATTTCCATGCTGATGAAACCGGCGCCAATGAATACGATATTGACGGCATTTTTATCGGCCATGCAGGCTTTTATTTTCTCGGCATCCGGAAGTCCGCGCAAGGTCATAACGCCATCGAGGTCTTTTCCTTCAAGAGGCGGAATAATCGCACTGGCGCCGGTCGCAAGAAAGAGCTTGTCATATCCGAACATCTGGCCGCCGGACACAAAAACATTCTTGTTCGTTGCGTCGACCCCGGTCACTTCGTCTCTTACGACCCTGATGCCGGCGTTTTCAAGCGTTTTATCCGCAACAACGATGGATTCCCCCGTGACCAGCCCGGCCACGACGTGAGGAAGAGCTCACCTTACGATAAAGAATTCTTCTTTGCGAATAACGGTAATGTCAATTTCGGGCATCAGCTTTTTTGCCAGCATCGCCGCCGGCCCACCTGAACCGCTGCATCCAACGATCACCAGTTTTTCCCCGCTCTTCACGCACATCTCCTTCCCGGTCCTACGTTCCGGACTCCAGCTTTTGAATGCGCTGTTTGATTCCATCCAGGATCTTTTCAAAATATCCGGCCCTGGCCTTTAGCGTTTCCAATTGAGTTTCAGGCCCGAGGTCAACGTCCAAATCCGGATCAAACCCTCTAAACCCGCGCTGCCATCCGGTAAGACCGGTACTGAAAAACCTGTTTCTCCAACCACGGCCACCGCCGGCTCCGCGCCGGCCAAAGCCCGTGCAAACTCCTCTCATCCCGCCCGTCATGGGGCCTGCCCCACTCGGTCCAGTTCTGTCAAAACCCGGCATGTCGAATTCCTCCTTTCATCGGAATCTCTCACTGCATAAGGAAGAGTACAATCTCCGTGCCATGCGGCCGATCGGCCCGCAAAGTGAGGGGGAAAGGACAACACCCCGAAAAGTGGAAACAATTTGCATCCTTACACCCTGCGCAGAGGGGACGATAGACGCCCTTGCCTAACCCGCGCTCCATTTTGCCGCCAAGGCCGCATAACGGCGCCTCCTTTACCCGGTGAGAATGGCGCGATTTTTGATACTTTAGAAAATCGCCCGGATTGGGACCGGACCGACTAGAGACAAGGTTTAAGGAGATGACTATGGTGGCCATCCCGGTCTTTCGCTCACGTGTAGCGCCTGTACTGGATTGGTGCTCGAAGATTCTGATCGTCTCCGAGAAGGGGCCGGATACCGCGGCAAACCGTGAAATCAACGTGAGGGAAGATAACCGGTTCGCACTGATGCGAACCCTGCGGCGGCAGGGGATCGATATCGTGATCTGCGGCGCGCTCAGCCCGGAGATGTTGCACTACGGCGAAAGCATAGGTTTACGAATCATCCACGGAATTGCAGGCGAGATCGGGGAAGTCCTGCAGGCTTATCGTAAAGGCGAACTCGACCGACCCCGATATTGGCTCCCGGGATGCCGCGGACAGCGCCGTTACAAGGGGGGCGCAAAATGCACGGAAAAGGCAACCGGAACGGGTCCCGAGGGTCTTAGAGCTGCCGGGGGGGGACCATCCCTTTCGAGACCCGGCGCGGGAAACAAGGCGCAGGGAGGGCCGGGAGGCTTTTGTGTCTGCCCGGAATGCAGCGCCACGGTCCCGCACGAACGCGGGATTCCATGCTCTCAAGTCCGTTGTCCGGAGTGTTCGGCCGCTATGACCAGAAAGATCGGTGATTGACGGTTAAGGTATCCGATTTTAAGTTCGCACTGTTTGGCCCGATTCAAGAAGATTTTTCCAGGGAGAGGCAATAATGGAGTGCAGGATTACCGTTCTTTGTGACAATACGGTCCTCGGACTGGGCTTTCTCGGGGAGCACGGATTCGCAGCGCTGGTTGAAATACCCGGTCAGAAGATTCTCTTCGACACGGGGCAGGGTTTCGCTCTCATCCAGAACTCGATGCGGCTCAAAAAAGATCTCAAGGATGTTTCAAAGGTCGTGTTAAGCCACGGACACACAGACCACGTCGGGGGACTGGCCGCTTTTTTGGCAGTAAAAGGCGCTTGCCCTGTAGTAGCTCATCCGGAAGTCTTCAGCGAAAGATTTCGGCTGATCCCTGCCGGCGACGGACAGCAGAAGCCGCTATTCAACGGAATGCCCTGGCCCGAGCTGTATCTTACGACCCGCGGGGCGACGTTCGACTGGCGACGCGATTTTACGGAAATAGCGCCCAACGTCTTCATAACCGGCGAAGTCCCGAGGAAAACGCTTTTCGAGCTGGGCTCCCCCAAGCTCGTGGTGAGTCGAAACGGCAGTTTCGTTCAGGACCCTTTTCTCGATGATTTCTCGCTGGTTTTGAAAACGTCCAGGGGGCTGGTAGTCGTGCTCGGGTGCGCTCACGCAGGGATCGTGAACATTCTCAACCACGCGATCGAGAAGACGGGCGAAAAGCGCGTTTACGCCGTTCTTGGAGGCACTCATCTTGGCCTTTCCCCCGAAGGGCAGCTCAATCCAAGCATCGAGGCGTTAAAAGAGCTCAACATTCAAAAGCTTGCGGTCAGCCACTGCACCGGACAGGCGGCGATGGCAAGACTTGCTTACGAATTCGGCGACAGGTTCGCCTTCGGTTGTGTAGGTTTTGTCCTTGAGGTAGTATCCTGACGAACCGCCGGGGCGGACGGGAGCAATTGTAACGGGGTCGCTTCGGGTTTCGCACAGGAGTTTCACCATAGCGGGAAAGATATCGTATCGATTTCCACCCCGGCGATGACCTGGAATCCGCTCAATCCTCATGCCGCCGTCTATTTTCTCAAGGTCTCGCCGGCGACGCTAACCGGAACACCTTCAAAGGGCGTTCTCCTCTTGAGCTTCATGGCTTTCGGGTCTCTAAACTGCTTCAACACCTCGATGCTCTCCTTCAAACCCTTGTAGAGTCTCGCCATCTCAAGCGCCATAGCGGCCATCGAAGCCATGGCCTGAACAAAATTCACATCATCGAGGGTAAATTCCCAGGGTTCGGCGGTGTAGACGCGCAAAGCCCCAATCGTATGCCCGCCGGCCACGACGGGAACGGAGAGAATGGAAGCAATCCCTTCTTTTTGAGCCTCCTCCGGATACTGAATTCTCGGATCATCGGTTACATCGTAGATTGCGACCGGCCCCTCATCCAGAGATTGAGTTATTGAACGCGATGCGCTGACCGGTCCCTTATCGATGTAGTCTTTGCTCAACCCGAAAGAGGCGGCCAGATCGAGTTCGTCGGTTCGCCGATTGACCAGAAACAGCGCGCACCCCTTGACATCCAGGGCCGTCTTCATGCTTTCCACGGTCAAGAGCACAACTTCTTCAGGATCCTTCGAGTGCGAGATCGCGCCGGCAATTTTGAGCAACGTCTCGTAGTTAAGAAGCTGTCTTTTCATGGCTTTTCCTCCTTTGAGTCTTATGGCCGCCCCTGCCTGGTACAGGCAGGACGGGCGGACCAGTTATCAGACAGGCGCAGTACCGGTTTTGCGCCTGCGCCAGAACTGGCCGGTTTTACCTATCTCAATTAGAGTCGCCACCCATTCCTTTGAATATTCCCGGCTTTTGGAAACCCAATCGGGGTCGAGCCGCCTGCGGAAGTAAGTCCCGGAGAAAAGTTTCAACAAATCCTCAAGCGGCAGTATTCCTTCCTCCGTGCCTTCTCTAAATTCGGCCCATCTGCGGATGTGATCTTCCGACCGGAAGAAATTCATTGTGCTTCAGGCATACGGGATATCGTCATGCCAGTTGCCGAAAGGAACAGCCACATAGGCCGTGATGCCCGCGGGATCGGCACGAAGTATTTTCCCGTCTCGAATTTCTATAACGATTGGAAGCCCGCAGTCCAAACAGGGGCAATCGACACGGACCGTTTTGCCTGGAAAAAGCCAGCAGACCGCCAGCGATTCAAAGGCTCACTGGCCGAACCATTTTTGCTGACCGTCGACGCTGATACGGTATTGAGTCGGCAGGTTGTTGAAGGGGGCAAAAGAAACAATCAAACTCGTACCGGGAAAAAGCCACCCGTTGATGCCCAATGCGAACAGGTCGTGAACGGCTTTTCGGCCCTCTTCGACCCCCAGTCCCAACTCGGCCGCAATTTCGGTGTAGTGAGGGGCCACCCCCGTATCCACCATTCGCTTCATTATCATATGGTAAGTTCTGTCCATCAGGGCCGCATCGCTCATTGGCTTCACCTCCTTCATTAGAGCTTAAAAAGAATAGCGGGCTTTCTGCAGGGCGAAGAAAATACAATCTCCATGCCACATCCCTTCTTCATTCTAAAAAAAGCAATGGATCGCCAGTTGTAAAGAGGAAACAATTTGCATCCTTGCAGGCGATTGCAGGGGGACTAAAGGCGCCTTTCCACGATTGTTTCCCAGCGAGGGAAAGCCCTGGATACACCTTTTGGAGAATGGCGCGGTTTTTGATTCGAGCGATTTCTCGTGAGGTGCTGGAGGAGACAATGGTTAAGCATTGAAAAAGGAGAAACAGTGATGGCGGATGGTAAGTTCGCAGGCCTCCGCCGGGTAGGGGAAAATTTTCTCCGCCTGGCGAAGCAGCCTGAGAATATCGGTTCGATCGAGAATTCCAACGGTAAGGCCAACGCCGTAGGCCAATGCGGCGATTCAATCGAGGTGTTTTTGAAAATCACAAACGAGACGATCCATGACATCAAGGTAGCGCCTCATGGCTGCATCTACACGTGGGTGTGCGCCAGCGCGATGAGCGAAATGGCAAAAGGCAGACACATCGATGATGCGCTCCGTATCGAGCCCGATGAAATTGCCTCGGCCCTGGGCGGACTGCCCGAAGATCACATGCACTGCGCAAGGCTTGCGGTCAATACGCTGGGAGAGGCCATAGCGGACTACTACAAGACTATTTCCGTGCAAAACGTCCAAAGCCGATAGGGGATTTGCTCAAGGGAGAGGAGCAGCGGTAAAAACCGGGTGGGGACAGTTATGAAAAGCGCCGTACAAACCAAACCATGCGAAGCAAGAGGGAAAGAGCTTTCCGCCAGCCTGGAAGACTACATTCAAGTGATCTTCCGCCTGGAGCAATCCAACCGTGTGGCTCGCGCGAAGGACATCGCCGACCAGATGGGAGTCCAGCCTCCTTCGGTGACAGGGGCGCTCAAGGTGCTGGCCGGCCGAGGGCTTATCCACTACAGTCCTTACAGCGGCGTCACCCTCACGAGCGAAGGACGCGAGATCGGGCTCGACTTCCTACACCGTCACAAGATATTGAAGGAGTTTTTCTCGTCCACCTTACAGCTCGATTCCGAGCGCGCCGAATTGAACGCCTGCCGCATCGAGCATGCTATCGATTCGATTGCCGTCGACCGGTTGATCCGTTTTCTCGAGTTTCTCAAAAGCTGCCCGCGAACCGGCATCAACTGGTCGAAGGCTTTTGCCCTTTTCTGCGAGGGCGGCACAAAGTCATCGAGTTGTAAAGAGTGCCTCAAGATATGCCTGGATCAAATCGAGCGGGTCCAACCGGCAGGCGCGCAGGCATAACCACATTACGGCGCGCCGCATGCGGGGCCGGCGCTTTAAAAGCGTGCGGAGGTGAAGAAGCGAGGATAAGGGGAGGGTCCCAGGACCATCAGGGGTTGTTTGCATTGAACAACGCAAAGCTGGAGGCACAAGGCCATGAGTCAAACACCCGTCCACAATCCTCCGATTCGCATCACCGACCTCGTCGAGCTTAAGAAAAAGGGATCGGTCGTTTCGTGTTCTCCCTATTTCGAGGTCGTGCCTGTCGATTTCAGGCATCGATCCTGCCGGTTCCAAGCCCTCGTGTTTATGTGCAGGTTTTCGGGCGCCGCGGACAACCGGGCTTATGCGTTCAGGAAGTGTTATGCGCGCGGATGCGCCCACGACGATGAGTGTCCCCATGTATTCCAGGCGATTTCGATCGCCAATCGATACCTCGAAAGAGATTATCACAGGCTGGAAGAGGCCGGGATTCGAATCGCCTGGAAACTTTTCACGCTCGAAGAATCGGTCATCCGGTTGCAGAGCATAAAAGACAATGCGAAAGCGGCCATGGTTATCGACGATTACATCCAATTAGCCAGAGCAGGCGATGAAGTCTCTTCCGGCATAGCCCTGGAATACGTGCCTGCAACCGAACATTTCGAATACCATAAAAATCGCCAGACATACCTCATTGCGAGTTTCACCGTAACAACACCGGAAATGGCCGGTGAGTGTCAGCGCTGCTTCGGCTCCTACGCGACAGAAAGGGAGCGGCAGGAAAGACCGGTACAGGTACATGTGGCCAACAACAGGTTATCGATTTTGTACAAAGAATTCGATCTGGCCTCAGTTAAATACGAAAGAGCCTTTTTCGCCTGAAGGTTCGCTTTTCCCCCTTTGCCTTTTTACTTTTGACTTTTGCCTTCCAGGGGTGGCACAAAGGTTGCTCGAATTCCTTTGCTGAATCAACAATAGAGAAAGGGGAATATTTCATGAGTTCATCCGAAAGTGGACAGTGCAGCCACGGTCAGCAGCAGCAAGAGGAGGAAAACGCGCGTATGCAGGAGCAACTGAGCCGAATCGGCCACAAGCTTCTCGTCATGAGCGGCAAGGGCGGGGTCGGCAAGAGCAGTGTGGCTGCCTATCTGGCACTGAGCCTGGCGAAGTCGGGCCGGCAAGTTGGCTTACTCGACGTCGATCTCCACGGACCGAGCATCCCGCGCATGCTGGGGTTGGATGGCGTTTTCGGCTTCACTCCCGACAAACGCATGATACCCCATGCATACAATGAACGGTTGCACGTCATGTCGATCGATTGTCTTCTGGAAGACAGAGATTCGGCCGTGATCTGGCGCGGCCCGGTAAAGCACGGGGTCATAAAGCAGTTTATCACCGATGTGGCGTGGGGTGATCTGGACTTCCTGGTAATAGATTCACCTCCCGGAACCGGGGACGAACCGTTGAGCGTGATCCAAACCATTCCGGACGCCAAGGCGATAATTGTCACGACCCCGCAGGAGATCGCGCTGGCAGACGTGAGAAAATCGATCAACTTTTGCAAGCAGGTTCATATGCCGATACTCGGGCTGGTCGAAAACATGAGCGGATTTGTCTGCCCCCACTGCAATACCGAAACGCCGCTGCTCGGAAGAGGCGGAGGCGCACGGACCGCTCTGCAGATGGATATTCATTTCCTGGGCAGCATGCCGTTCGACCCGCGCATGGTAGAGGCGGCCGACCAGGGCAAGCCCCTGCTGGAAAACCCTGACGGCAGTCCTCTTTTAAGCGCCCTTGAACGGGTCGCAACCGAAGTGCTCGATCGTTGCGGCAAGAGCGTCCAACCGTTCAAGATGTGCCCGAGCGGAGGGTGTGGCAGATAAACCTGTTCGCGCTGCGCCCGACACGATATGCGCACCGGATGGAAGGCCGGGAGAGACACCCGGCCTTCCCTATCACGGGTCCATTTCACACCCGGTCGGCCCCCGGGCATGGGGGCAGGATGTTCCCTTCCTTTTAGCGCCCGTGCGACAGTTTTTCCCGGACCGTCGGGAACAATTCCATTTGGGTGTGAGGCAGGAAAAGAGCGGCAACAAATTCGTTCATGAACTCCGGCTTCACGGAGAGTTCGAAATAGGTCATCTGCCTCGCGATGGCCTCCAGTTTTCGGAAGGCGTGAACGGAAAGAAGAGCGAGGCGCGCTCCGGCCAGGGAACTGTTGCCGATAAACTGGATGCGCTCCTTGGGAATATCGGGAAGCAGGCCGATAATGACTGCTTTTTCGATATCGAGGTGAGCGCCAAAGCCGCCGGCTACATAGATTTGTTCCAGGTCTAAAAAGGACATTCCAAGACCGTCCAGCAGGACCTTCATCGCCGCCAGGATAGCGGCCTTACTCTTTATCAGATTTCCTACATCATCTTCGGTGACAGACACGGGCTCTCCGGTCTCCGTTTCCGATCCCGGCGCAAGGACAAATTCAGGCGTCTCATCGACCACCCGCACCCCCGGATGATCGAAATCGATGAACTTTCCGCTTTGATCGATAATCGAGGCCAGCAGCATTTCCGAAATGACGTCGATAAGGCCCGAACCGCAAACGCCCCTCGGCCTGGCATGGCCTATAGTGGAATAGATGACCTTTTGCCCATCGATGCGCACGGATTCGATAGCGCCTCTAACGGCCCGCATGCCGCATTTGGCGCCCCCGCCTTCAAACGCCGGGCCGGCGGAGGCCGAACAGCACACCAGCCATTCGCTGTTTCCGACAACGATCTCACCATTGGTCCCGACATCGATCAGAGCGCTCAGTTGCGGCTGGTCGTTCATGCCGGAGGCCAGCACCCCGGCGGCGATGTCGCCCCCGACGTAGCTGCTGACGCAGGGAACGCAGTGCAGGACCGCCTTGGAATTTGCGTGCAAACCGACCCTTGCGGCCGAGACCCGGGGGAACCGGGTTGCGGTCGGCACGTAGGGTGCGATTCGGATGGCGCAGGGCTCGAGGCCGAGCAACAAGTGGGTCATCGTGGTGTTACCGGCCGCAACCAGACAATAGATATCCTCACTGGAGATGCCCGCCTTTTGCACGAGCGAATCGATCAGCGTGTTGATAGTGCCGATTACTGCATCATTCAAGGGCTTGAGGCCCCCTCGGCCGCAGGCGAAAATCATGCGGGAGATGACGTCCTCACCATAACGGGCCTGGACGTTGTGGCTGCCCTCGACTCCCATAACGGCGCTGGTCCGAAGATCGATCAACTGGACCACGATAGTGGTGGTGCCAACATCGATAGCGACCCCGAAATTTCGCATTGCCGTATTGCCGCCTTCAATGACCCGAATTACCGGATAGGCAAGGTTTGCCAGATGAACGGCAATGGTGGTCTTCCACTGGTTTTGGCGAAGGGTTGCGGCCAGGGCGTTAAGACAGGAAAAATCCGAGAAAACCCGCGCATCTCCCATTTTTTTGTGCAGCTCGCGAAAAATCCGCTCCAGATCCGACAGGTTGTCGGTCAAAGTCGGCTCGGGCAGCTCCAGGTAAAATTTTTGAACCAGCGGCAAATAATGGGTGGCGCCTGCCGCCGCAGCGGTGTCCTTTTCCAGGGCCTGTGGAGATTCATAGCGGAGCACCCGGTCGGCTGTAAGGATCTGTTCCTGTTCGGTGATAGATTCCGGAGGGACCCAGATCTCGAGGTCTTCATCGACGATCTCTGTGCGGCAGGCAATCGCAAAGCCTTCATCCAAATCTTTTTTGTCCAGAAAACCAAGCGATTGGGCAGACCTTTCGACTTTTCCCCGCAGGACCTTGACCCGGCACCTGCCGCACACACCCTGGCCGCCGCAAAGGTTGTCTATGTTGATATCCCCGCGCGATGCCGCTTCGAAGATCGTCTCGCCCCTTTCAGCCGTGACCGTCTTGTTCGAAGGCTGAAAAGTTATTTTTACCGAACTCATGCCGGTTGTCTCCACTCCCAAAAATCCCGCCTCCCGGCAGTTTTACCGCAATGCTAACACATCAGAACTCAAGACCGCAACCTGCGGTCAAAAATCAGGCTCAGGAAAATCTGCCAGAACTCGAACAGGATGAAGAGAGGGGTGAGCCATTCCCCTTTCCGGAGGACGAACCGGAAAGTGAAAAGGTTGAAATCAGAGGCTCGACTTCGCTGTTCCCGCACGAAAGGCAAACCACCTTATCCTTATCGCCGCTTGAGAGGCAGAGGGATTCGAAAACTTTTCCGCATTTTTTGCATTTGAATTCATGAATAGGCATCTTCAGCTCCCACACAATAAAAGATGCAGGTCGATCTCCCGGCAAAGCAGCCGGCAAATCGACCTGCCGTTGAAAGAGACAACCTACACGGAGGTAGCACCAAGCACTTTTAAGGGTAGCAATTTTTGGGCCATCGCATAAAAAAACGGCCCTCCTATATCAGCTCCCTTACGGCATCGGCAAGCGTCGATTCGGGCTGAAGCCCGACGAAGCGATCCGTCTCAAGGCCGTTATTGAAAATAATCATCGTTGGAATGAAGCGGATGCCCAGCTTGGAGAGAAGGTCTTTATTCTCATCGACGTTCATCGCACCGATGAAGGCTTTGCCTTCGAAGCGGGCCGCGAGCTGGTGGAGAATCGGCTCCTGGAGGCGGCATAGATCGG
>JAJYTC010000158.1 GCA_021793275.1 Deltaproteobacteria bacterium | reverse complement strand
AGGCTGAGCTGTTTTTACGCTCACTGAATTCTAAGCAGAGGAGGATTGAAATTGATCAAACTCGATGATGAACAGCGCATGATTCTCGAAACCGTGCGCCGGATCGTTGCCAGAGAAATTGCGCCCGGGGCGGCGGAACTGGATGAAACCGCCGGATTCCCTCAATATGCCGTTGATGCCTTCGCCAAAAATGGTCTGCTAAACTGCCTTCTGCCGGCGCAGTATGGCGGTGTGGAGCTGAACATGCTGACGTTTTCCATGGTTCTCGAGGAAATCGCCAAGGCGTGCGCGGCCTCAGCACTCCTACTCATCGCTCAAACCGACGGCACGCTGCCCATTCTCCACGGGGGGAGCGAAGCTCTTAAGGAAAAATACTTGCGGCGCCTTTCGGGTGAGTCCAAAGTGTTGACGGCCATTGCGGCGACCGAACCTTCCGCGGGCTCCGATATACTCTCCATGAGGACGCGAGCCGCGCGAAAGGGTGACAAGTACATCATCAACGGCCAGAAGTGCTTTATCACCAACGGGTCGGTAGCGGATTTCTTCGTGGTGTACGCTTACACCGACATATCAAAGAAAGCCCGCGGGATCAGCGCGTTTGTGGCCGAGAAAAGCTTTCCTGGCCTCGGGTACGGCAAGAACGAGAATAAAATGGGAATGCGGGGCTCCATCAACTCCGAACTCATCTTCGAAGACATGGAAGTTCCTGCGGAAAATCTAATTGGACGGGAGGGTGATGGGTTCGTCAATCTCATGAAAACGCTTGCGCTCAGCAGGTTGCTTTGTGCTTCCCAGGCCGTTGGCATCGCGCAGGGGGCATTGAATTACGCGATCGATTATGCGCGTCAACGGGTGCAGTTCGGCAAACCCATTGCGTCATTGGCGCCCATTCAATTCATGGTCGCCGATATGGCTGCCGGCGTAGAGTCCGCAAGGCTGCTCACTCACAAAGCCGCCCATATGTTCGATGAGGGGGAAGCGGACCAGGCCGGAGTTCTTGCTGCAATGGCCAAGTTCACAGCCTCGGATACCGCCATGCGGGTCACAACGGACGCAGTCCAAATCCTTGGCGGTTACGGTTATATGAAGGACTATCCTGTCGAAAGAATGATGCGTGACGCTAAGCTCACTCAGATTTACACTGGAACCAACCAGATCATGAGACTTGTAGCAGGCCGTGAACTCTTGATTCCGCGAGAAGATTGACAGGCTCGGGGTGACACTCGATCATTCCGGCTTGATTTTAAGCCTTGCCTGCATTAAAGCCTGTCCTGGACAGGTGATGGAGTTCACCTCCAAACCGCCGATGAGGCTAATGACTCCTGCGAGGCAATTGGATTGCCAAATCTCGGCAGGAGTATTCAGCCAAAAAGCTCCTGCCGGGCTGAAAAAACCGGGGGAGTTTTTTTTATTGGCGGACAAAGGACCCGCCGGCCTGGTCCTGGTTGTCCGAAAAGGCCGGAAATTCCTTGATTTTCGGGGAAAGTCGAAGATCCTGGAGTGGAGTACGCGGAGTGATTCCGACCAATATGAAAGCCGGAGGAGAAAGCCCATGCTGGAGTTTAAGTACGAGAGTTTCAGTTCCAGGATCGTTCTCCCGAATGGTCTTGAGGCAGACAGGACAATCGAAGCCCGAGTTAGTCCCATTACGGGACGTACCTGCCGCATCACCTACAGTCGAGGCGAAGAGCGAGAGCCCGGCGGGGAGACTCTGCCGGCGCCGCCGCCTTTTGCCGAGGACAGTGACTCATGCCCCTTCTGCCGTGCCCTGCTCTTGACACATACCCCGAAAATCCCGCCGGACATATGCCCTGAAGGTCGTATGGTCCGGGGAACTTCGACACTTTTTCCAAACCTGTTTCCTTATGGACGTTACTCTGCGGTAAGCATTTTCGACGACAACCACTTCGTCGAGATCGGGACTGCCTCCCTGCAATCCTATGTGGACAGTTTCCTGAACTGCCGGGACTATCTCCTGCGCATTCTATCCTATGACCCCGCGGCGGTTTTCATGGCAATCACCCAGAATCACCTGCCCTCGGCGGGAGGGTCTCTCCTCCACCCCCATCTGCAGATACAGGCCGACCGCATTCCTGCGAATTTCCAGCGTATTCTGCAAGCTCGCGCCGTTGCGTATCGCCGGCAGACCGGCTCGCGTCTTTTCTCCGATTACCTCAAATCGGAGCGCGAATCAGGTGAGCGATATATCGGGGCTACGGGCCCCTGGCACTGGCTCACAGCTTTTGCGCCGGAGGGTTTTTTTGAAATATGGGGTATTCTCCCGGGCGTTACCTCTTTTCGACAAATGACTGAAGTCCAGTGGCAAAACCTGGCGCGAGGCGTTCTGAACACACAGCACTTCTACCGGAGCCTGGGCCGAAACGGCTACAACCTGGGCCTGCTTTTGCTTGAGGACGGCTCGGACGATGTGGAGCTGCGAGTGGTTCTGACCGTGCGCAGCAATTATGCCCCCTGGGTGCGAAGTGATTTTACCGGTTTTGAGATCATGCTGGGCGATATGGCAACTTTCACCGCTCCCGAGCTAACCTGCGAAAAGGCACGGTCCTTCTGGCAAAAAGAAACTGCGGCGTCGGCCGCTCCTTGACCATCGAACGGGTTACCGGCCATATCAGGTTGGATGGCATACCGGCAACCCGGCCCCAGAGGATCGGCAGTTGTGAGGAGAAGACACTCTGGTGTTGCATTCCTTACATGAAGGACGGGGAACGGTAGAATTGGCGAGTGGGCGAGTGGGCGAGTCGTGAGGATGTGCGGGACGACAGATTTTTGGCCCCGTTTTCCCGGCCCAAAAATCCGAGCGGAATATCCGGGCTGGTTGCTTGGCCAGCTTTGACTGCAAATCGCAATTGTGATAGAAGCTTTATGCTGGGCTTCGCAGCCAGTGCCCTGCCCGGCTGAAGGCCGCACAGCGGCAGGCGCTGCTCATCCCTCCTTTTGAATGCCGCTCATGCCTGGGTGGTGGAATTAGGTAGACACAAGGGACTTAAAATCCCTTGCACCTTGTGTGCGTGCGGGTTCGATTCCCGCCCCAGGCAACCCTTTGGGAGGATAGCGCCAAGGGGGATTTTCTGAATTCCTGATCGTGTACCACCTTTCCACTATACGGGGAAGCATGAGGATGCATTTCGCACCTTCGCTGCTCGAAACATCAACCCCAACATGCGGCTTCCGGGAGGCCGGCCTGGTCCTTATCAGGAAACGGTTTTTCACTTTTCATCGGGAAATCGGCCTGTGGATGAGCGTTTTTACGCACAGAATCGGCGTTCAAAGACCCGGACGTATCAAACACGTTTTTGGAATTTTGAGCGAAAATAAGGCCCTGAAAAAACAATCATGCCGGAACACAGAAGAAGCAGGGTGCAGGGTTCGGGGACAGAGGAGGGCGAGCCGCCCTCTATAAGGAGGTCGGTTACGGCCACCATATCGTAACCGCCGTAGGAGCCGCCCCATGTCATACTGCCGCCGCCGGAATTCCATGTGTCATGAACATAAACCGTATCACTGCCACCGTCGTTACTGTAGCCATACCCCAGCATCGTGTGGCCGTTGAGTTCTATGAGGAGAGGCATGCCCTGGTTGATTTGGTTTTCATATTGAGCAAAGGTGAATCCCTGCGTATTGCCGTTGTAGCCGTATATTAGCTGATTGAAGACGTCCGACGTAGTAATATGGTATCCGGCGTTGGTTACGTACTCATACAGACCGTCTTCAAGACTTGGCGTGTAGCCATATGCGAGATCGTCCGCGACGGTCCATTCCGCCCCGTTTGTCAAATACCAAAAAGTGGTATCCCCAGTCCCGGCAGGACTCGCCGGGGCTCCCTTATCGGTGCCCATATCGGTGGCCATCGTATTAATGACGCTATCCACTACGGATGGATCGGAAAAGGAGTTGAGCGGCACAGACGAAAAGCCGGGCATCAGGTTGGAATAGGAGAGGCCGTCGTGACCGTTATCCGCGTAATAGGCAGCCAGCATGGTGGCCGAAGTCGGACTACAGCCATATTGCCATGCATAATCGGGAACATTCGAAAGCAGCATAGTTTCGGCATGGACCGCAGTGCACGAGAGAATCAAAAAAAGGGCGGTTACAATACCCCGTATCCCACTCTTAACCGGGCGGTTTTCTATTCCCTTCCCCTTCATTAATTTCTCCTCGGTCCATCGAACTATTCGGTACGAATTTATTCTATCATCAAGTTTAAAATCGTAGTGAAACTTTTTTGGCAATGTTCATGGGATTTGATAAGACTTTTGTAACAGATAATGATTACAAGCAATTATGGCATACGGGCGCCGAGAAGAGGCGATCTTTTCTGTGAACCTTCTCGACACAGGGGGGAATGCTGACTCATAACGTAAACGGCCGGGGAGCTTACCTCAATCTCACAGTCGCAGCCTCTCCAATTTCAATTTCACCCAGTACTCTATCCACATCCAGGATGATTTTCAATCCGCTCTCAACTTTAGCCATTCCCAGTATGCAGTGGCTGTTCAACTGCAGCTTCAGTTCATGCCCGTCTTCGATGTCTGCGCCTCTTATGTGAAGGACCTCTGAGACCGAATCCACCACCATTCCGGTCAAAACATTTGTTCCATTCTTTGTTGTTTCGACCACGATGATGCAGGTCCGGTCCGTATATTCACCCCCTCTAATCCCCAACCTAATCCGAGGGTCCGCCACCGGTATGATCTTGCCGCGAAGATTTATAATGCCTTTCACGTATGGAGGCGCCTCCGGTACCGGCGTAATCGGCATCAGTTCTATGATTTCCTTCACCTTCAGGATTGAAATCCCATAGTCTTCTCCGGCAATTGAAAAAGTCAGATATTTTCCTGTCTTGCGCTCGCAATGGAGCAGCAGCAGTTCTTGCCGCTTTTCTGCGGAGATGTCCATGATAATGCCCGTGGAGAACTCGATCCGGCCGTTCTCGTCGCAGACAATCTGGCCCCACTCCCTGACCCAGATGACCTCACCGGCCTTTGTCCGGACCCTGAGCTCCCTCATGTAGGTTTTGTCGCCCTTGAGCGCCTGCACGAAGACCTTCTTCGCGTGCTCCCTGTCTTCTTCCAAAAACAAATCCGTCAACTTCACGGTTCTCGAATCGAAGTCCTTTCTTGGATAGCCCAACAGACTTTCGATCTGGTCTCCCATGAAGTCCGCAGAACCGTCTTTGTAGCCTTTAAAAGCGGCGATGCGAACCCTGGTTGTTTCTCCTCGTGCCGCAACTGCTTGCTCTTGCATTATTTAAGCCCTCCCTGCTTTGACTTAATTTCCCTGACACGTTCCTCTCTTCCCCGGGAACTTAAAAGCATACGGCATGCGAACCCATGATTTCATTCATCCGCCTTTCCACATTCATTCGGAAACTGGCTGCAAAATCTTTAACATTCTTGCACTGGCGTTAAGATCATTGGTTGTGTTCACGGTGATGGAGGCAGCGGGGAAAAGGTTCTAGAAACAAGGACCCTGTATTGGCTGAACCGTTTCCGGCGGACAGCCGGGCAGACAAACAGGCAGGACAAAAAAAGGATTACAAGCTCCTTCATGGATTTGAAGGGGCTTTGATTCTTAATAACACGACTTCTTCACCCGATATAAAGGGGCACTTGTTAACGGCATCACTTTCCCATCACCTACCTGACTCAATAACCATCTTTTCCAGACGGCAATAATATATTGCTTCTCGCTTTCACCCAATTCTTTTCCGCGTTCAATGGAATGCCATTTCTCAAGACACTCTCTACAACATGTAGCCGTTGCATGTTGGGCAATAAAGATTGGATGTCCTTTGTACGGGGTCTGTTTTGACAATATTGAATCTATCTGCTCCTCGACTGTCATCACGATTTCTCCCTTTCGACTGAAGAGACTGAAGCCGAAACCTTGGTGCGTTCATTGGGGGCGGGTCAGATAGCGTTTTTCGATCTCCCTCACCTTTTCGACGCCCATCAGGAGGTTGAACCCTTCAAAATCATAGAGGTAGTCCAAAATGCTATTGGTGCTGCCGGTTTCCATCAGGCGCTCGAATATGTGGAACAGCGTTTTCGTCTCCGCCAGCACGCCCGTAATGGGAAAGATGGCGATCTTATAGCCGATCTTTTCCAATTCGGCAGCAGGCAACTGCGGAGTCCGGCCTCGTTCAACGACGTTAGCCAGAGTGGGTTTGGGTATGGACCGGCTGATCAATTTCATTTCCTCGATCGATTCAGGAGATTCGATGAATATAACGTCGGCCCCCGCCTCGGCGTATGCCTGCCCCCGCCTGATGGCCTCCTCGATTCCGTACCTGGTACGGGCGTCGGTGCGGGCTATGATCACCAGGTCATCATCCCGGCGGGCTTCCACGCAGGCTTCAATTTTCCCCACCATTTCGTCCATCGCCACTATTTCGCGCCCCAACATATGGCCGCACTTTTTGGGCATCACCTGATCTTCCAGTTGAATTGCCGCTACTCCGGCCTTTTCGAATTGGTGTACGGTCCTTATGGTGTTTATCACGTTGCCGTACCCGGTATCGGCATCGGCGATCACCGGGATAGTCACCGCTTCTACCAGGTTGTTCATGTGGCCCACCATCTCCGTCATAGTCATCAGGCCTACATCCGGCTCGCCAAGTTGACTGGCCGATGCACCATATCCGGTAGCGTATAGGGCTTTAAAGCCCACCTTTTCAATGATTCTGGCCGAAATGGAGTTATGGGCCCCGGGAGCAACGATTATTTTATCGCCTCCTAACATGACGCGCAGAGCCTTACGGGCTGAATTCAAAGTGTTCTCCTCTAATTATCAATAGAAAAAGACTATACGATCTCCGGTTGAAATACGCAAATTATGCGTCCCCGGGCAACATGTTTTTCCTTGGGGCCGGCAGGGCGCCAAAATAGAACTTCCTTCCGAGTGTTTCATCGGAAGGAAGCTCGACTTTTCAACCGGCATTTTCACGCATTTTCCGTTCAGAGGGCTGGAGGTACATTTTCCACGAGAGTCCATTCGGAATGCCGGACCGACTTACCCGCCACAGCCCCGGCAAAAATGCGCCAGCGCCGGTTTCTAAGGAGACAGAGCAGACGGATGCATGGCGAGAAGAGCATATTTCGCCTGTGCCGGTCGGGTAACTTCCGCGACTCGAGATGGCCTCGCCGGGTTCGGGTTAGACTGGAACCTGATCCTGCAAGGGGATCTCCAGGTGCAGGGAGACAGGGCCGACCAATTCCAATTCCAAGGCAGCAGGGCGGAGTAAACCCAACTGCATGGCGATGTGTTGAAGGTTAAAGCGCAGCCTTGATAGTTGCAGGTTTGTGCCTGTGCGGTCGCAAAGGCGCCCCCGACAAGAATAAACGATACCGCAATCGCTAATATCAGGATTTTTCTCATCTTATCTACTCCTTTCCGACATAAAGCTCAAAAAATAACGGCTTTCAACTCCTCGACACGAGAAGTTGGAAAAGTTGAATATAACTTATGAACTATGATGGTAATTGTTCAAGTGGTCTGTAATTTTTTTTCGCATATTATGCTTTTTTTCACGAAACACGGACGCCGTTTTCGAGAATCGGATACTGGAAAATAGGGATTTGACACGTAGCGAAAAACGAGTCGGAGCGCGCCTGGATGTCTTCCCCGGAACTTCCAGGCGATCTTCCCATCAGCGATGCAGACTGGAACCGGACGCCTCCCTCCGTCAAGGATTTCATAAGGCCAGCCTGGCGCCAAACATGGCCACAAAGGAAAATATTTTTCACCCTGAGCCTTTTTTAGCTGTAAGGAAAGAATAAAGGTCAACTGACCTTTGATAATAGAAAGAGGCGCACGATATTTTCTCCTGCGCCTCTTGCAGCCTTAATAGGGGTAATAGTAACCGGGGTAGCCGTAATAGTACGGGTAGTAATAGGGAGAGTAACCATAGTAAGGATAGTAACCAAACCAGGGCCATCCCCACCCCCCACCGTACCAGCCGTAGCCCCCGTCCCCGTAGCCCCCGCCATGAAAGCCACGACCGTGGAAGCCCCCACCATGGAAGCCTCCGCCGTGAAAGCCCCCGCCTCCATGGAAGGCGTAAGCAGGTCCAACCCAAAGCAGGCCCAGGCCGGCGATAACGATTACGAGCAGTTTTAGCCGTGTTAATCGACGTCTCATGCAGCACCTCTATGCCAAGTCCAATTACAATTTTTCCAATTTAATAATGATTGGAGTAAAAAGCAAAGTGGTGCTCATTTGCCTTACCTTCAAATCTTTTCTCAGTATATATCCCATATAGATGATGCCGACATGGTGATGGCCCTGCTCGACGGTTTTAAGGTGGACGATCGCACTGCTGATCGGCAGAGAGGATTGGTCCTCAACTCCTCGATGCACTCGTCCAATGTAAGGCCCTGAAAAATTTCCCGCCACCAGCCCCGTATGGCGCATGTAAGCCACGTCGAATTTCTCGTCTCCAGCATATTCCAGCCTTGCGAACCTCGATTCAAAATACTCTGAGATCGCATCGGGACGAGGAGAACGCCACGTTACGGAAAAGTAAAAATACCGCTGATGCCATTTCCGGAAGATATAGACAGGGTAGCTCCACTGGTAATCTAAGGATTCCACAAACTCATCGGCCCCGGCTTTCATATCTGATTTCAGATGATCGGGGACCATGGACTTTTGCGGTTTCGGAGGTACGTACATCCAACTTTTTTTGTCGCCATTCTCGCTTCCCTCACTCACCCTCCCCCTCCATTTTCTTCCGCAGCACATCCGACCAACGGTATCGATAGCCCGGGCTGATTCGACTTCCGTGAACGGACTCCGTCAAAGCAAAGAATTCGGAGCGAAATAATACCAAAACCAATGAATTAAGCGATGTCCATGGCCGATCTACGGGAGTGTTTTGCATGCAGACCGCAAAACTATTTTGAGCACTCGGGAAAATGCGTGGCAGGTGGGCCTTTCGAAAGCCATCCGTGCACAGGGGGTTATCCAAATAAAAAAGGGCTAACCAACTCTCTGGTTAACCCTTTTATCTTATTGCCATGCCGGAGGTCGGAATCGAACCGACACGGAGTTGCCCCCACTGGATTTTGAGTCCAGCGCGTCTACCAGTTCCACCACTCCGGCGCGACTCGGATTCTAATCAGGCGCGGCCTCGGGTGTCAAGAGAAATGCGACAGTCCCGGGCGACTCCTGAGGATCGAGGCGACTATCGAGCGGCGAATAAGATCGGGATTCGAATGGGTCTTGACAGTTCCGCATAAATTGGGTAGAAAACATAATCGTCGAGCGCGTCGGAAAGATTACTTCGGCCGTGCGACGCAACCGGGGCTGTAGCTCAGTTGGGAGAGCGCTTGAATGGCATTCAAGAGGTCCGGGGTTCGACTCCCCGTAGCTCCATAGAAAAGGTAAGTAGTTTCAGATAGTTAATAGGCAGAGTAGAGGGGCTGGCGTGTTGCAACGGTGTTGCATGTCAGCCCCTTATCACTTCGAGAAGAGCACCGCTTTTTCTCTCTCTGGTCTTGGCATATCCTTCCCGCAGATCGTCCAAATCCACCTGAAAATAGCGTTCGAAGGCTTTGTTCGTTTCGTGTCCGGAGAGCTCTTTTACACCTTCCCGAGTGAGCACCTTACGCAACCCGGTAGCCGAGCTGTGCCGCGTTCCGCCGTACAGGTCGACGCCTTCGATACCGAGATTCTCACATGCTTTCTTCCAGTAGCGGTAAAGAATGTGCCGTCCGAAAGAAGCGTTCTGAAGTCTTCCGCCGCCGCCCTTGTCTCTTCGGAAGAAGGGCATCTTCGGCAGCCCACGGGGGAGAGACTTGATAAGCTCCAAATCCTCGGCGATCACGGGAATGAATTTGGGCTTTTTGATTGCCTTGGAAGTTTTATGTTTTCTGACGATGACAAGCCCGGTTTTCAGGTCGACGTCCTCTTCGTTGATCCCGAGAAGCTCCACCGGCCGCACGTTGATGTATGTCGCCAGCCACTTTATACCGATGTAGATTCGCGGATTTTCCAGAGTGAGCTTTCGAACTTCCTCCAGAATGGCGTCCTGGGTGGCCATGTCGATGGTCTTTCGCCAGCCGAGTTCGAACGATACTTCGGGGAATTCCGGCATCTGGTCGGGCCGAAGGACCCTACGCTTTACAAGCCACCGGAAGAATGCGTGCAAATTGGACCTGATATTGTACCGCGTCTTGCTGGAAACGTTCTCGATCCCGAGCAGAAAATCCTCGACTTGGGCGTATCCGATTTCTTTTACATTCGTCAGCCCGAAAATTTCCGCTGCAAGGTTCAAGTGCTGCCTGATGTGATTTACAGTGTCCGGTTTGAGTTCTGATTTACATTTGACCTCGACGTATTGCTCCGCCAATGTTCGAAACCCGAGCGGATTACTTTTCCGGTAATCCCGCTCATCGAATGTGCCTTCATCCACCTTGAACCGCAACCCGGTCAAGGCCCTGCTGGCCTCATCGTAATTTGTGAATCGAAGATAGACCTTGCGACCGAAGCGAACGATCAACTTACTTGCCCGTTGGTCTGGATGGGTGGGGCAGACGACCCCGTTTCGGCCATTGTCTCTCATACCCTGGCCGCAAAGGGCGCATTTCTGTTGCGTATAGATGCCTCCAAGCATACACATACCTCCTTCTTTTGTCCGGACAGGAGGAATATTACGATATGTGTATGTTGGAAGCCAATCTTTCACTGAGACGTAACCCTAAGTCATTGTTTCTGAAATTGATTTATACCTAAACCTTCACGATCCGCCTCAATCCGTTGGCCTGTATCTCAGTCCGTACAGCTTTTCCCACTCCTCGACTGAAATCCGCCGGTATGTTAGACTCAATGCCAGATTACAGCGCCGAAGCTCCCTTCCTCGAAGGCCCTTTCCTTTACAGGTAGATCGGAA
>JAJYTC010000157.1 GCA_021793275.1 Deltaproteobacteria bacterium | reverse complement strand
AAGGATCATGAAACTGAGATAGACCCAGGCCCTCTTTCCGGCGAACTCGAGTACCGAGAATAAAAACGATTTTGCTAAGAGAAATCCTGACGGATCGCTGCCGATTCCGGTTGAGGCATGATACCGAGGGGGAGTATTCCCCTTTTCCAGGGAGCCTTCGGTCATTTGAGCATTCACAATAAAAGCCTCTCAACAAGAAGGAATCGAGAGTTGATTTCAAATGCTCTCATTGCGCTCCCTGAGAGGAACGGCAAGTCGGAGCAACCGGACACTCAGAGGAAAACATGCGAGCCATGCCCGCCCCAGAAAATGCCATAATCCGGAATCGAACCTGCGAACGCGTCCCTTTGCATGGCGCTTAACCACCCTGGCCAGAACATCTTGCCGCACAAAAGGTCCTTCACAGTGCTCCTGGGCATCACCACGGATGAAAAGTTTCCTGCCTTCTACCCGCACGAGCCGATGCAGGACATACCGTTCGCGCTCTGATCCACACCGGACCAGCAGGACGTCTCCCACCAAAGGCAGGGAATCTATCGGCGAAAGCTCTACTATGTCACCCGCATGCATGAAAGGGCGCATACTGCCCCCGCTCACTCTCAGCCGAACCTGCTGACCTCTTTGAAGCGCTGCGCAAATGATGGGCATCAACTCCAGGGCGGGAACTATCATTTTGCTAAATCCGCTAGGGAACGGGGTTCGGATCGGAAGGCCGTCCGTAGCGCTTTGTTCGCGCTCGAGCGATGTCACACCAATAAGGAACGGGCTCTGTGAGCGTTCCGTTCTCCATGAGCGACCATGCGGGGCAGCGTCCGCAAAAAACCCTCTCCCCGCAGGCAAGGCAAGCAGACGATGGCGCAGGTGCAGAACTGACATATTTTACCACTTCCATCCATGCCTCATGAAAGCCGATCTCTAACGGTCGAGCGCCGGGTTTGGGCAACAGTATACACACATTCATATCTCCTGACGGATTCACGGTAAATGCGGCCCTGCCTGCCTTGCAATAAAAATTATAGTCGCTCTCCCATGGCATGCCGTTTATCGCAGCCTCGCTCAACTCATTCGCTGAGGCTTGGTCGGTCGACTCGAGTTCCACACACTGCTCGGCCGACAAACGAAAGTTTTCCACTTCGGAGCCTTGAAGGTCGGGTCTGCGCGCAAGAAGCCAAGACCCATAGAACTTTAGTCCCCAAGCGTGGGCCATTTGTCTCATGTCCTCCAACTCAGCCACATTAAAGCGGCTAAGGGTGGTTTTTAGAACGAGAGGGACACGATTAACGATAAGATTTTCTATTCCGGCGCAACATGCAGCAAAACTTCCCGCCACACCGGTAATCTTTTCGTATGTAGCGGCCGTTGCGCCATAGAGGCTGATCTCGACACGGCTGGGAGGGGCCTGGGCCAGTCGTTTCGCAATCGGCGCCGTTATCAGACAACCGTTGGTAAACACCGTGATCATAAATCCCATGCGGGTAAGGGGCTCATATATGTCAAAAAAATCGTTTCGCAGGAAGACCTCTCCACCCGTAAGGAGCAGGAAGAGCAAGCCGCTGTCCTTAGCCTGCCTGGCAAGCTCCAGCCACTGAGTCGAGGACAACTCCCTGCCTTCGACCGGAGACCTCTTACCGCCAAACTGCCTGGCGTAACACATGCCGCACCGGAGGTTGCAGACGAAAGTCAGCTCGAAAATACCGTTAATAGGCAGATTGAGCTTCGCAGCCCGTTCGTGCAATTCCCTTACAAGTGGCCCGTATTCGGCAGTCCCGGTCATATTTCTATCCATCCCTGCCTGTATAAATCGTCTACGAATGTCCGGACATCTGCGCCGGCAAGGTCGGCATCTACTTCAAACCTATCCGCCACAGCCCTCACCAGTTCCTCGATGGAACAATCTTCGGCCAAAAGTTCCCATATAAAGCTCGCCGTGGTGTTAAGTACAACCATGCCGTTCATGTCCAACACCTTAGCCCCAAGAGGTATCAGAAGGGCTTGGCCGCCAACTTTTTGCAACATCAAGTCATCTTTTCGCTTCATGCCAACTCCGGATATATTTTTCGTCTTTGCCGGACTTATTTTACGGCGAATCTTCCGGCTTGCCGGCAAGGCGCTCCCGAAAGATTCGCCTCTGATAAGGTTAGCGAGAACTCAGGCCACAGGCTCAAAAGTGAACGTATTAGTGATAGGCCGCCTGATTTCCGCAAACATTATAGGAAGTCTCACCACAATCCATTAAGCGCTCCTGGAGGCTGACCGGTGCAAAATCAGCTCTAGGCGGCTCGTATGGTTCCCTGGAAGGGGCGCGCTTCCCCTTATCCTCAATTGCTTCTTTGAGTTTCATTTTTTTCTCCTCCTTCCGGAAGGACAGAAACGAAGGTAAAAATGGATCTTAAAATCAAACCCAACTGCTGAGATTAGAGGATTTCCCAGCCGGATTTTTCCTTCCTTCGGTTCACCTCCTTTCCATAACAAATATTCAGCATATTCTACATATTAGAGATGAAGTATCTGATATTGCAAGAGAGTATTTATCAAGACACATATCCGTTTTTTCAAGTGAATATCTGTGGTATTGGCTTGCACAGGAAAAAAAAGGACTGGAAAAAAGATCAAGTAGATATACGGGGACATTTTGCCAACTCCCAATCTTCTGCGATCTGAAGGTATAAAGCTAGCAACCGCTGAGTGTGAGCAGAATCCCCCACTGGTTGAAAAATAAGATAAGGCGTTTTTCTATGGACTAACTTAAACACCTTCGAGCTATTGTCAACGGACGATTGGACGGAGGGGCAGGGGCAAAGAAAATGTCCGCTTTTAGCGGTTTTTATGATTCTTTTCCAAGCACTGAAAATAAGGATCGTCCACAAGTATTGCGGTTTTCGACCTCCTCCTGGACAAAAGGCAAATACAAAATTATATTCGAAAATCATAGCCTGGTGATCGCAAATCAAGAGTGTGTTCTGCCGGCACGGGCCGGCAAAACCGATCTTGCCGCAACGAACGTTTTGGATTGAGGCTACCGTTTCTTATAGACTTCTCGAGTCTCGCTCTCTGATAAGAATTTAGCCGCTCCACCCGTGTGCTTTTTAATATCTGACGCGATGCGAAGTGCTTGCCTCCAGCGAACAGGAGTCCACGGATGAAATCGAAATTGCGCTTTGGCGGAATCGGGATGATGGCGGTGGGCGCAGTTTTGGCGCTGATCTATTTTATCTCCGGCCCCAAACCGGTTGCGGGTAAGTGTTCCCTGAGGATGGTCGCAAAAGAGAAGGTCATCACCGGCGCCTACAAGACCTACGCGATCAAAGATGCCCCCTTGCCCTTGTGGCTTGCCAAGACAGTTTTTCATAACGGTACCGCGGGACGCGTTACGGACCTGAAAATCCGCTACAGGGTGTCCGAATATACCGATTGGAGTTCCTGGCATGACTATGTAGCCGTGGACCCGGATCAGACCGTGGTGGACCTCTATTACCCGATTTTCACAAGCGCCTGTGCCAAACTTACCAGCCGCGCCCCCGCTGAACTTCAGATGCAAACCGAGTATATCGACGGCGCCGGCGGGAAGCATCGGGAATCTGAAACACGCCGGATATGGATGCTTGACCGGCATGAGTTCATATTTTCCGACCTGACCTCGGAAGAAAGAACCGGTTCTTTCCAGGATCAAAACACCTATGCACCGCTGCTGGCTGCCTGGGTTTCACGTGGCGACGATGTCGTGTCGCGGCTCGCGGCCATTGCCAACAAGAAAGCGGGCGGGCTTGGCGCTTCGACCGACGATGAAAGCTGCATCAAGGTGATGGCCTCGCTGTATGAAATAATGCGGACCATTCATATCAGCTACCAGCATCCCCCTGCGTTAATCGATCCGAGCCTCTCCTATGACATAAAGCTTGTACAGAGCCTTCAATACCCTCGGGACACTATCCAGAAGCGAAGCGGCACCTGTATCGATCTCGCCATTCTCTATGCGGCTATGTTGAATTCCGTAAATATACAACCCTACCTGGTGGTAATCGACGGCCATTGTTTTCCGATGGCAAAGACGCCCGGCGGGAAGCTCATCGGCGTTGAAACCACCGGGGTGGGGGACGGATACGCCAAGAGCATGGACTTCGCCCGGGCCGTTGAAAGCGCGGCAAAGACGTTAAAAAAAGTTGCTGCGTCAGGGAGATTTGTAATAGTCGACCTGAGGGAGGAGTGGACCAGCGGCATCCCCAACCCGGAACTGGACCCGCTGCCTCCCAACATTCTCGAAGAATGGGGCATTATGGCTCTGCTCGAGACTCCGGCCGGCACAACCGCGGCGCCGGAAGCAGCAATCGAGGGCTGGTGGGCCTACTCGCTCACTACGCTCGATGGAAGAGTCGTCAATGGGCAAATCGTCGTCAGGCAGGAAGAAGGCGGACTCCTTATAATCGCTACAGCCTCTTACCGGCTGCGCGGGGCAGACGGTATCATGCACCGGGTCCGCGAAAGGAATGTTTTCCAGGGCTTGATGCAGGGGCAAAATGTTTCCGCCGAGTGCAACAGCGCTATTTATACGCTGGATGGGGTGCAGGTCCAGGCTCAGGGACTTCCTCTTCGGCTCGACCTTGTGCTTGGCGATGGCGGACAAACCATGCAGGGCCGGATTTCCAACAATATGGGAATGAGCGTGCCGATCCATATGCATAAAAAATAGACCTCGGAACGGAGCTGTTGCATGCGCGATTCGTCTCGGATGCAGCCTTTGAGGAGAACGACCATGAAAGAGCCCCGGAAATACGCGATACTCATCACCGCGGCGTTATGCGTTCTGAGCTTGTCTTTTTTATGCGCCTCGCCGAGCCAGGCCGAAGAAATCCATGCCCAAAGCGTCTATACGGTTTTCCCTAACGGCGACCTTACCGCCTCTATCAAGCTCATTCCTTCCATGATTATTTATCAAAAAGTCCGGGAAAGCATCTCGAACCTGTACCTGGTCCTGCGCGAGTTTGCTTCTGCGCGCGCGGCCACCGAAGCGGTAGACCGGAAGGCCGACTGGAACGATTCCGACCATACCATGATCTTTTCCATGAAGATCCTCGGAGCGTGCCGCAACTTGGGCGATCACTGGGAAATCGATATTCCAATGGGAACTGAGTTCATTAACCTCGACGAGTCAAAAAAGACTTTCTTCTTTAACGAGACCGCCCGGGCCGGCGATATGGCGACAATCCGAGGAACCAGCACGCTCATCATTCCAGCGCAGGCGCGACAGCTCACGTGGGATCCTTCACGCCGGGTGGTCTCTTATGTCATGCCGCCGCCCGGGGGCGCTTCGGGCACAAACATTTTGCTGCTCGTAGCGGGAGCTGTCCTGATAGTGCTGGGGGCCGGACTTACGGCAGCCTCTTTCGTTTTGCGCGAAAGATAAGTCATGAAATCGGCCAAACTCACGATCTTAATTTTTATTTGCACCCTCCTCACGCTCGATACCGTCGCCTTTGCACGCCCCGCGATTCAAATTTTGGGGGCTTCGCCCTACGGGGCCGTTTCGGGCCGAGTGTGGGGCAAAGTCTCGGGAGGAGCTGATTATTCACATTTCAGGATAGTTGTCTTCATAAAGGTGGCTGATGCCTGGTGGGTAAAGCCCTATTGCAGCCGGTCCTTAACTCGAATTCAGCCCGATGGAAGCTGGCAAACCGAAATCACTACCGGAGGTCGAGACGACCTTGCAGACTATATTATCGCTTATCTTGTCCCATCGGCGCCTAGCGCCGGCAGCATTGCGTGCGCCGCCAACTGCGAGCCGAGCGGCATTGCAGAGTCTATCGCCTTCACAATCTATGACCGCAGACCGCCAAAACGTGTCCTGAGTTTTGCAGGCTATAAATGGCTGGTGAGGAAAACCGATCTTCCTTCCAGGCCCGCTGGTAACATTTTTTCCGATGATCCCGAGGACGTATGGGTCGACCGGGCGGGGCGGTTGCACCTTACCATCGCCAGGAAAGGCGATCGGTGGGAATCAACGGAAGTGATGCGGCTGGCCTCACTCGGTCGCGGTGTATACATGGTCCAGACGGACAGCCGATTGAACCTCAACGATTGCAACAGCGTGACCGGCGCATTCACCTGGGACCCGTGGCTTTGCGATGGAGTTCATCGTGAACTTGACTGGGAAATCAGCAAATGGGGGAAAGCGACGCGTTCAACTGACGCGCAGTTTGTCGTCCAGCCCTGCCCGGAGTGTCCCGGATGCCCCGGGCAGTGTGTTCGCTATGAAATCAATCCGGCCGACGCGTCCGGATATATCACCACATACATCATTTGGGGCGGCAAAAAAGTGGAATTCCGGTCTTATCGCGGACAGTTTACCGACCATTTCCCATCCGCGGATTTCCTCATCAAAAAATGGGCATACACGAATAGGGCCGGCATCCCTACGCCGGGAAAGGAAAACTTTCACCTCAATCTCTGGCTTTTCGGAGCTCGACCACCGCAGGATGGAAAGCGGCAGGAAGTGGTTTTCAGCAATTTCAGCTTTTCCGACAAAGCAGTTATGATTGAGAGGGCCTCGAAGCTGCGCGCTCTTCCCGGTTATCTGCGGGGCATGGTCACCGAAGGAGTCGAGCCTGCAAAATATAAAATTGAGGTTTATGTTCAAGTCAATGGCAAATGGTGGTCCAAACCGGCTTTTGACCGCCCGTTTACCGGCATTTCCTCCGAGCGGACATGGAGCGCTCCGATTACGACCGGCGGGGATGATGAAACCGCTGCGCGGATGGCGGTTTTCCTGGTGCCGATCGACAAGGGGCCCCATTTGGCGGCTGGACTGGACGATATCCCCGCTGCGGTTTTTGCCGATTCGATCTCCCGGGACGAAATCATCCGAAGATGACAGGTCGCGGCGCTTCCAAGCAGAAAAGGATGGTCTCCTGCACCTGATGCGCGGCCGCGTCCCTATTCTGCGCTCGATGCCGGCATATTCAGCCCCGGATGCCCAAAATAGCAGGAATTTCCACAACCCCTTGGCTAAAGCAATGCTCTCATGCTATAGGAGTCTGTGGGGCGCAGATCGGCTGCAAACCTGCCGCAACTTCGAACGGATAACCGAAGTCAGGCGGAGGGGCGCCCGCGGCATTCGTTCATCTCTGCGGCGTTTTACTCAGGTGGATCTGAACCAGGAGGAGAATCATGTCTGAACCCAATGTAATCGTGGAAAAAGAAGGTAACATCGGTTTCATTACTCTCAATCGGCCCCAGGATGCGAATACATTCAACGTCCCCTTCGCCCGGGAACTGAATGATGCACTGGTCAACCTGGATAACGACCCTGAGGTCAGGGTAATTGTCGTCCAGGCCAACGGGAAGCATTTTTCGACAGGCATTTCTCTTGCGGAGTTCAAGAACAAGACCCCGAAAGAATATGGCGAGTTTATCCGGAAGATGGACGAACACAATCATACCATCGCCCACATGAAAAAACCGGTTATTGCGTCGGTCAAGGGCTATTGCCTGGCAAACGGCGCGGGCCTGTCGTTTGCCTGCGATCTTACCGTGGCTGCGGAGGATGCTAAATTCGGAACAACCGCCATCAACGTCGGCCTCATTTGCCTTGGGCCTGCGGCGCCCCTGGCCCGCCACGTGGGACGCAAGAAGACCCTGGAGATGGTTTTGACCGGGGATATGATCACGGCCCGGGAAGCCATGGCGCTCGGTCTGGTGAACAAAGTGGTGCCCAGGGAGCAACTGGAGGAAGCCACATTGGAGTTGGCGCGCAAGCTCGCGGCCAAGAGCCCGTTGGCCCTTCAGGCGGGTAAAAAGGGAATCTACGGAATGGCCGATATGCCCTACGAAAAGGCGCTGGATATGCTCAGCAGCCTGTTTGCCTCACTTTGCTGCACGCAAGACGCCGAGGCCGGGGTGAAGGCGTTCCTGGAGAAGAAAACACCGGAATGGCAGTGCCGCTAATACATAACGAGGATAATGAAATGAACGTAGAGGAGACCATGTCGGCTCACGGCTTCAGGCTCTCCGCCGGCTGTTCGGGCCAGGCATCCTACACGAAATTCATTAAGAGCCAGGGGAAGCGGGCTTATGTGAGCGTTACAAATGCGGACGGAAAGGGTTTTCCCACTTCGCTCGAAGAGCCTGTCAGCGTAGTGGTTTATGAATTGAAATCCGGAGATGAACTCGGTCCGGCGCAGAAGTTCCAATCGCTTTGCGCCTTTCTCGAGTCTGCCGAGGAATGATCGAAAGCGATCGGGATTAACGGAGAAAGGCAGGCCGGTTTTCATGCGGAACATCCTGATAGTTACCGGCGCGGTCATCCTGGCCGCCGGCCTTCTATGGCCCTGGCTGATGAAATTGCATCTGGGCCGGCTTCCCGGAGACATCGTGATCAACCGGCCTAACTTCAAACTCTATATTCCGATCACGACCATGATTATTATAAGCGTGCTGATCTCGATACTGCTCCGGATATTCCGCAAATAGCCGGGCTCTCTGAGCATCGGGATCGCTGCCGGAAGCGCGAAGGGCGCCCGCACGGTGTCCGGAAACTTTTCCGCTTGACATTGTCCTCACAGTGGTTAAAGTTTAATTGAACCCCAAGAGGTTCGAGTAAGAAGCCCGATAGATATGCCCGGAAGAGATATTCAACGGAAAGAAGAAAGCGCAACACTTTCTTCGGGGAAGTTGATGAAATGAACCGGGATGAACCAGACGCGGAGAAGCCGGGCATCTGAAAGGGTCACTTGGGGTTCAGCCTTTTTCGCGCTCAAACCTGCCTTTCACTTTCACAATCCTTTGGCAAGCTTCTTTTAACAAAATATCTTGCGAATGCTATTAAATTTATTATGTCACAGGCTCCGGTCATGTTAACATATGTTAAAAAATTCGGTTTGAAATCAGGCTGACATATAGGAAGAAACGAATCGAGCGGCGGTGATCGGATGGGCGCTCGGATGAGCACTTCCTCAGAAGTGCTTTCGGGGTGTATTGTCGGGTTTTTCTCCCGCCTGCGTATTCGTTGCGCAACCTTATGCAGTCATAGCTTTTTGGATATGTGGCCGAGAAACTTTTTCTCCAAGCCTGGAAAGGCCACGAAAAAGTTCCCCACGAAGCTGCGTACAGGGGGTTTATGTTCGCCTGCTGCTATCAGAGCCGGAAAGGTTGGTGAACAGGACCGCAGATCATGGGTTTCATGCATTAACCGGTAGGATCGACCTGCTACCGGATTTACTCAAGCTTTTTTTCGTTTTCGTTTTCGGTTTCAGTTTTTGCTTCTTCTGCCGGCGTTCTTCTTCGTTTTAGTTTTTTCCTGAAAGTGTAATCGATTTGTAAAGTCGTTCGGGTTATTTGCCGAATTTTTAGCAAGGGACCCCTTTGGGATGTCTATGCTGAAAAAATTGACACACCGCTCAGGATTGAAAACCTGAGATTCCTCTACCCGGAAACAGGCCAAACGGCAGGATGATCGGCGCCGGCGCGGCGGCGCCTGAGAAATATCAAACCCTTTTCGCAAGGAGTGATTGCTGATGGAACGTATCTTGATAAAACATTTGAAAGGGTCGAAAGCCAACCAGGTCGAAATTTTCCCGTTACCGCTGAAAACCGAGATCTCCTTCGGCAGGGACCAATCCTCGCAGGTGGTTTTCGACGCGCTGCAAGAAGATGTCGTGAGCAGGTCGCATGCGCGGCTATCTCAAGATCCTGCCAACCCTTCTCAATTCACTCTCACAGACCTTGGCAGCAGGAATGGGACCTACGTCAACGGAAAGCGTATATCAGGAAGCGTCCGAATCGATCCCGGGGATATCATCCAGTTTGGAACAAACGGGCCCGAAGCCCAATTCGACGTCGATCCCCGCCCCGCTAATTATGCTCCCGCCACCCGCATGGTAAGCGGGCAAACGGTTGTCCCTGCGGCTACCCGTGAAAGCCGCGTTTCACCTCCTACCGCCATGCCGACCCAGACCACGGGCATGGGGGCCGGAACGCAGGCCGGCAAGTCCGGCGTAGGCAAGGCCACCGTGGAAAGGATGATCGCGACCAGCAAAGGCAAAGACCGAAAGATCTTTGTTAACGTGGCGGCAATTGTCGTCGCCCTCGTCCTCATTGGAGGAGGCTTTCTGATCTACCAGCGCCATAGAGATATCCTGAGTGCGCAGCGGCAGGCCCAAAGGCAGAAAGTTCTTTTGGAAGACCAGTTAAAGCAGGAGAATGCCAAGCTCGAAGCAGCCAAGCTGCAAAATGAGCAAAATCAAAAGAAACTGGCCGGCGAAATAGGCATGAGTCCTTCCGAGATCGCCCAGAAATACGATCAGTCAACGGTGCACATAGACCTTAACTGGAAGCTCATGCAGACCGGGACGGGCAAGGTGCTTTTCCACCAGGAGGCCGCGGTCTGCAAGGAACAGGTCCGGGTAAGAGACAAAAATACGGGCAGGATCAGTGTCATTCAAACACTTGTGCGCAGGCTCCCCGGTATGAACTGTCAGGTTGTCGCCTATCTTCCCATGTATATCTCCTTTGGAAAGCATATCGAGCCTTACCTGAACACGATGGCCAGAGATCCGGTGGACGGGCATCCATTCCCGGCCGTCGGTGGGGCCGGAGAGGCTTCGGGTTTCGTGGTCACAAGCAACGGGTTTATTCTCACCAACCGCCATGTCGCAGCGGCATGGCAGACTCGATACGAGTGGCCTTACAAACCCTTGCCCGGATGGTTCGTATTCTGCGGGGACCAAGCGTGCAGCGCCAATAATAGGAAGGAAATGTTCATCGGCGCCGACAATCAGGCCTTCGCTCAACAGGTGGAGCAATGGGTCCCGGCCACTACCTCCTATCTTGGCGGAGCCTATGTCGGTGTGACTCATTCCCTTAGCGGCAAGAACGAAGTCCTCGATGTGAAGTTCCCCAACACCTCGCAGCCCATTCGGGCGAAATTGGTAAGCTACTCCCAGGAAGCCGACGTCGCCCTCATA
>JAJYTC010000156.1 GCA_021793275.1 Deltaproteobacteria bacterium | reverse complement strand
TGTCAACCGCAATTTTAATATCAACGGCAACCGGGTATCCCATTATCAGACCGGCAGATGGAACCAGGCCGCCCGAAGGGGCAGCGTCTCAACTCGAAATGCAGCGGCCGGTTGGAAACAAAGCGCAGCGGGATCGAGGAACAATTTTCGCGGCAGAAGCCCGAGCCAGTTGCCCGCGGCCCGCACCGGGGGAGCGAGAACTTCGCAGCGGCCATCGGGCGCCACCGGCCGTCAGAGAGCTTCGCAGCTACCTTCCCGTGGGGCCGGACAGGGCCTTTCAGGAAGGCCTTCGGCCTCCTCCGTGCAACGCGGCCTGCAACAAGGCCGCGCCGGAGGAGCTTTTCAAGGCATGGGAAACGCCAGATTCACCAGGATGAGTTCGCAACGCGGCTTTGCCAGCCGTCAGGCCTCCGTGGGAAGATTCGGCGGCGGGAGCTATGGCGGCGCGCGCGGCGGTTTTGGCGGCGGCGCCCGTGGAGGCCGAGGCGGTGGACGCCGCAGGTAGCGTCCGGATTCTGTTCGCAAAAAAAAAGCGGCAAACACACCGAACTCACGACGTATACGGCCTTAAGGAGGATTCATGATGCCTGCATTCGAAAAATACATAAAAACGTTCCGTATACTCCTGTTGTGTTCAGTTTTCGGCCTGGCCGCCTATGCGATATCGGCACGATTTTCCGGCAAGGCGGCAGCGAGAATCGCGGAGTTTGCGCCGCACCGTCTTGGAGATATGCGGCCAGCGGCCTACAGAACCCCTGAGGATGCCGTCAAAGCGTTAGTGGATGCTCTGAGTACAAATGAGGGCAATAAGCTTTTGGCTGTATTCGGACCCAACGGCGAGGAACTCGTAGACTCAGGCGATGAAGTCGCAGACAAGGCTGCTCGCGAGCGTTTTCTCAAGGCCTACCGGGAAAAGAACCTGATATCCAGGGTCACCGCCACGAAGGCGGTCCTCGAAATAGGCAATGATTTATGGCCCTTTCCTATCCCTCTTGAAAAGGTTGGACGGAATTGGAGCTTCTCCGCAACGGAGGGGAAAACCGAACTTTTGAACCGGCGGATCGGCGCAAATGAGCTTAGCGCGATTCAAGTCTGCCTGGCATACGTGGAAGCCCAGCGCGAATATGCCACCAAAGATCGAAACGGTGACGGGGTTTTGGAGTATGCGCAAAAGTTTTTAAGTGATCCGGGCACAAAGGACGGGCTTTACTGGGAAACTAAAGGAGGAGAAAGGCAGAGTCCTTTAGGGCCATTGATCGGGAATGCCAAGAGTGAAGGGTACAGGAAAAAATCCGCAAATCAACCCACCCCCTATCACGGCTATTTCTACAAGATACTCAAATCCCAGGGTCAGTATGCGCCCCGAGGCGAATACAATTACGTTATCAACGGCAAAATGATCGGGGGATTTGCGATGGAGGCATACCCCGCCTCATACAGGTCCTCGGGGATTAAAACCTTTATCGTCAGCCAGGACGGCGTCGTGTACGAAAAAGACCTTGGATTGAGTACCGAGATTGTCGCCCCAAGGATGAAAAGTTTCGATCCCGATGGAAGTTGGCACAGAGTGGATAACAAGTACGTGAATGTTCCCGTAAAGTGAAGCCGCCGCAATGATTGGAGCGTCACGTTGACAAACTCGACAAATGAAATCGTCCGCACGACACTTGCCGTCCTCGTCTGCAGCGGTCTGATAGTCGCCAGTTTATGGGTGCTGCGGCCGTTCATCCCCGCCCTGATCTGGGCGGCAATGCTCGTCGTCGCCACCTGGCCTTTAATGCTCTCCATCGAGAAAAAATTATGGGGCAGGCGAAGTCTGGCGACGGCGACAATGACCGGTTTGATCCTGTTGGTGCTTGTCCTGCCGGTCTCATTTGCATTCGCGGCCATCGTAAATAATTCCGGCCAAATTCTCAACTGGCTGAAGTCTCTTGGAAATCTTGCAACCCCCGAGCCTCCGCACTGGTTAAAGGAGCTTCCTTTTCTCGGCAGGAAACTGGCTCAATGGTGGCAGGAAATTGCAGCCCTGGCGCCTAAAGAACTCAGGTCCCGCTTGTTGCCGCATACCGGCGCCGTGCTGAAATGGGTCCTGGAACAGGTGGGAAATATTGGTTCGCTTTTTCTGCACTTCCTGCTGACGCTGATCATCGCAACCGTTCTTTACCTCAAAGGAGAAGCTGCAACAGCCGGAATCAGTAAATTTGCCCGTTTCATTGCCGGGACCCGGGGCGAGGAATCGGTACGGCTTGCCGCTCAGGCGATTCGGGCCGTAGCCGTCGGGGTGGTTGTGACCGCAATGGTGCAGGCCGCATTTGCGTGGATCGGTCTTGTAGCTACGCGCATACCATATGCATGGTTGCTCACCGCCATCAGCTTCGTGCTCTGTCTCGTGCAATTGGGACCCGCCCCCGTATTGCTCTCGGTAGTGTTCTGGCTCGCATGGAACGGGAAACCGTGGTTTGCGGCAGCTCTATTTGTATGGGCGCTCCTGGCGCAGGTCATTGATAATGTCATCCGTCCCGTCCTCATTAAAAGAGCAGGGAACATCTCATTGCTGTTGATTATTCCAGGGGTGCTCGGCGGTTTGATCGCATTTGGATTTATCGGAATTTTCATCGGCCCCGTGGTCCTTGCCGTCGCTCACACCCTTTTCGCATCATGGGTCGAAACACAGTGACACTTTCCGGAATTGGAGAATATCATGCCAAAGCGAAGCGGTTCTCCCGGTTTTACTGCCACGACCTTCACCGAAACCCCGAAGGACCTTTTCGGCCAACGGCCTCTTTCCGAACTCGGGTTGGAGGCGATTGCCTACCTCTCTGACGCCTTCCAGCGTTTCTGGCTTTATTGGGACGTGATGCGCGAGCGCGGGAATGTATTTATTGAACATTTCAAAGAAGGTATGCCCCCCGTCCTGGTCTTCGAATACGACATGGTCATAGACGGGCGTACTCTTGAAGACCCGGCCAATTACGCCCTCGTACGCATAAAGCCCCCGGCCGGATATCCAACCGACCCGCAAAAACGCCCGTTCGTCGTAATCGACCCTCGCGCAGGCCACGGGCCGGGCATAGGCGGATCGAAAATAGACAGCGAAATCGGCATGGCTCTGCGGGCAGGACATCCTTGCTATTTCGTGATGTTTTTTCCAAAGCCCCTCCCCGGGCAGACAATCGAATCGGTTGCCCGCGCTGAAGGTATATTCCTGAAAAAGGTCAACGAACTGCACCCCGATGCCGAGGGCAGGCCGTTCGTTATTGGCAATTGTCAGGGAGGCTGGGCCTTACTGATTCTGGCTGCGGTCGCCCCGGAACTGTTTGGCCCGATTCTGCTCGCCGGCTCTCCGGTCTCCTACTGGGCGGGGGTGGAAGGGAAAAACCCGATGCGGTACACAGGGGGACTTCTCGGGGGATCATGGCTTTGTTCGCTTGCAAGCGACCTCGGAAACGGGACCTTCGACGGCAGCTACCTGGTTCAGAATTTCGAAAACCTCAACCCGGCAAATACCCTGTGGGGCAAACAGTACAATCTTTATTCAAAAATAGACACCGAAGCTCCCCGCTACCTTGATTTCGAGAAGTGGTGGGGTGGACATTTTTTCCTGAACAAAAAAGAAATAGAGTGGATAGTCCAGAACCTTTTTGTCGGAAACAAGCTCTCAGCCAATGAAGTCAAATCAGCCAACGGCAAAACTACGGTAAACCTGCGCAACATCCGTTCTCCAATCGTTATGTTCGCTTCGTGGGGCGACAACATCACTCCGCCCCAGCAGGCGTTAAACTGGATCCCGGACCTCTACGACAGCGTCGATGAAATCCGCGCCTGCGGCCAGACGATCGTCTACTGTCTCCACGAAAAGGTTGGACACCTCGGGATATTCGTTTCCGGCAAAGTGGCGGACCGAGAGCACAGTGAGATAATCAGCGCCATTGACATGATAGACGTTTTACCGCCCGGGTTGTACGAGGCCAAAATAGAAGACACGCGTCCGGAAATGCCCAATCTCGAACTTATCGAGGGACGGTATCTCATCAAATTCGAAATGCGCACAATCGACGACATTCTTGCCCTGGGCGACGGACGCGAGCACGAGCGAGCGTTCGAGGTCGTAAAAAGAGTTGCCGAGATGAACCAGGGCCTCTACGACACATTCATCTCTCCTGCGCTCAAGGCGATGTCAAACGAGATTACCGCCCAATGGTCGCGCATGCTGCAACCGGATCGTTTCCAGCGCTATATGCTCTCCGATATGAACCCCGCGATGTGGGCTGTGAAGTCCTTCGCCCAAATGGTTCGAGACAGTCGAAAACCGGTCTCTTCGGACAACACCTTCCTGCGGTTCGAATCACAGGTCTCGAAGCAAATCACCGAAATGCTCGACGCCTGGCGCGACCTGCGCGATGTATGGTACGAGAGTCTTTTTAAATGGATATACAACTCGCCGTGGTTGGCGGCCTCGGTGGGGTTGCCCGGTAAAATTGAACAGCGCAGGGGCCCAAGGCCCGACGACTGGCTGCGCAATGAATTTAAGCGCCTCAAGATCTTGGAAATCGAGGCACAGACCTGGCAGGGAACTCCTGTCGACGCGTTTGCCAGGATGCTCCTCTACCAGGGCCATGACTCTCAGGTTTTCGACGAGCGTCCTTTCCGCCTGGTTCAGCAGTTCCTTGCCGAGGCGCCCGCCGAAAGTCGCCCCACACTCGATGAGCTGAAGCTAGCGTTCAGACGTCAAAGTCTCGTACTGCTTCTTAATGAAGAGAAAGCCATCGACGCCCTTCCAAGCCTTCTGCCCGACATCGAACAGCGACAACTGGCGCTCGACCTCGTGCGCCGCATTGCCTCCGCAAGAACAGGTAAACTGGACGCATCCCGGGAGGCGAAGATTCGCCGGATCGAAAATGTCCTCGGTCTGGCGCCCCGGGAAGATTCAGCTTCGCTGCAAAAAGAACCCGCCGGCACTGCAGAGATGCAGCAGGAGCAGGCCACAGTGGGACCTTGAATCACCAGACAGGCCTTACGAAGGAGATTGAAAAATATGAAAAATATGACCTTCGACGAGATCGAAGTGGGCGCCTCCGCAACATTTTCCCACACTTTCACCCAACCCGGTATCGAACTGCTTGCCCTGGTATCCGGAGATGTCGATCCATTTTATGTTCAACCTGCCGGTCCGCAGAGCCTGAGGGATTCAAATACCGTCGACGCCGCCGCGGCGGCTGCGCTGATCTCAATCGCCATAGGCACCAAACTGCCTGGACCCGGCATGCATATAAAAAAACAGTCCTTGAGTTTTCAGGGCGAGCTTTCGACGGGAGATACTCTCACAGCCACGGTTGTCGTGAGGGAAAAAAAGGAAGAAAACAGCGAGGTCGTATTGGATTGCCGCTGCACCAACCAGGACGGCTTCGAACTGGCAAGGGGAAATGTCGTGGTCACCGCGCCCCGCCACAGCATCACTGATGCCGAAATCGTCCCCCCGGAGATCACTGTGCGCCGCAGCGACGCATTCATAAAGCTTCTGAGGGCTTGTGAGGACATTGCGCCGGTATCGTGCGCCATAGTTCACCCCTGTGATCGAGCTTCCCTTCTGGGTCCCGTTGAAGCTGCAAAGCGGGGAATCATCCAGCCGGTTCTCGTCGGACCCGAGAATCGAATTCGTGAGGTTGCCGCGGCCGAAGGAATTGATATCTCCCCCTACCGAATAGTCCCTGTTCCCCACAGTCACGCCGCCGCCGAAAAGGCCGTGGAACTGGCGCGCACGGGTGAGGTCGATTCTTTGATGAAAGGAAGCCTTCACACCGACGAACTCATGGGGGCCGTCGTTAGACCCGAAACCGGTCTTCGCACCGCAAGACGCATAAGCCATGTTTTCGTTATGGATGTGCCTGCCTACCCACGGCCGATATTTATCACGGATGCCGCGATAAATATCTCTCCGAAGATGGAGGATAAGGCCGACATAATCCAAAATGCGGTCGATCTGGCCCATATCCTCGGGGTCGAACGACCCAAGGTCGCCATTCTTGCGGCGGTGGAAACAATAAATGCGAAGATGATCTCGACACTCGATGCCGCAGCCCTGTGCAAGATGGCGGACCGCGGCCAGATCACGGGCGCCATACTCGATGGACCTCTTGCTTTCGACAACGCAGTAAGCCTTGCCGCCGCGCAAACCAAAGGAATTGTTTCTCCCGTTGCAGGCCAGGCCGATATTTTGCTGGTTCCGGATTTGGAAGCCGGCAATATGTTGGCCAAACAACTCTCCTACCTCGCCGGGGCCGAAGGCGCCGGCATCGTGCTGGGCGCCCGCGTCCCCATAGTACTGACCAGTCGCGCCGATTCGGTAAGATCGCGCCTTGCCTCGACAGCGGTGATGGCTTTGGCGGCACGCGCGTCCGGCGGGCGGACAGCAAAGACGAGGTGATACGATGGACGACGCCATTGTGGTCTTGAACGCCGGTTCCTCCAGCCTGAAGTTTTCGGTTTTCATTCCAGAAGAGGATGTGCTGCATCCCCTTTTTAAGGGACAAATCAGCGGACTTTTCACCGGGCCCCGCTTCGAGGCTTTAAAGGAAGGGGTCGTGCTGGGTTCGAAGACCTGGCCCAAATCGGAAAAGATGGATCACGGGCAGGCTATCCAGTTCCTCTTCGAGTGGGGTTCAGCCGGGCCGATGCAGGGTCACCGCGCTGCAGCAGTCGGTCACAGGGTGGTGCATGGCGGCGCGGAGTTCACTAAAGCCGTCAGAATCGACCAGGATGTCATTAGTAAACTCGAAAAATTGGTTCCCCTTGCGCCTCTTCATCAGCCCTACAATCTTTCGGCGATCAAGGCCGCCGCCGCGTATCGGCCGGACTTGCTCCAGGTCGCGTGCTTCGATACCTCGTTCCATCAAACCGCGCCCCCGGTTGCGCAAGCTTTTGCATTGCCGCGGTTATACACGGAGGCCGGTATTCGCCGATATGGTTTCCACGGGCTTTCCTACGAATACATAGCTTCCATTTTGCCAAAAATCGATGCCGAGGCGGCGGCGGGACGAACGATTATCGCGCACCTCGGAAGCGGCGCGAGCATGTGCGCCGTCAAGGGAGGGAAAAGCATCGCCGGCACCACAGGTTTTAGCGCCGTAGACGGTCTGCCGATGGGGACCCGTTGCGGTTCGCTGGACCCCGGAGTTCTCATTTACCTTATGGATAACTACGGTTTGGACTCCAGGGGACTAAACGATTTAATCCACAATCAATCCGGGCTCCTTGGTGTCTCCGGAATATCGAGCGACATGCGCGAACTGCTTTCCAGCCCCGATGTCCGCGCCTCCGAGGCAGTCGATCTGTATGTCTACAGAATCGTAAGGGAGATGGGATCGCTCGCCGCGGCCCTCAGTGGCCTGGATAGTGTCGTCTTTACGGGAGGAGTGGGTGAAAACGCAGCAGCAATACGCTCCCGTGTCTGTATGGATTCGGCGTGGTTGGGCATTGTGCTGGATGAGGCAGCCAATGACAGGGGCGGGCCGAAAATAAGCAGCCGCGACAGCCTCATATCCGTATGGGTAATTCCGACAAACGAGGAATTGATGATCGCCGGCCACACCTTTGAACTGATGAAGGAGACAGGAATATGGAAAGGATAGCCGCACCGGTCCTGCAGGGCCAAAAGGCCCTGGTAACCGGCATTGCCAACGAACATTCCATCGCTTATGGGTGCGCCGCAGCGTTCCGTAAGCTCGGCGCCGATATTGCGGTAACATACCTGAATGAAAAAGCCAAAGCATACGTCGAGCCCCTTGCCAAAGAACTGGAAGCATCCCTCCTCATGCCTCTTGATGTTCAAAAGCCGGGGCAACTCGAAGAGGTATTCCAATCCATCAGGGCCCGATGGGGGAAACTGCACATCGTATTGCATTCGATCGCCTATGCCCCGAAACAGGACCTGCAAGGCGGTTTGCTCGATTGTTCCTCGGAAGGGTTCCTGCTGGCAATGGACGTTTCCTGCCATTCATTCATCCGCATGGCAAGGCTTGCTGCGCCGCTTATGACCGAGGGCGGAGCAATGTTCGCCATGAGCTATTACGGGGCGAACCGGGTTGTGCCCAATTATAACGTCATGGGGCCTGTAAAAGCCGCCCTCGAGGCTTCCGTGCGCTATCTTGCCTTTGAGCTCGGCCCGAAGAACATCAGGGTGCACGCCATTTCCCCGGGGCCGATCAAGACCCGGGCGGCTGGAGGCCTGAAGGATTTCGACATGATGCTTAACGAGGCGGAGACTCAGTCGCCGGTCCATGACCTGGTCGATATCGAAGACGTTGGCTTTGCCACCGCCTATCTTGCCACTCCCTTCGCCAAAAGACTGACCGGATCGACCTTTTATGTCGATGCAGGACTTAACATAATGAGCTGACAGTCTATAACCTCTATTCCGGTTCTGCGCCCGCCGCATCCAGGACCGCCTGTATTTGAGCCTCTCTTTCTCTATTGAAGGTGTTCACTAAAACCTTGCCCCCGAAGCCCAGAAAGGCCCCCTTTACCCGCTCGGGATCGGCTTTTCGGACCAAAGTGAAAAGGGCGGAGCATCCGGGTTTGAATTTGTGCGACAACTCTTTCACAAATTGGTCGTCGATCCCGATATCAACGAGAGCGGAAGACAGAGCAGCGCCTGCGATTCCTCCCAAAACCGCACCGATCAAAGGAGTAAAGAATATGCTGCCCACTATGAGGCCGGTGATGCTGCCGGCCAGACCTCCTCTGCGCGCGACTTTGTGCGCCTGGTGCAGTTGAACGTCGCCGTCGGGCTTTTTTATCACAACAACCATATCCTCCAGGTCGATGTGTCCCTGGTGTTGCAATTTCATCAGGTTTTCCCGGGCTTGTTCGGCTTTTGTTTCGTTATCGAACATAACGACGGTGAGGGTGCTTTCATATCTCTCCTTGAGCTTGGCCCTGAGGAGTTCCGAACCTACCCATTCGTCAAAATCCCGGGCGATTACTTCCCTGGCCCCGAGCGAATCGACCGAAAGAATTGTCCCGGTTTTGGCGTCAAGCATCACATAATTGTAGATTTCCTCATATGTCTTGTTGACCACCACGGTTTTCAAACCCAGATAGCCGATGACTATGTTGTCCGGGGAAAAGCCGGGAACCCCGGAACGAAATGCCTGTGTAGTTCCAACTACGAAATCCCTGTCTCCAAGCCCGGAAATCCAGCTTTCCTGGCTGAGGGGATCCACGGCCAGTTTGTTTCCATATTTTTCCATGAATACCGCATATTCTTCGGGAATCTTGACCCCAAGAGCATGTGTCACATATTTTTCAAATTCTCCCATTCGGCTCCTCCTGCCCTTGTGAAACGACAACCCGCATATACGATTATTCAGATACCGGGCAAAAGCAGAAGTAACCGGAGGCATGTTACCGTAACGAACGAAAGAAAAAGACCGAAAATCCTTCTGCATCTTTTTGCATGAACCTCGCCAATATTATGCCTTAGAATTATGGCATGGAGGATGTGTAATGCCCGAAACTACGCCACGTAATTTCCATGTACCTATGCCTGAAGCGCTTTACGAGCGCCTCAGAAAGGAAGCTGAACAATCCGGCGAGCCTGCCACGGAAATCGCCGGACGGGCCATTACTGGAGCCCCTGATGGATACTCCACGATCCTGGACCATGTCGGAGGGGTCAGGCTTGGCGTGGGTTCGGAAGATCGTTTGGTGCTCTCGGGAATATTCTTTGGACGGGATCACCGGGGAGGGGATTGAGACGCACTGCTTGTTAAACACCACGCAATGAACTAAAATATTACGAAAATATCATCGATGGAGCAGGCGTATGGAAGCGGTTACAATTTCCCCTAAGTTCCAGGTTGTGATTCCCAAAAGGCTTCGCAATGCTTTGAAGCTTTTGCCGGGGCAGAAGGTCCAAATGGTTGTATACGACAACAGGATCGAGATGATTCCCCTCAGAAAGATTTCGGAAATGAAGGGATTTCTCAAAGGGATTGATACCGCTGTCGAAAGAGAACCCGACAGAATATGAACATAGACGGGGTTCAATATGTCGCAAAGAGAAACGGATAAGCGAATTTCATCCACTGGCTGCAGCAAAAAGGCGCAGGCTGAAGAATAACGCTTCCAACGCCTGGGAGGTACTACATGATTGAAGCCACCCGGGATGCCACAGGCACTTATTTCCACAACCCCTGCGGGATACTCCGTGATCTGGGATCATATCGGAGGGTGCGGACGGCATTTCCGCGCTGCGAATGGTGGGTTTCTTTTTCAGCCTGCCGCCGTCAATCAGATGGACAAGACTTGCAGGAGTGCTTTACCGATAGTATCAAGAGACTTAGATTCCATCAACTCGATCCAGTCGGTAAGGCGGGCCTTGTCTACTGCCCGCAATTGGTCACAAACGGCCACCGCGTTCTTTCCCATGCACAAAACCCTCACGGTGATCGGTGGGTGCGGTGTACTGCCGGAAGACGACAACGGGACTACCAGGACAGTTCTTCGCGCTCGATTGATAGGGGTGGCGGCCACCAGGACGCAGGGGCGTATCTTCTTGATTTCAGAGCCTTGCGTTGGATCGAGATTAACCCACCAGACGTTGCCTCTCCCAAGCTTTCCAGCTTCCATCAATCGATCCCATCACCCAGGGTCACATCCCAATCCTTCATTTCGGCGCCAAGCGTTTCATCCTGCTCAACCGCCAAAGCCGCCCGGTAAAGGTCTTGCTCTCTTTTCTCGACTTCGTCTTCCAATAGCCTGGCGATCAACTTGCTTCTCTGCCTTGACGGTATTGTGGCCACCATTCGGGAATACAAAGAATCTGGTATTGAGACCAGCACCTTCATAAAACACCTCCAAATAACAATTAAATATAATATATCCGATATCCTGTTTGGGAACAAGATTGAGTGAGCCAAATATTTCAAGCCTGAAACTACCTGAGGGATACTACGTGATTGAGACCACG
>JAJYTC010000010.1 GCA_021793275.1 Deltaproteobacteria bacterium | reverse complement strand
TTTGTGTCTCCTTTCCAAGGCGCCTGGTGACAAAGCTGGGGGTCGTCGCTGCGATCGCGGCAAAACCCCGTCTCACACAAAATCGATGTCTATTCGTTCAGGGAAGTCCTTGAACAGTTCGCTTCTCTTTAACTTGCCTTGAAGGCTGAAGAAGTGCATATCGCCATCTTCATCACAGAACCATACCTCCTTGGCTCCCGCTTCAAAATAAAGTCGTTTTTTCCCCTCCAGTCGCTCAAGACTATTGGAAGGAGATTTTACTTCTACGACAATTTCGGGCGATTCGGTGAAGGAAGTAACGCGAAAGCCGTGCCTTTTAAAGAATGCAGCACTTCCCCATGCAACATCGGCTACCTTCGTGCCTGCGGAAGTTTGAATGGGGCATTCGGGGAAAACCTTGTCTCCTTCCCCCAGGCGGTTGAACCAATTGATTATGCGCCCTTGATAGAGTCCATGTGTACCCGTTGCCGGCGTCATCACGATTTCACCCCACTCGTTTGTCTCGATCTTAAAGGGCAGGTCTTTCAGGCTCGGATGTTCGACGACTTCACGCCATTCCATTTGTGTTTCCTTTTTAAGGCGCCTGGTGACAAAAAGCCCGAGGTCCTCGCTGCGATCTGCGCGAACCTGTCACCACTGGTAAGCCATCCGGAAATGTCGAGTTCTGTTGCTCGAACGGGGCCTTTATGCGGATAGGGGGCGGACCCGTTTTTCTTTCCGTTTCGCTCGTACTATACGATCTCTTCCCCCTGTTTGCCAGTCCCTTGTCGCAGGTTAACATACGATGACATCCCGGACCCCGGCGCGGTCCCCGGTTCATCATGACAAGCCGATGTCCACCGGATCACGTCACTCAAAAATGGCGGTGAATTTCGCGAGTACTTCATCCATGATCGCCTGTGGCACGCTTTCCAGCTTGCGAGCATTACGCGAGGCTAGATCTAAGGCGCGAGGCTGGTCGCATCGGATAGCTCCTGTTGTATTTGTGCCGGCCCCGGTTAAAGACACCGCAAAGCCGGCTGTGCGTGCAAAGCTGCCTCCGCTGGTGATCGGAAGGACGACAGGCTTTTTAGTTAGCCGATTGAAGGCGGACGGAGATATAATCAAGACCGGTCGTGTTCCCTGTTGCTCACGACCAGAGGGCGGGTCCAGCGATGCCAGGTAAATATCGCCGCGTTCCACTACAGTAGCTCGCTACCAACGGGTTTGCCATCCAGCCAGGCGCGGTCTTCCTCACTCACCTCAGCCGACGCGTCGCATTGAGCCAGGAGTTCATCCAGGCTGTAGCGCGGCCGCGGACTGGGTTCAACTACAAGCCGCCCTCGGTCCACAGTCAGGCCGACTATTGCGCCGGCATGCAATTGCAACAGGTCAAGTATGGCAGGTGGTACGGCCAGCATGATAGAGCCGCCAACTTTGCGAAGACTCGTCGTATGCATTTGTGCCCTCCATCCAGTTTGATTATATAAAAATATAACCTGTTCAAATCCAACTTACAAGTTATTGCACCAACCCTTTGACGACTCGGGTGTTTTTACTTCCAAAACAGCCGGAAATATTTTAGTTATTATATGTTTAGAGTCAGGACGCATTGACCGGGACCAGGTCGGGAAACCCGAATGGAAACAGCAGTCTGCTGGAGGGATAAAACGAAATGCGAAGCGATTTGATGAAAAAGGGCATTGAGAAGGCTCCCCATCGCTCACTCTTTAAAGCCATGGGTTACACTCAATCGGAAATAGACAGGCCGATCATTGGGGTGGTCAATTCGGCAAATGAAATCATTCCCGGCCACATTCACCTGGACAAGATAGCTGAGGGGGTGAAGGCAGGCATCCGGCTGGCCGGCGGAACTCCTGTCGAATTCAGCACGATAGGCGTTTGCGACGGCATCGCCATGAACCACACCGGAATGCGCTACTCGCTGGCAAGCCGCGAGCTGATAGCCGATTCCGTCGAAATAATGGCGACGGCCCATCCTTTCGACGGGCTGGTGTTGATTCCCAACTGCGACAAAATAATACCGGGGATGATGATGGCCGCTCTCAGGCTCAACATTCCTGCGATTCTTGTAAGCGGAGGGCCGATGCTGGCCGGCCGCGTGGGTGGAAAGCCTGTTGACCTCATATCGGTTTTTGAAGGCGTGGGAGCGCTGAGGGCCGGACAGATATCCCCTGAGGAACTGGAAGAACTCGAGGAGCAGGCCTGTCCGGGATGCGGGTCCTGCGCCGGCATGTTTACGGCCAATTCGATGAATTGCCTGTCGGAGGCCATCGGGCTCGCTTTGCCGGGAAATGGAACGATCCCGGCGGTGACAGCGGCGAGAGTGCGTCTGGCCAAAAAAGCGGGAATGAAGATAATGGAGCTTGTCTCCATGGACATCAAGCCGCGCGAGGTAGCAAGCGTGGCGGCATTCCATAACGCGATAGCAGTGGATATGGCCCTTGGCTGTTCGACGAACACGGTCCTTCACGTACCGGCGGTTGCAAACGAGGCCGGAATCCGTCTCGATCTTGGTGTTTTCAACGATATCAGCGCGAGGACGCCTCACCTGTGCAGCCTGCGGCCCGGTGGACCGCATTTCCTGGAGGACCTCGACTCTGCAGGCGGCGTACAGGCGGTGATGAAGGAGCTTTTGCGCCGGGACCTGGTTGACCCGACGGCTTTGACCGTAACCGGAAAATCGCTCGGCGAGAACCTCAAAAATGTGCGCACCCTTCGCCCCGAGGTTATCCGGTCGCTGGAGAATCCTTATCATAATGAAGGCGGCATTGCCGTTCTCTATGGTAACATTGCGCCGGAAGGCGGTGTGGTCAAGCAGTCGGCGGTGGCTCCGCAGATGCTTGTCCGCAAGGGCAGGGCGCGAGTTTTCGAAAGTGAGTCCGAAGCGGCGGGCGCTATTTTGGAGGGCCGTATCGTTGCCGGCGACGTGGTTGTTATCCGTTACGAAGGGCCCAAAGGGGGGCCGGGGATGCAGGAGATGCTGACCCCGACGGCGGCCATTATAGGGCGCGGCCTGGGACTGGACGTGGCGCTTATAACCGATGGCCGGTTTAGCGGCGGCACGCAGGGGGCAGCCATCGGGCATATTTCTCCCGAGGCCGCGGTAGGCGGTCCGATTGCATTGATCAAGGAAGGCGATGAAATCCTGGTGGATATCCCCGGCAAGAAGTTGGAACTGCTGGTCGATAATGCGGAGATGGAAAAACGCAAGGAAGCGTGGAAGCCGCGTGAGCCCCGAATCAGGAGTGGATACCTTGCCAGGTACGCACGTATGGTCACCTCCGGTTCGCGAGGCGCTGTTTTGTTAAATGAATAGGATTCACCGTTGCGGGTAACGGAGCCCTTAAGGTTTGCCTGTTTGCGCGCGTTGACGGTGTGTCCGTGTAAAGGTTTGATGTGGGTTATATTTTCAGCCTGGAAGATGCCGAGCGCCACGAGCGATGGTTTCGCTCCGCTCAGGGACGAAGGGCGCTGGAGTTCGAGCAGGGGCTTTTCAGGAAGGTTTGGAAGCCCGCTTCTCCGCAGCGTGTCCTCGAGGTGGGCTGTGGGACCGGCATTTTCCTGGAATGGTTCAGGTCCATGGGGCATATGGTGGCCGGGCTCGATCCTTCGGGTGAAAGCCTCGAGCTTGCAGGCGAGAGGCTCGGCCATAGAGTCCGGCTCACTCAGGGATTTGCCGAGAACCTGCCCTATGAGGACAATGAATTCGATACGGTGGCCCTGATAACAACGCTGGAATTCGTTGATGAACCGTACGCGGCGCTCAGGGAAGCCTTCCGGGTAGCGCGCAGAAACGTACTGCTCGGTGCGCTGAACAGGTTTTCGATAGGCGGGCTCGATTACAGCGTCCGGAGATTCTGGAAGAATTCGGTTTACAGCCGAGCCAGGTTCTTTAGTGTTTTCCAGTTGAGCAGCATGTGCGGCACAATTCTTTGCGGCGCCGTTCCAATCGAATGGCGAACATGTTTTTCCTTTCCGCTGCAACTGCTTCCCTACCTTCAGTTTCTGGAGCGAGCACCTTTTGTAGAGCGCAATCCTTTCGGCCACTTTATCGCGATGCGGGTTGACATGCGATGCCGCGTTCGCACATTACAGACGCCTGTTTTCGATGAAATTCCGGCCGGGGCCAAAGTTTCCGTCCATTCTCTGGGATGCTGGCGGGCTTCCGTAAACGTCCGGGAAAGTTCGGCGGATGAGTGAGCAACGCTTCCGACTGTTTGTCTATCCCGCAGTTTTGACGCCCGGCGCCGGTTAGCCCGCGCTCTTAAGGAGCGAAGATGAAAGAGGCGATGTTGTACAGGCAGCTGGATGAAGATCGGGTGCACTGTTTTCTTTGCTCGCAGCATTGTCGTATCGAGCCGGGTGGAATTGGAAAATGCGGAGTGCGCCAAAACAGGGACGGAAAACTCTGGAGCCTGGTCTATGGAAAACCTATCGCGCGGCATGTGGACCCTATTGAAAAAAAACCGCTGTTTCATTTCCTGCCCGGTTCGACAAGCTATTCGATTGCCACGGTAGGGTGCAACTTCCAATGCGTGTTCTGCCAGAACGCCGACATATCGCAGTCGCCTCGAATCTCTGGCGCGATTTACGGCCGGAGCGCAATGGCGCAAGAAGTTGCAGAGCAGGCGCGAAAAGAGGGATGCGCATCGATCTCTTATACGTACACGGAGCCCACCGTTTTCATGGAATATGCTCTCGACGTTGCTGGTCTGGCAAAAGAGCGGGGGCTTGAAAATGTTTTCGTAACCAACGGCTATATGAGCAAGGAGGCCCTTGATGCCGCCGCCCCTTTGCTGGGAGCGGCCAATGTGGATCTCAAGTCGTTTAATGATGCGTTTTACCGTGAGAAATGCGGCGCCCGGCTCAAGCCTGTCCTCATGACGCTTGAAAGAATGAAGAAAAAATCTATTTGGCTTGAAGTGACCACGCTTATCATTCCCGGTTTGAACGACACCAAGGCTGAGTTGAAGCAGATCGCGCAATTTTTGGCGGGTCTTGGCGCCGAGACCCCCTGGCACGTCAGCCGTTTTTATCCTGCGTATCATATGATGGACGCACGGCCTACGCCCGTCGAGGCAATCAGAAGGGCGAGGCAAATCGGGCTGGAGGCCGGTCTGCGTTATGTCTACACGGGCAATGTGCCGGGAGACGATGGCGAGAACACGTACTGCCATTGCTGCGGGGCCTTGCTGATCGGCCGCATCGGCTACTCGATCAAAAAACACAACCTGAAGAGCGGCGTGTGCGCAAAATGTGGAACGGCGCCGGCCGGGGTCGGACTGGATTGAGAGCAAAAAGAAAAGAGTTGTTGCGCGAGGTCTATGACAGGCTGATGGCGGATTTGGGGCCACAGAAGTGGTGGCCGGCCGAGACCCCGTTCGAAGTCATACTGGGCGCGATACTAACACAGAATACCGCATGGAAGAATGCCGCCGCGGCGATCGGGAACCTCCGGCGAAACGGTTTGCTGAGTCTGGAAGGTATCCTCGGGCTTGGCGCGCAGGAGATGGAAGCGCTGATTCGCCCGTCGGGTTTCTACAGACAGAAGGCGAAGAAGGTGAAGGCTTTCTGCGATCATGTAGGAACCAATTGGAACGGATCGATCGAAGAATTCCTCAGCCGGGACATGGAATCTCTTCGAACCGAGCTGCTCACAATCCGGGGCATCGGCCGGGAAACCGCGGACAGTATAGTTCTTTATGCTGCGTTTCAGCCCTCTTTTGTCGTTGACACTTATACCTATCGTATTTTTTCCAGGCATGGATGGATCGAAGAATCGGTTTCCTATGACGATCTGCGGGAATATTTCATGGAAGCTCTGGATCCGAAGGTGCAGCTTTTCCAGGAATTTCATGCTCTTCTGGTTCGAATCGGCCATCTTTACTGCCGTAAGACAGCCTTTTGCCAACCGTGCTCTCTCCGCGTTTTTTTTGACGCATAAGGGAGATTGTATACCAAAATAGAGTGTTTCCCCCATTTCTATTCCCCAACTATGCAACATAATATAATAGGTTCCGAGTTTCTCGGGATGGTAGAAAAGGGGTGGATCATGGAGTTTTATGAATGTGATGTTTGCGGGTGGGAATTAAACAACCCGGACCCCGACCTTTTCGATCTGCAGGTAGTGGAAATTATCGGGAGTTGCGCAGGGTGCCTGTATTGCGAGGAATGCGGCATGCCGTGTGAATCGATGCGTCGCCTGGCGCCCAAAGAGGGCAGGATGGTCGGACTGGGCCATGAAAAGGAGGGCGACAAGCCAAAGATGAGCTACTTCGCGCTTCTGGTTCGCGATGAGGTGAAGTTCATCAGGTTGAGTTCGCCGGAAAGTTACTGGGCCACGGCGAGCTGTATATCCCGGGAGCACGTTCCCGCATGGGCCCTTTCGCATTTGAATCTGGAAAACGAGCTTGCTGCCTGACCGGCAGGCGGGATTGATTTCAAAACGAGTGGTCGAAGTGAGGGGCGCGCTGGCCTATGCCCATTACCGCGCCCCTGTTTTGTCCTCATTTTTCCCTCGATGTAGTGGTTTTCTCAGGGCGCCGGGGCTTTAGTTCGGCGCCGCCTTTTTTTGTCTTCCCGGCGGTTTTGCCGCCTCGAGTCTTGGGAGACAAAGACACCTTTTGCAGTTCCTCGGGTTGGGGGCTTTCTACCGGTTCGGTGGCTTCATCGAGGTCTATCTGGAAGCAGACCGGCCCGCGGCATGTCTTGCAATATCCCATGGCCGGGGTCCCGGGCGGATGAAAATGAAGATGAAGCGCGCATTGCGAAGTGGGAATCGACCAGGAGGTCGCAATGGAGGCATGGCCTTTTGGAAACACGCAGACTTCGACCCGGGAATCTATGTAATCGCGCGGGGCCAGGGCGGCTTCCCTGTCAACCAGATCGTCGCCCTCGGCGATACAGATAAGCCAGGGGATTTTCTTCTCCTCGATCCGCTTCAAATTGAGCTTTCGCCCGAAAAGGGTTACCGGCAGGTTCCCTTCTTTGTCTATGGGAACGGTATAAGAATCGAAACTCATTTTGGTAATGTTATACGGCAGGTCCGCCTGGTCATAGAGCATCCATTGGTTGATGGCTGCGGCGGTCTTTCCGATTTTCGGATGGGGCGTCGGCTGGCTGTCAAACATGTCTATATCGCGATGGAAGGCCGCGATCGGCGACTCGGTTTCCAGTTTGCGCAGTTTGTAGACCCACGACAAAATTGACCCGCCAACCACCGCGTTACCATCGGGCAGCACCTTTTCAGAATATTTCAGGTCCCGAAACCTTGCCGGCATACTGTTGATAAAGGCTGTCAGGGACTTGCTCCGGGTGCCGTCAATAGGAGTGACGCAGGTTATAAGGGCGTCCACCAGGCCGTCCAATTCGCCCGATAAAAGCGATGCAAGGGTCAGGTAGCCGCCCTGGCAGAAACCGTTGAGGGTAACCGGTCTTTTATGCCTTGCCATCAATTCCCGGCAGAAGAATTGCGTGTCGAGAGCGTCATCTTCGCCTGTCATCGTCTGGACGGGCACATTGGTTTGTATATCCTTGATCAGCCGAATGTAAGTAGGGACTCCCTGGTTGGCGTAGAAATGAACGTAGCTCCTTTGCTCTGCGGGCAGGAAGGCCAAGATGTTGGCGCCCAGCACATAAGGAGGAACGATGAGGATGGGTTTGCTTCTGGACACTACATCTTTTTTATTCGGCAGAACCTGGTAGAGGTAGAAGCGATCGGTCTCGGCAACTTTGATATACCCGGTGTCATCGAGGTGGAAACCATATTCGGACTTTATGGCCTTTATAGCTTTCGGATATTCCTTAACGGTCAGCTTGAGGACCTCTTCGAGCCTGGAAGCAAAGTCGCACAGGCTGTCTTCGTTTTTGAAGGACTCCAGCCAGGCTGACACCCCCCTGCTTAGCCAGCCATAGAAGAAGTTGTTCATGGCATTGACGCTGCCTGCCATTGCGGCGCCGGCAAGCTCGACGTTCAGGTCGAGCAATTGGTTGTAGTCTTGCAAATTCTGCGAGGCAGACTTTTCGGCAAGCTTTTTTCTTTCACTATTTGTGAAGGCATTAAAGGCGTCAAACGACGGCGCCATGAATGCCGTTACGTAGCTGAGTATTCCATTCCAGTAATACTGCGCTGCTTTGGTCTGGGCCAAAGCAGCCTGGCTGACTTTAGGCGCAATCTGCATCGATCGGCTCATCATGGAAGCGGCTGCGCTAAAGATTTCGAAAGGCGCTCTAAAATAATTTTGCATCCTTCTCTCCCTGTCACCCGGAGGAGTCCTCCTCGGGGTGTAGAAAGGTTTGGGTCGTCTCCATCCGTGGAACTTTTCGTGTCCCCCACCGCCCCGATTTTCTCGACAGGGTCAGCAAGGCCCACTGGGCAAAAACAATGCAAATGTAAGTTTGTGTGTGGGAAAAGAGAAGATGGAACGGAATTTTTCTCCCTTTCGAGAAAACTATTCCATCATACTGACATCGGGCAGCGAAGTCAAACGTCCGCAGAATCTTAAAATCTTCGGGCGGTTGAAAAATTTTCTTGCAATTATCATTGGGGCCTGTTAAAAATGCGACAATCGTAACTGGAGACTGTTATAGATGGAAAATGTGATCAATAGACCGAATTCATGGTGCTGGTGGTTTATCTGTGGAGGCGCTCGCCTGACGGGATAGCCATCAGTTCTAAATGATGATAACTGGTTGGACCGTGGGCCGCGCCAAGGCCCACGGTCTTTTGTTTTTGAGAGGGACCGTGGATTAAATCTGCGGTCCCTTTCTTTTTTTCATCAAAAAGGAGTCCAAAGGTGCTGGTCGTAATGAAAAAGGGCGCCCTTGAGGAGGAGATCGAGGGGGCGGTCTGCGCTATCGAGCAGAAGGGATTTACCGCGAGACCGATTCCGGGCGGAGAGCGGGTGGCGATCTGCATTCTTCACAATCACGGTCCTGTGGATGCCTGCCTGTTCACGCAGCTTCCGGCGGTAAAAGAGGTTATTCCGGTGACGCGGCCCTTCAAGCTCGTAAGCCGGGAGTCCCGGCCATGCGACACGATTATAGAGGTTGGCGAAGTCCTTATCGGAAATGGTCATCTCACCGTCATGGCAGGGCCCTGCGCGATCGAGAGCGAATCGGGGGCCCTTGAGATCGCCCGAGTGGTGAAGGAGCGGGGCGCGCAGATTTTTCGTGGCGGCGCCTACAAGCCCAGGACATCGCCTTACGCTTTTCAAGGATTGGGAGAGCAGGGGCTTAAGATCCTGGCCAAGGTGCGCAGTGAAACCGGAATGCCTGTTGTTACGGAAGCAATTGACCATGAGGTCTACGACCTGGTCGAGCATTACGCCGACATTGTCCAGATAGGCGCCAGGAACATGCAAAACTTCAGCCTTTTGCGGCGGGCCGGCAAATCGAGGAAAGCCGTTCTTTTGAAACGAGGCATGGCCGCTACCATAGAGGAGTGGCTGATGGCCGCCGAGTACATTATGGAGGGTGGAAACAACAAGGTCATTCTTTGTGAGCGCGGGGTCCGCACGTTCGCTAACCACAGCCGAAACACCCTGGATCTTTCAGCCGTTCCGGTGGTGAAACAGGAGAGTCATCTGCCTGTAATCGTAGACCCCAGCCATGCCGCGGGTTTCAGGGACCAGGTGGTCCCGCTTAGCCGGGCCGCCGTTGCAGTGGGCTGTCACGGCCTGATAGTGGAAGTCCACAACGAGCCGGAAAAGGCCTTGAGCGACGGGGCGCAGTCGCTTTATCCCGATCAGTTCTTTGATCTGTGCAGGCAGGTGGAGACTATTGCCGGCATCTATAAAACATCGACAAACCAGGGCTGCGAAAACGATCATGTCGTGGCTGAAGTCCGGGCCGAGAAGGAGACAGGCTATGGAATTGGGTTTTTACCCGCAAAGATCTGAATTTAGGGCTATGGCTGAGAAGGGAAACCTTATCCCGGTGTGTATGGAAGTGCTTGCCGATATGGAGACGCCTGTTTCCGCGCTTGCAAAAATATACCGGGGCCATGGTCCGGTTTTCCTCCTGGAAAGCATGGAGGGCGGCGAGAGGTGGGGAAGGTATAGTTTTCTGGGCAATTCCGCCACAAAGAGTGTCAGGGTCTTTCGCGACGAAGTCGAAATCGAGAGCGGCGCGGGCAAAGAGCGAATCGCCCATCACGGAGACCCGCTCAAAATCCTGCGTTCGCTTATGGCCCGGTACAAGCCGGTAAAGCTGTCGAGGCTGCCCAGGTTCTGGGGCGGCATGGTCGGATTTTTCGCCTACGAGTTCGTGTCTTTTTTCGAAGCGATTGAAAACCGACTGCCCGCAGATGTCCCGATCGCGCATTTTATCCTGCCGGGACAACTGTTCGTATTCGATAACGTGCGGCATACCCTCAGCCTTGTGGCTTACGCGCTGGTGGAAAACGGCGGGGCCGACGAAGCCTACGACCGGGCCGTTGAGACTTTGAGGGAAATGCAGAGCAAGCTCGAAGGCCCGCCGGAGCCGTTTCCTCGACCTGAGCAGAGCGATTTTGCTTTGAGCCAGGAGACCGAACCGCAGAAATTTCGAGCTGACGTTGCCAGGATCAAGGAATACATCAGGGAGGGAGATATCATCCAGGCGGTATATTCACAACAGTTCAGTTGTTCGGCCACGCCCGATCCCCGCTCTCTTTACCGTGCGCAACGTTTCATAAATCCATCTCCGTACCTCTATTTCCTTCATTTTGACGACACCATCCTTGTCGGCTCATCTCCGGAAACCATGGTGCGCCTGGAAAACGGGGTGGCCACTCTTCGCCCCATTGCAGGCACCCGCCCTCGCGGAAAAACCGAACAGCAGGACCGGGAGCTTGCAGACGAGCTGCTAAGAGATGAAAAGGAGAGGGCCGAGCATCTCATGCTGGTGGATCTGGGCAGAAACGACCTCGGCAGGGTCGCCGAAATCGGTTCTGTGCAGGTGACCGACCTGATGGTGGTCGAAAGATACTCGCACGTCATGCACCTGGTTTCGAACATAAATTGCGATTTGCGCGAGGGACTGGACGCCTTCGACCTCTTCAGGGCCGCTTTTCCGGCCGGGACGCTTACCGGCGCCCCCAAGGTGAGGGCCATGAAGATTATAGCCGAGCTTGAAGATGAGCCTCGGGGGCCTTATGGAGGCGCGATCGGCTATTTTTCCTATACCGGCAACATGGACCTTGCAATCACGATCCGGACCGCCTGCATCCGGGATGGCAAGCTGACGGTAAGGGCGGGAGCGGGTATCGTCGCCGACTCCGATCCGGAGCGTGAAAGGCAGGAGACCATCAACAAGGCCAAATCGATACACAGGGCACTGCAGATGCTCGAGGGCAAATCGCCGGCTCTTTAGCCGGCCCGGGGAGCGAACTCGCACCGCACCCTGTAAGGAGTAGATCCATGATATTCATGATCGATAACTACGATTCCTTTACTTACAATCTTTTCCAGTACTTCGGGATGCTCGGCAGTGAAGTCGAGGTAGCCAGAAACGACGAGGTATCCATCGACGATATCGAAAACCTCGCGCCGTCCGCCGTGGTAATTTCGCCTGGGCCGTGCCGGCCCGAGGAGGCCGGGGTTTCGATCGAGGCCATTCGGAGATTTTCCGGAAAGATACCCATACTGGGAATTTGCCTCGGGCACCAGGCGATTGCGGCGGCTTTCGGGGCCGAGGTGGTCCACGCCAAAAAACTGATGCACGGAAAAGTTTCCACGGTAAGCTCCGATGGGAAGTCAATTTATGCCGGCATATCGAACCCTTTTCAGGCAATGCGCTACCATTCCCTGGCCGTGGCCCCGCAGAGCCTGCCGGCTTGCCTGGAAGTCACGGCCCGCTCGGAAGACGGCGAAATTATGGGAATCCGCCACAAAGAACACCTCATCGAAGGTGTGCAGTTTCATCCTGAATCCATCATGACACCCGTTGGCAAACGGCTGTTGAAAAATTTTCTATCTCTTGCCGGCAGGCAAAAGACTGAACGGGAGGAACAAGCATGATACAGGAAAGCCTTAAGGGCCTGATCTCGAGGAAGGACTTAAGCGAAGAAGAAATGGCCGGCCTGATTGGCGAGATAATGACGGGCAGGGCGACCGATGCTCAAATCGGGGCCATAATGGCCGCTCTTGCCACTAAAGGCGAGACTTTCGCCGAACTTGCCGGGGCTGCGCGCGCGATGCGGCGAAAAGCCGCCAGGATCCAAACAAACGCCGACATAGTGGTTGACACCTGCGGCACAGGCGGCGACGGCTCAGGCACTTTCAACATCTCGACCACGGCAGCCTTCGTTGTGGCGGGTTGCGGGGTCACGGTGGCCAAACACGGCAATCGTTCCATTTCCAGTAAATGCGGTAGCGCCGATTTGCTGGAAGCGCTGGGAGCAAACCTGGAGGCCGGTCCCGAGGTGGTGGAAGAGGCCGTAAGGCAGATCGGCATAGGATTTCTTTTCGCTCCGCTCTTTCACGGCGCGGTGCGGCATGCGGCCAAGGCGCGAAAGGAATTGGGGGTGCGTTCGATTTTCAACATGCTCGGGCCTTTGACAAATCCCGCGGGCGCCAACTGCCAACTGATAGGCGTTTATGCCCCGGAACTGACTGAAATGTTCGCGCGCGCTCTCCAGCGGCTCGGCTCGAGGCGGGCTTTTGTCGTGCATGGACACGAGGGGCTCGATGAGATCAGCGTCTGCGCTCCCACCAGGGTGTCCGAGTTAAACGACGGATTGATCCGAACCTATGACATTACGCCCGAACAACTGCTGGGCCGGACTGCCCGCCAGTCGGATTTGACGGGGGGAACGCCGGCTGAAAACGCCGAAATCACGCTGAAGGTCCTGGCGGGTGAAAAGGGCCCAAGGCGCGACGTGGTCTTGGTCAATGCCGGAGCAGCCCTGGTCGCCGCCGGGGTGGCCCGTGATTTTAGCGGCGGTATCGAAATGGCCCGGGCATCCATTGACGAGGGAAGGGCGAAGGAGAAGCTGGAAGCCTATGTACGGTTCACTAATTGAGGGCCGGGGCTGCAATACTACTCACTACTCACCAGGATAACCGGTATGTCCGATTTTCTTTCAAGGATTATCGAGCGGAAGAAGGAAGAAGTAAGAGCAGCGGCAAAGTGGGTGCCGGAGGGTTCTCTTCGGCGTGAGGCGGAGAAGGTGAACGGGCGAAGGGCCTTTAGCGGCAGGCTGGCCGAGCCTGGACCTGCCGGGATGAACGTGATCGCCGAAGTCAAGCGTGCTTCTCCTTCAAAGGGGAGAATAAGGGACAATGTCGATCCTGCCGAGTTCGCACGGATGTATGAAGAAGGCGGCGCTGCGGCTGTCTCGGTGCTAACCGACCGGGATTCTTTCGGCGGAAGTCCCGAGGATTTGAAGATAGTGAGAGCTGCGACCATGCTTCCCGCTCTTAGAAAGGACTTTATTATAACTCCTTACCAGGTCTACGAATCGGCGGCCATGGGCGCGGATGCGATACTACTGATAGTAAGGGCGCTTTCGCCGCAATTACTGCGAGACCTGTTGTCCTTGTGCTCAGATATCGGGCTGGATGCGCTTGTGGAGACGCATAACGAGCATGAATTCGAGATCGCATCGCAAGCCGGGGCTCGGCTTATCGGCATAAACAACCGCGACCTTTCGACCTTTGACACCGACATTGCCACTTCCATCCGCGTTTCGGGCAAAGCCGCTCCCGGACAGGTGCTGGTGGCCGAGAGCGGGATTCATACGCGCTCGGATATCGAGCGGCTTCTAGACGTCGGGATATGGAACTTCCTGATTGGCGAGAGCCTCATGAGGTCGGAGGACCCCGTAATGATGCTGCGGGCCTTACACGGAGCAGAGAAAGGAAAAGAGGCAAGATGACTGATTGTCCGGGGTCTCCGCAAGTGAAGGTATGCGGCCTCACCGTGGTCGATGAAGCTGTTGCATGTGCGCAATCGGGCGCCGACGCCATAGGCATGGTTTTTTATCCTCCGAGCCCACGCTTTGTCACCGCCCCCGTGGCCCGTGAAATCGGAGCGAACCTTCCGGAAGGGGTCTGTAAAATCGGCGTTTTTGTCGACGAGCCTTTCCTGGAGATCATGAAAATGGTGGAATTGTGCCGGCTTGACTTTGTTCAGCTTCATGGCTGCGAACCCCCGGCAATGGTGGAGGCGCTCGAATCGTCAGGGATATCCGTAATCAAGACCCTTTTCGAGAAAAAGAGGCCTTTTATATCGGATGCGGGAAATTATCGCGCTTCCGCTTACCTTGTTGAAAGCGGGGTGGGGGCGGTCCCTGGCGGGGCGGGGCTGAGCTGGGAATGGAGTGCGGCCCGCGGCCTGGCGGGTAAGCGGCCCTGTATTTTGGCTGGAGGTTTGAACCCTGAAAACGTTGGCGAGGCCATTTGCCAATTCGGGCCGGACGCCGTTGACGTCAGTTCCGGCGTGGAATCTGTGCCGGGAAGAAAGGACAAAAATAAAGTGCGTGCTTTTATCGAGGCGGTCCGGAATGCGAAACTGCGTTCCGCGCCGGGGAGGATATTCCAATGAAACCGGCTGAGAATAATTCGACAATTGCTTCATTTCCTGTGCAAAACCAGGCCGTGCCGGATAGCCGGGGCCACTTCGGTCCCTACGGCGGACGCTACGTGGCGGAAACGCTCATGCCCGCGTTGATCGAACTGGAGAGCGCGTATATGTCCCTATGCGTCGAGCCGGCTTTCCAGGCTGAATTGAACCTGCTCTTAAAAGACTATGCCGGCAGGCCAACCCCGCTTTTCTGCGCCAGGCGGTTAAGCGCCAATGCCGGCGGGGCGCTCATCTATCTAAAGAGGGAGGATCTCGCCCATACCGGTGCGCACAAGATCAATAATACGCTCGGCCAGGCGCTTCTTGCCCGGTGGATGGGGAAGACCAAGGTGATCGCCGAGACCGGCGCCGGTCAGCACGGAGTCGCCACTGCGACTGCTGCGGCCCTCTTTGGCATGGAATGCAAGATTTTCATGGGGACCGAAGACATCGCCAGGCAGGCCCCCAACGTCCAGCGGATGAAACTGCTGGGCGCCCAAGTGGTTCCGGTGGATTCGGGGACCGGGACCTTGAAGGACGCCATGAATGAGGCCATGCGCTACTGGGTTGGCTCGGTGCGCGACACCTTCTACGTCATCGGTTCGGTCGCCGGTCCTCACCCGTATCCGGCGATGGTTCGAGACTTCCAGCGGGTGATAGGAGACGAGGCAAAGGCGCAGATCATGGAAGCCGAAGGCAGAATGCCGGACATGCTGGTGGCCTGCGTGGGTGGAGGGAGCAACGCAATGGGCCTCTTTCACCCTTTCATTCAAGAGAGGTCCGAGATGGTCGGAGTCGAGGCTGCGGGGTGCGGAATCAGCACCGGAAAGCATGCTGCTACTCTCGGGGCAGGTTCGGTCGGCGTTCTTCACGGCTCCAAATCCTACGTGCTCCAGGACGAAAACGGGCAGATAAAGGAAGCTCACTCGATATCCGCCGGTCTTGACTATCCGGGCGTCGGGCCGGAGCATTCCTGGCTAAAGGACACGGGCCGCGTGCGCTACGAAAGCGTTTTAGACGAAGAAGCGCTTCACGCTTTTCACCTGCTCAGTTCGGTCGAGGGAATAATCCCGGCTCTGGAAAGCTCCCACGCGGTCGCTCGCGCCCTTGTGGAAGCTTCCCGCATGCCGGCGGAAAAGATCGTTATCGTGAACCTGTCCGGGCGAGGGGACAAGGACCTTGGAATAGTGGAAAAGCTGAAAGCGAGGTGAAAAAGTATATGAGCAGGATAGAAGAAACTTTCGGCAGGCTGCGCTCCAGGGGTGAAAAAGCGCTGGTGGGCTTCATTACCGCCGGAGATCCGGACTGTACCAGGTCTCTCGAGATAACTCGACAAATGTGCCGCTCGGGAGTCGACCTTCTCGAACTTGGCGTTCCTTTTTCCGACCCGACCGCAGACGGCCCGGTCATCCAGCGTTCCTCGGCGCGCGCGATCGGCGCCGGCATGAACATGAAAAATGTGATGGAAATGGTCCGGCGAATAAGAGGGTTCAGCTCGATCCCGATAGTCCTTTTCAGCTACTATAATCCCATCCTGGCTTACGGCACCGAAAAGTTTTACGGCGACGCGGTCGTTGCGGGCGCCGACGGGACGCTGGTGGTGGACCTTCCGCCGGAAGAATCCGACGAACTGACCGACGTTTGGGGAAAGGACCTCGATTTTATCCGGCTGGTAGCCCCGACTACCCCGCCTGAGCGCATGGCCCGGATAGCCTCGAAGGCCTCCGGTTTTATCTACCTGGTTTCCATGATCGGCATCACCGGCAGCAGCGGGCTGAATAGTGAACAAACAGCCGCAGTGGCCAACGATTTGAAGAAAAACTGCAACGGTCTTCCCGTGTGTATAGGGTTTGGCATCTCCACGCCCGACGACGCGGCGAAAGTGTCGCAATTCGCGGACGGAGTGGTGGTGGGAAGCGCCTTCGAAAGACTTATCGAATCGGGTCTGCAGGATAAAGATATAGCGGAAAAGGTCGGGGAATTCGCGGCCCGGCTCAAGGGCGAGATGAAAAAAGAATGGGTGAGTGGGTGAGTGGGCAGGGCTTGGACAGCCGTGCCCTTTCGAAAGGCCTGCTTCAGCCCGGATCTCCTTGAGTTGACATTATGCCCCCTGTCCTGTTTTTTTCCGGGCAGGGGGATTTCATCGGGGCGGTCGCGATCCGCACTTCGCTAACGGCCATGCTGCCTTTGCCGTTGTTGCTGCTGACCCTGTTGATGTGGTTGGCCGTGCTGCATCTGGTGTTGGTAACGTTGTTGCGGCCGCATCTGCTGTTGAGGACGCTGCTGCCGTTGCATCTGCCGCTGTTGCTGTTGAAAACGTTGCTGCGGCTGCATCTGCCGGCGCTGTGGTTGGGGCTGCCGGCCTTGCCGCATCTGCTGTTGAGGACGCTGCTGCGGCTGCATTTGCCGGCGCTGCTGCTGCTGATAACGTTGTTGAGGCTGCATCGGTCTTTGCTGCGGTTGAGGCTGTTGACCTTGCCGCATCTGCTGTTGAGGACGCTGCTGCGGCCGCATCTGCTGTTGATACCTTTGTTGCGGCTGTCGGTAGCGCTCGGCTCCAGGCGGCTTCCCTGCGGGAGGGGCCGCTCCGGGCGAACCCGGTCTGACGCCCCTTGGGTGTCGCGCGCCAGGGGGAACTCCGCGGTATCCTTTTTGCCACCCGGCGCCTTGACCGCGATTGTATCGCTCATAAAATGTGCGGTTGTAACGCTCCCCTACCCGGTGAGTCCGCCAGTAGGGATGGTGCCGCAAAAAACCGTGCCAGTAACTGGGATGTCCGTGATACCAGGTAAACCATCTCTGAGAATACCAGGCTCCGGGTCTGACGATATAGACGGGGGGATAAGCGTAATAGGGCGCCCATCCGTACAGGGAGCCGAAAAAGTAGTACAGGACGCCGTTCAAAAACCAGTCTCCGTTGTAATAAACCCACGGCGTGCCAGGCCCTGCCCATGGTTGTGCATAAATATCCGCGGGCGGGGGTGGATACTCGTAGTCCTGAGCAAGAGAAGTTGAAGAGTCTACAGCAACTATGCTTCCAGCCAATAAGACCACTGTCATAAGAACGAAGGCAATTTTTTTCATCTCCCACCTCGTGGCAATTTAGATCAAAACCGACCCCCCGGATGGCTTCCCTCCCGCTGGAAGCCCATCCTCATGATAAACTGGGTAAATTTCAGGTTATGCCCGGGTACTCGCATCTCTACTGAACATTTTAGGGATGAAGGGTTTTGTAAACAAGTGCTTTTTTAGACAAGCGCCCATTCTTATCCTGCCGAAGAGCTGAAGATGTCGGGCCATTTCCGTATTGGCGCCTGCAGGGAGGCCTTGCTGGTTAAGGGTGTCATTGAAATCATGGCGCCAGCGACGCCGGCGCCCGGCGGGGTGCGGGACAACAACTCCCCGTGCTTTTGTCCTTAGTTCTTTTCCGAACGTAGCAATCGCTTCCAAAGTATGATATGTAACCATGCGAGGTTGTCTGTCGATTGGTGGTCGAGAGGAGACGCAGTCGCGATTCGAAGAGTTCTTCATGGGGAGACGCGGGGACGCGAAGGGCTTATCTTAGTTTTTCGGGGTAATGGGAAAGAAATCCGAAAAACTGTTGCCCTTTGTGCTAAACGAGAATATAAGGGTATCGGCGTATTATGGTGGCTATAAAGATGAGCGAAAGCAAAAAGGTCCTACAATTTCCAACGGTTTCACACCCCAGCATCGACGAGGTGCTGACGCTTTTTCTCAAGGACCAGCAAAAGCGGCTGAAGTCCAGGACTTTCAACAGGTATGAAGAGGTCATAGACCTTTTGCGCCATTGTCTGAACGGACACGGCTATCACGAGCTCGACAGTTCGTCCGACGTAGCGCTCTACGAAAAGCTTTACTTCCAAAAGAATCTTGAATTCTGTTTCATTTTCGGTCCCGAAAAGATTGCTTCCTCCCTGCCCAATTTTTTGAACTATTTTATGATACGGAAAGTGATGGCTTCCGAGGCGCTGCTCCAGGCCGCAGGGGTTGTCGCGAAAAAATTGGCCAAGTGGCTGGAGGAAAACGGGTATATCGAAAAGGAAACGGCGGATCGGGTCATCAGACTCGCAGCCGAGGCTGCTAGGGAGCTTCCCGCCGCCGAACGGCTCGCAAGACTGATGTACGAATATGCCCAGAGCCACGCGCCAAGGTACTGGACGGCCGAGTTGGACGACTACTTCGTAATCGACCAGATTCACCCCGGAATCCTGATCCTGTCCGGGATGGCGACTTCCGGTATTGTCGAGGTGCGCGTTCCCAAAGAGATAACGGACCATTGCCGCAAGGGCTGGCAGGTCAACCTGCTTCTTGGCAAGACCAGAAACGGCTGGTGCATCCTGGAAACAGGCAACGTTTATCCCAATTGACCTTAGGCGCGGAGATCCAAATATGAGAGGCGGGCGGTTCTGTCCGCTTTTTCATTTTACGTCCCGCAACGGCGACGGCCGGGGATGATCGCGCGAAACGCCGGACCGCCTCTACGCCAGGCGCGAGTTCACAAAATCCCAGTTGATCAGATTGTCGATGACCGCCTGCAGAAAATCGGGCCTTCTGTTCTGGTAATCGAGGTAGTATGCATGCTCCCAGACGTCAATGGTCAGCAGGGGCTTAATGGAGTGGGCGACCGGCGTATCCGCGTTTGCGGTCTTCATCACTTCGAGCCTGCCGTTTTTTAGCACAAGCCAGGCCCAGCCGCTTCCGAACTGAGTGGCGCCCGCGTTCTTAAGGTCCTCGACAAATTTTTCATAGCTTCCGAAATCGATATCGATCTTTTTGGCCACCTGTCCCGTGGGGCGACCTCCTCCCCCGGCTTTCAGACAATTCCAGAAGAAAGCGTGGTTCCATGCCTGGGCGACATTATTGAATATTCCCATCCTGGAGGCGTCTCCGGCAACTTCTTTTATTATTTTCTCCGGGTCCTCTTTTTCCAAACCGGTCCCGCTGATGAGTTTGTTTGCGTTGTCTACATAAGTTTTGTGGTGTTTGCCATGATGGAACTCCAGGGTCTTTGCGCTCATATGGGGCTCGAGCGCATTTTTCAGATACGGCAGATCGGGCAATGTCAAAGCCATGATTCTCCTCCTTGCTTGTTTCTCTAATTATCCGATTAATCAGAGTTATCGACCTGGCGCAAGCCGGATCGTATGCAAATTAAGCACGCGATGCGGGATGCTCAAGGGAGGGGTGGGGCAATCGGGCATCAGGAATCGGCTACGAGCAATCGGTAATTAAATGTTTCTGTTTTCATTCCAGCGGCGGGTTGAAGTAGCCAAGTCTGACATCGGGAAATTCTTCGCGGATCATCGATATGAGACGGCTGATTCCGAGCTTTTTCTCACGGAGATCGGGCTTGAGGATGTCAAGATACCATTGCGGATCTATGTTCAGGTTGCGCATCTGGATCAAATCGAGGCGGGTTTCCGATATGAGCTTTCTTAAAGAGAGCCATTCGCTTTTTTGATCGGTAAATCCCGGAAGGACAAAATAGTTGATCGATGCAAAGCCGCCGTTTGCTTTTACCTCGGAGATGGAGCGGCGGGCATGCTCGAAGCTGAATCCTTTGGGGCGAAAGTACTTTTCATAATATTCGGGACGTGCGCTGTTCATGCTTACGCGGATGCTCTGAAGACCCGCGCGGCAAAGCTTTTCGACGGCTTCCGGAAGGCTCCCGTTGGTATTGAGGTTGATTGTGCCCCTGCCGGTGGCTTTGCGCATCATCCGGATAGAGGCTTCAAGTGTTTCGGCCTGGAGCAGCGGTTCGCCTTCACATCCCTGTCCAAAGCTTACAACCGCCCGGGGCGCATTTTGGAGATGCGGGATTGCAACCGCGCTTATCTCTTCGGCAGAAGGAACAAAGTCAATGCGATCCTGTGTCGCGCTCAGGCCCGTGCCCTCCTGGCGGCTGATACATCCGATGCACCGTGCGTTGCACTCCGGTGAAGAGGGAAGCGGGGCTTCCCAGCGATTCATGAACAGGTTTTTGGCCGCAGGGCATCCGTAAGTGAGAGCGCACTTGCCAAGGTGCTGCATAAGCCGGTTTTCGCGTTCCGCTTTCATGCGCCTGCGGGCGTTTCGCTCGATAAGTTTGAGGTCGAAATTACAAAAATCCTGCCGCCGGTCGCTGTCGATCCTTACGGCGGGGACCACAAAGCTTCCATTTAGCCAGCCTACTGCCGTGTAGGCGAAAAGGGGCAGAATGGGCGCGCGGGACTTTGTCCTGTATGCGGTTGAGTAGAGATGGGTATAGGCTGGGGAAATGAAAGCGGCCACGGCGCGCACGGGTTTTGGCGGGTCGAAGGGGTCTTCCGCCAGGGTTTCGAACCGGTGCAGGGCGGGATTATAGCCGATGGGCAACCGCTCCGGCAGAAGGAACAGTTCGCTTCCTTCCGGAAGCGGAACCAGTTCGGACAAACGCGGGCGTGTCCATTCACCGGCGCAGGCGCCGGCCATTTCCAGGGCGGGCCAGTCGAGAATGTTGCCTTTGACATCGGCGTAAACGAGAGCAGGTCGGTTATTCATCAGGTTTCTTTCAACATCTCCTCTTCGTTTATAGCATATTCGAGTTTACAGGGCATCAGGTTAGGGGGTATAGGCAGAAGTCAAAAGGCGAAAGGCGAAAGGCGAAAGGCGAAAATAAAAAAATGACAATCCCGCGACGCTGCTCCTCCGGAGGGGCTTTCAATCGCCGTATCAAGACCCACATCACGGGACCCGAGCACCGGTTCGCGATCACGGTGCCTGCGGAACTCGCCGCGATATGTCTTAACGAAGCGCGTTTGCTGGATATTCCGGCCCCCGAATTGAGCGAAGCGGGGCTGGAATTCACCGGCAGGCTCAAAGACGCCTACGCCTGCAACCTTTGGCTGAGAACGGCGAGCCGGGTGCTTTGCAGGCTTTGTTCCTTTCGCGCGGGTGTTGCCGAAGAGCTTTTTTATAAAGCTTCCCAGGTCCCGTGGGAGCTTTGGCTTAACCCGCAGATTCCAATCGATCTCGAGGCCCACGTGGAATATTCGCGGATAAGCAACGAAGGCAGGGTGGTCGAGATTATCCGCCGGAGCATCGAAAAATGCTTCGGGCAAAAGGCGTCTTTTCAATCCTCGGAAGGCCGCGCCTTTGAGAGGGAAGAGGGCGCCTCCGCCGGGCCGGAGTTGAGGCAGAAAATCCTCGTCCGCCTCGTCGACAATCACTGCCTGATCAGCCTCGATATGTCGGGCGCGCATCTTCACCAAAGAGGCTATCGTCTTCGCCATTCAGGCGCACCTCTACGCGAGACCCTTGCCGCAGCGATTTTGCTCAAGGCGGGCTGGAAAACCGATGATCCCCTCGTAGACGGCATGTGCGGTTCGGGCGCCTTTCCCATTGAGGCGGCCCTGATGTCCCGGCAGATTGCTCCAGGGCTCGGCCGCGATTTTTTGTTTCAGAAGTGGCCTTCTTTCCAGGAAAAGACCTGGGAATATCTAAGGAGAAAGGCCCTGGAGACTTCACTGATAAAGGCGCCTCAGCCGATCGTTGGAATCGACATCGATCCGGAGGCGATCGGCCTGTCGCGGGAAAATTCGGACCGCGCCGGGACCGGTGCAGACATCAGTTGGAAAAACATGGATTTTTTCGATTTCATGCCGAAAAAAGAGGGGCTCGGCAAAGGCATGGTGGTTTTGAACCCGCCCTACGGAGTGCGTATGGCCTCCGAAGGAGCGGGCCTTTACGAGAAAATAGGCGCCCATCTGAGACTCCATTTCACAGGCTGGAGATACGCGGTCCTGGCCAAATCCCGGCTCGAAGCCGCCGCCCTGGGCGCCGGCCGGATGCGGCTGTGGAACATCCGGCACGGAGGAATTAACATCACGGTGGCAATCGGCGCGATTTAAGACAAGAAATGCGCGGGGCCGTTGAGTTCCACCTTGCCCGCCGCGGCACGCCGCTCAGCCGGCCGTTTGCCGGTACAGTCGCATGACTTCCTCGCGGGTGACCAGGGCCTTGAAAAAGGGGACCTCCTTTTCGATATTTTCCCTGCCGTTCATTTCCTGGCGGTCAACCAGGGCAATCGCACCCAGAATTTCGAAGCCTGCCTCCCTGCAGGCGGAAACGGCCTGAAGCGTTGAGCCGCCGGTCGTAACCACATCGTCGAGCACAACGACACGGTCCCCGGCCTTTACCTTGCCTTCGATGGAGGCGACTATGCCATGGTCTTTCCGGGCCTTTCTAACAATAAACGACTGGATCGGCCTGCCTTTGAGCCATGAAGTGTAGGCAACCGCATTTGCAGGCGCATCGGCCCCGAGGGTCAGACCGCCGACACCATCCACCCCGACGCCGCTCAATGCTTCGAAAACGAGATTACCTATCAGGTATTGGCCTTCCGGGTCGAGAGTGACCTTTTTGCAGTTGAAGTAAAACGGACTTGTTCCGCCGTGAACGAGTTTGAACCCCGGACTTTCCGAATACTGAAAAGCATATTCAAGGACAAGCTCAACCAGGCGTTTGTGCATTTTGTCGATATCGGGTAATGCAAGATTCATCGAGATATTCTCCTGTGAAATAATGGGAGGTCGCGCCAAATTTTTGGTTTCATCCGGCAATTGAGCGGTTATGCGCGTTGCCGCAAGAGCCAATTTTTGCCCTGATACAGTCCATTTTGCTGCATATACGTCCGGACGGCGTCGAGATTTTGCCGTTTATCAAGCGCCCACGCAGGGGCCACAAGCTCTTCGGGGTGAGGATCTCCGGTCAGTCTCTGAATGATGAAATGCGGGGGCAGGAGCGCAAGGAATTCTCCCGCCGCCGCCGCGTAATTTTCGCGGGAAAGACACGAATACGCGCCGGCCTTATACATTTCATGGAGCGCAGTCCCCTTTATGACGTAGAGCAGGTGTATTTTTACAGCCTGAATGTCCTGGAGCGCAAGAAATCTCGCCGTATCGAGCATATCTTTATCATTTTCACCGGGAAGGCCGAGAATTACGTGAGCGCAAACGGGGATCTTCCTGGCGCGGCTCCGTTTTACTGCGTCAACGAAAGCCGCTGCCGAGTGTCCTCGGCGGATACGTTCCAGGGTATCATCCTTTGCGGACTGAAGGCCCAATTCGAGCCAGACCAGGCGGGTTTTGCCGAGCGTCGCCAGAAGGTCCAGGGTTTCATCGGCAACGCAGTCCGGGCGTGTGCCGATGCTAAGGCCCACGACGTCGGGGTCTTCGAGAGCCTCGGCATACAGTGATGCAAGCCTTGGAAGGGGTGCATAGGTGTTTGAAAAGGACTGGAAATAAGCAATGAATTTTTTGGCCTTGTACCTCCGGGCAAGCCTTTCTTTTCCGGTTCGGACCTGTTCGGAAATGGTTGCAAAACGCGCGGCCCCCGTGCCCGAGCCCTTCTCGTTGCAGTATATGCAACCGGAGCGTCCAAGGTGCCCGTCGCGGTTCGGGCAGCTCAGACCCGCATCGAGCGAAATCTTCTGGATCCGGCAGCCGAAGGTTTCGCGCAAGTAGGAATTATAGTCCCGATAGAGTCTGAAGGCCATTTTAGCTCGATTCGAATTTTTATGTAAAAAAAGAAAAAATTATACCTTCCCGGTTCCAAAATGTCAGCATTCCAAGCCTTTTTTCTCGCCCGGAGCATAGACAGACGCCGGCGGTCGTCCTGATCATAACTTGCATTGGCCGGCGGAGTTTGCTATTGGAGGGGCGGGAAGGGAATCTGAAAATTTTCCAAAAGAGGGAATGCATGAGAAAGAGATGGCTTCTTTTGGCGCTTTTCTGCTTTCTGACCCTGAATGGGTGTGGCACTGTGGAGAACAGCTTAGGAAACGGCCCGATGGCCAGCAGGGCCAAACGGTCTCAGGGGACGGAAGTCAGTTTGCCGGCATATTTGCAGCGCCTTGGCGGGACGAAGATCGAGAAACAAAATGGTGGCGTCACTGTAACAATACCCTCCGATTCGTTATTCCAACCGGATTCCGACGGTGTGAAAATTTACAATGGGACGGACATCGACATTCTGGCCGGCGCCGGGAAAAAATATCCGCAGATGAAGATATTGGTGAACGCCTATACGGACTGCCTGCACTCGGAGACACGAAACCTCGTCTACTCGGATCTGGAAGCCTGGCTGGTAAAGCAAGCCCTCGTTGACAGGGGAATATCAGCCGAGCGGATCACTGCGATGGGTTGGGGGGAATCGAGGCCGATCGCCAACAACGCCACGGCGGAAGGCAGGAAAGCCAACCGGCGCGTGACGATCACCTTCAAGCGGAGCAGGTCCTGAGGGGCTGGACAGGTTCAGGACGACTCCGCCCATTTAAACATTGCGATTGCGGTTGCTACTACACCGTTAAGCGATTCCACCTCGGTGGAAATGGGGATCGAAACCGCGGTCTTTCGAAACTTTTCCGGTAATCCCGGTCCTTCGATGCCGGGGAGGAGCCCGAATTTTGCCGGGAATTTGAAACCCGAAATTCCTTTGCCTTCTTTCGAAAGCGGTACCAGCGGCAGGTCTTCGGGAAGGTCCCCGATCGATGGTCCTTCAAGCAGACGCGCCCTGAAAACCGCCCCTCCGGAGGCCCTTACGGACTTGGGGTGGTAAGGGTTGGCCGCTTCGGCGAGCAGTATGATCGCGGAGACGCCGAAAGCCACTGCCGACCTGATGACTGCCCCGACATTCTCGGGGTCTTGAAAAGGGATAAAGAGCGTGCAGCCTTCCGGAAGGCCCTCCGAGGGCGACCACTTCGGTATCTCTTCGATTTTAACGAGCATTATCGGGTAGGAAGTCCCGAAAATGTCCAGAGTCTCAAAAAGAGGCGGGGCGAGCTGATACCACATCAAATGCGGGGGTGCGTCTTGAGGCGGCGGGTTTCGGTCTCCCCTGCCGATCCACGCGATGCAATTGCGGGGAATCCGGGCCAGCGTTTCTAATACCTGTTTTTGTCCGAAAACGAGCGCCTGCATCTGTTTTCGTATACCCCGCGGGGTGAGGAGTTTTTTCCATTCCCGGAAAGTTTCATTGTTTTCGCTTTCGATGGTTTTCACGAGATTTCCCTTTTCGAGTTCAGCCGTTCTAAGCCGGGGTGGAGAATCGAGCCTTTCGAAAACAACCAGCCTGCGCTCATCCCGGGAATCGGGCAAACGGTAATGATGGTCGCCGGTGAGCCGGTAACGGTGTCCGAATCGGTCCAGGGCCTCTTCTATTTCACCTTCGCACCCCGGTCCTTTCATGAAGATTGCCAATCCGCCCCTGGCAAGAGAACCGGTGATTCTTTCCAAAGTGGCCGGAATCGTTTCGAGCGCACGCGTTATTACGCCGTTGACCGGCATTTCCGTGGAAGCATTTACGCTGTGTCCATGGACGCTTATCTTTGTCAGCCCGAGCTGCGAGAGAACGGTTTCGAGGAATTCGACGCGGTTTCGCCTGCTCTCGGCCAGGATGACTTCGATCTGCGGATAGGCAATTTTTAGCGGAATTCCCGGCATTCCGGCGCCGCTGCCAATATCCATGAGAGGCGAGGGCAGTTCGATGATCCTTCCGGGCATGATCGAGTCCACATAGAGCTTGCGGACCATGTTCCCGAAGTTGTGAATCCGCGTTAGATTAAGTTGCCTGTTGAATTGTCGCAGCAGCAGGTGATATTTCCATAGACGGCCCGTTGCGGCGGGCGGCAGGGAAATACCCGATGCGAGCAGAAGTTTTGAAAGTTGCGCGGCATCGGGTTCTGCGCCGTGTATTTTCGGCGGCATCAAAACAGCTCCTTATTCCAGTGAGAAAAGCTATGAACGGCGATTATTTTTTTCATCCATCCTGGCCGATTTTCTACCATGACAACCACCTGCTGGTTCTCTACAAGCCTGCCGGTCTGCTGGCACAGGCCGACGCAACCGAGGAAACATCGCTGCTCGAACTGGGCAAGCTCTGGCTGAAAAATCTTTATAACAAACCCGGCCGGGTTTTTCTCGGCCTTGTTCATCGCCTCGACAGGCCGGTCGCCGGGGTCATGCTTTTTTGCCGAACATCCAAGGCCGCTGCAAGGATAAGCGAACAGTTCCGCGCAGGGAAAGCGGAAAAATACTATCTGGCGGTATTGGAGGGAGAACTGAAGAAAAAATACGGCAGTCTCGTTAATTTGATCGATAGGGGTGAGAACCGGTCGAGCCATGTTGTCCCTGAAAAGACCCCCGGCGCCCGCGAGGCCCGGCTTTCGTTCACCGTGCTCGATTGCGCCAAGGGGCGCACCTTGGTTAGAATTAAACTCGAGACCGGCCGGAGGCACCAGATACGCGTCCAATTCGCCCACATCGGCCACCCGCTTGCCGGAGACCTGCGGTATGGAGCGCCCGCCCCGCTTCCCCAAAAGCAAATTGCTCTTTTTGCCAAAGAGCTTATCGTCAATCATCCCGTCCGGGGCGAAAGGCTGCGCTTCGAATCGCCGCTTCCCGCCGGCTGGCCCTGGCAGGCGCAGGGGGATGAAACCGGCGGCCTTCCCTGGGACTGGAGAGAACTGGAAGGGCAATTAGGAATTGGGAATTAGGAATTACGAATCGGGGAGGTGGTTATCGAGCTGAAGGTTAACCGATTCCCCCGTTCACCGGCCTACTTATCGATAATTACAGGTGTCTGGACAATATTGGTCTTGTGCGGCTTGCCCTTATAAACGTACTCGACTTGGGCCTCGAGCGTGTTATAGTCGGCACGGAGATTTTTCGGGCGGATCGTCACAATCAGTTTGCCGGGCGATTGAACCCTGATATGTGAAGTGCCCACGCAAAACAGGTTGGAATCCGGGGTTATCGTCCCAATTTGGGTCTGGGAACAGAAATTACCTCCCGCATTACCGACTTCGCCGTTGCCCATGAAACAATTGGCCGATGAGGTTGAGAATAAATGCTCTCGGGAAAGCCATTTGAAGCAAACTCTTTTTATATTAACCGGTCCGTCGGAGCGAAAATCCAAAATAACGTCATAAGGCAGGTTGTCGTGTACATCCCCTGGCGTCTGGATTGCCGTAAGCTTGGCTTTGCCCGTTGAGAGCGGCATGATAATGCCGAGCGGCGACTGGGGCGGTATTGCAGAACACGAAGCAAGCAGAAAGATTGCGGAAACGATCACCAGGCGCTGAGCGCTTTTCATCTCAAATCCTTTCTCGTAAAAAGGAAACAGGCGCAGAAAGTGTGAAATCACGCCCCGCCCGGCATCCGAGCCGGAGGCGCAGAATATAGAGATTTCAAAAGGGAAAGTCAAATATTCATCTGAAAGGTTGAAGCGAACAATTATGAAGCTCCTTTTGACCAACGACGATGGAATTTTTGCCAAAGGAATAGAGACACTTTTCCATGCTTTGTCCGTCGAGCACGATGTGACCGTTGTCGCTCCTGAAACCGAGCAGAGCGCGGTCGGGCATGCGATCACCATGCTCGAACCTTTGCGCGTGAACACGGTGAACCGGAACGGCCGTTTTTTTGGATACGCCCTCAGGGGTACCCCTGCCGACTGCGTGAAAATCGCGGTAAGCGAACTGATGGACCCGGCGCCGGAGATTGTGGTGTCGGGCATCAACCTGGGGGCTAACGTCGGAGTGGATGTAATTTATTCCGGCACGGTTTCAGCGGCGACCGAGGCCGCGGTTCTCGGTCTTCCGTCGATAGCGGTCTCAATCGATTCTTTTACCCCGGTCAGTTTGAGCGCTGCAAAGGAATTCATTCCAAAACTGGTCGCCCTTGCAGCAAAAGAGGGGCTTCCGCCCGGGGTGTGTCTCAATGTCAATGTCCCCAACCTGCCTGCGGAAAAAATTCGCGGCGTGCGGATAACCAGACAGGGGACACAGAGGTACGTCGAAAAATACGACCGCCGTATCGATCCGCGCAACCATGTTTACTATTGGCTGACAAACGAATCCGTGCTGCTCGACGACGACCCGGAGTCGGACTCGTGCGCCCTCGCCACGGGCTACATCTCCGTCACCCCTATCCATCACGACCTGACCAGTTATCCTGCGCTCGAAAGGTTGAAAGGATGGGGGCTTTAGCCCGATTATCAATACCTCAATATCGCTGCTGCGTTTTTGCCGGCCATTTCAGGCGACTCCAGTTCATAGACGTTTCCGCCGTTAAGGTACGTGTGGACAAAGGCCAGATCGAGCAAATCCTCGTCCCCGGTTTGCCGTTCGGAATGGACTTCGACCCTGCCCGATGAAGGGTCGTATGTCCCCCATTGCTCCGCACCGGTATTTACGAAGAGCGTATCGATTCTTCCCGCAGCGGCGCCCGCTAAAATGTCCACTATATTATCGGATGCCAGCCCTCCTCCCAGCAAGTCCATGCAGCGGCGGATCGCCCGCTCTTTCTCCATGCTGAAATAGGGAGATACGAGCCGCAGACCCTTTTTTTGAAGCTCCAGCGAATCGATTTCGTCCGGGTTGCCCTCGATGAACTCGTTCAAGGTATTTTTATATACTTCAACCTCCCTGAACAGCGGGAAAAGATATTCCACCCCGGCGAAGACAAGGGGAATTTTCTCCTGTCTCAGGAATGGGTGAAGGCTATCCTTCAATATTTGAAACCACCGCCAGAGGCGTTCCTTTTCCGATTCGATCGCGCCGCCGTGTCCGTGGACCATTGTCGCTGCTCCCGGGCTGGAGGCTTGTGAGCTCATCCGGAAAAGCGGGATCGACTCCTCCTCATAACCGAGCCCTTCCCGCATGTTCAGAGGAACACCCTCGAGCTCGATTTCATTTGCTCCGAATTCCGTGCACTCGATGAGCCGCAACGATTTTCTGCTCACCGCCAGAACGTAGAATCTCTTGGAGGAATGCAGCAAAGGCACGAGCGGCTTCAAATAGAATTGCCGCCCGACGTGAAGTCTTTCGTAGAAGTGGATCGGGAGCCTGAAGTATTTGAAGAAGTCTTTGGAGATGAAAATACTCAAGCCCTCGGCCAGGCGGCGCGTGAAAAAAGTGTCTTCCAAAAGCGCCTGGGCCGGCTGGAGAAGCTCCCTGGCTTCGGAGGAACGCAGTCCTGCAGCCACCAGTTCTTTTTCGGCTCCTCTTAGAAGGTTGTCGAGTCTAATGGGGTCCTGTAGCGTTTCGCGCCCCGTCCTGTGCGTGGGCAGGTAGAGCGATACGCAGCAATCGGACCTCTTCCGCATGAGTCCCCTGATTTCATTTTGTAAGACAAAATCCATATTCGGCCTCCTTCCTGCTGAGGTTGCGGTGGAAAGCGCCTTACCGGGCCCTGCGCGCCGATCACCACTATAAAGTTAAGCATCGGAGAGCTCCGGTCCAGTTGATGCGCCTTGGAGGAAGCAACCGCAGACCAGGGCTCGGCCGATGCGGCAAATCATGTGGAATCCCTGTATATTGACAAGAAAGTGAGAATAATTATCTTGCAAGCCGATAATGGCCGTAATTAACCGGCTCGAAGCGATGGAGATGACAATGGTTGGAAATTAACACGCCCGTGAAGGCGTGATCTGAAGAGGGGAGGGAAATCATGGCGGGATTGATACCATTCAGGGATTTCGAAAGGTGTTTAGTTGATGTGCCGGCAGCCTTCGATCTCGTCGACGACTTTTTTGCCGAACTGGCGCCTTTTTTTGCAGACGGACGCAGGGACCCTGCGCCGGAGTTCGATATTTCGGAGACCGGTGAGCACATTGTGATCAGAGCGGACATTCCGGGGATCGATCTCAAGGATCTGGAGATCGAAGTCGATGATAGAGTGCTGACGCTCAAGGGCAACAGGAAGGAGGAGCGTGAGGAGAAGACGGAATGCTTCCACCGGGCCGAAAGAAGGTTCGGCTCATTCAGCCGTTCGTTCCGACTCCCGGACGACGTGGAAGCCGATAAGATCGAAGCCGTCTACAAGGATGGCGTTGTCAAAGTGACCGTTCCGAAAGGCGAGGGTGCAAAACCGAAAAAGGTCGAGGTAAAGGCGAATTAGAGGTGATGTCGAAAACTGCAGTTTGTACAAAAGCAGGGCCTCGCGCCCTGCTTTTTATTTCCAGCCTTACGGTAGATCAGCCGAGCGACGCAAAAAGATGCCTTCCCTACTCACCCATTCACCGATTCACCTGCATTTATTATTTGTTGTGTAGATCTCCGGATCGTACTCCAATTCATGTTTGAGATCGCGGTCGAGGAGTTCCGACACGACCTGCAGCGGGTCTTTTTCTTCATAGAGTACGCGGTAGACCTGTTCGCATATGGGCATTTCCACTTCCATTTTTCCGGCAAGCATGTGGATGGATTTGGCAGTAACGACCCCTTCGGCCACCTGGCGCATTTCACCAAGGATTTGGCTGAGCTTTCTGCCCTGTCCCAGTTGCATTCCGACGGTACGGTTTCGGCTGAGGTCGCCGGTGCAGGTGAGCATGAGGTCTCCTATCCCGGCAAGACCTGAGAAGGTAAGGGGGTGAGCGCCCATTTTTACACCGAGCCTGGACATCTCGGCCAGGCCCCGGGTAATGAGGGCGGCCCTGGCATTGTAGCCGAAGGCCAGGCCGTCGCAGGCGCCGGCGGCAAGGGCGATGACGTTTTTCATAGCGCCGGCGACTTCCACGCCGATAACATCGAGGCTGGTGTATACGCGGAACCTGGGAGCGGCGAGGACCTTCTGGACCTGCCTGGTGATTTCCATGTCCGGTCCGGCAAGGGTCACGGCGGTGGGAATGGAGCGCATCACTTCACGGGCGAAAGAAGGACCGGAGAGGCAAAGAACTTTGATGCCGTTGGTCTTCGGAAGCAGTTCTTTCCAAATGCCCGACATGGTGAGAAGGGTATCGTTTTCAATGCCCTTGGTCGCATTTACGATAATCGCATCCTCGCGCAAATGCGGAAGCATGCCCATGACGACGCTGCGATAGACGTGGGAGGGAACGACCATGACCAGAAGGCGGCTCGCCCCCGTGACTTCCCGGACCGAGTTGCTTGCATGCACGTTTTCATGAAGGGGGCAGCCCGGAAGATATATATTGTTTTCCCTGGTCCTGCGTATCGTATCGCACAGGTCTTCTTCAAAGACCCAGAGATTTACCTTCAAACCTTTTGAGGCGAGCATATGGGCGATGGTCGTGCCCCAGCTCCCGGCCCCGATCACACCGACCGGCCCGATATCTTCGATCAATTCTATTCTTCCTCTCTTGTATCGTCTTTTGTATTTTCAGCCTCGTCGAGAACGGTGAGGTCTACGACTTTTTCGCTTTCATCGAGGCCGATGAGCTTTACCCCTTGAGTCACCCTGCCGATTTTGCTGATTTGCGCAACAGGCATTCGTATGAGGCGGCCCTTGTCGGTGATCAGCATTATCCCGTTATCTTCGGCAACCTGGCGGAAGCCGATCACGCTCCCGTTGCGATCGGTTACCCTTATATTGAGCACTCCCTGTCCACCTCGGCCCTGGCAGCGGTAGTCTTCTTCCGGCGTGCGCTTGCCGAACCCTTTTTCCGTAACGACCAGGATGCATTTGTGCGGATCGATCACGTCCATTCCGACCAATTCGCCGTCCTTGATGTTCATGCCCCGGATGCCCCGGCTGACGCGTCCCAGCGGCCGGAATTCATCTTCCTTTATCCGTATGCATTTGCCCTTGCGGCTCATAAGGAAAATATCGCGCTGCCCGTCGGTGATCACAACAGTAATAAGCTCGTCATTTTCGTCCAGATTGATCGCCCTTATGCCTGTGGACCTGGGATTGGCGTAGGCGGACAGCTCGGTCTTTTTGATGATCCCGTTTTTAGTGGCCATCACCGCGAAATGGCCCGGTGTGAACTCACGCACCGGCAGAATGGTTTGGATCTTTTCGCCGGGCTGAAGGGGCAGAAGGTTGACGGCGGCCTTTCCCAGGGCTGAAGGCCCCACTTCGGGTATTTCATAGACTTTCAGCCGGAACACCTGTCCCCGGTTGGTGAATACGAGGAGGTAGTCCAGTGTCAGGGCCGTGAATACGCTTGTCACGACATCTTCTTCGCGCGTACTCATCCCGGTGCGGCCTTTTCCGCCTCGATTCTGGTTGCGATAGGTCGCCAGCGGGGTCCTTTTGAGATACCCGGCCCTCGACATTGTCACCACCATATCTTCACTGGCGATGAGGTCTTCGATGCAAATATCGCCCGCATCCGGCATGATTTGTGTCCTGCGCGGTTCGGCGAATTCGTCGATCAGTTCACGGATTTCTTCCCGTACAACCTGGTCGACCAAGGCGGGGGATGCAAGAATGCTCTTGAGCCGTTCGATTTCCTTCATGATTTCGAGGTAGTCCTGGACAATCTTTTCCCGCTCGAGGCCGGTGAGGCGCTGGAGTCTCATGTTCAGGATTTCCTGGGCCTGGATTTCGGTGAAGTCGAAACGTTCGATGAGGCCCTGTTTTGCTTCGGACGGATTTTGGGCGGATCTTATGAGGGCGATCACCGCGTCGAGATTGTCGAGGGCTTTCTTCAATCCTTCCAGAATGTGGGCGCGTTTTTCGGCCTGTCTCAGTTCGAACCGGGTGCGCTTTACCACGACCTCGCGGCGAAAGTCGAGAAAATGCTGGAGGATGTCCTTGAGGTTCATGACCTCGGGCCTGTTCTCCACCACCGCGAGCATGATGATTCCAAAGGTGCTCTCAAGCGCCGTGTTCTTGTAGAGCAGATTTTCGATCACCTTGGGATCGTCGCCCTGGCGAATGGTGAGCACTATCCGCATGCCATGGCGGTCGGATTCATCGCGGATGTCCTGAATTCCCTCGATTTTTTTGGCCTTCACAAGCTCGGCGATACGTTCGAGCAGCTTCGCCTTGTTAACCTGGTAAGGAAGTTCGGTTACGATCAGGTGCTGCTTTCTTCCCGATTCTTCGACTTCCACCCGCCCGCGGATCTTGATGACGCCCTTGCCCGTTTCATAGGCTTCGGTTATCCCGTCGCAACCGCAGAGGTAGCCGGCGGTCGGAAAGTCCGGCCCATGGATGTAGCTCATAAGCCCCTTGACGGTCATCCCGGGGTCATCGAGCAGAGCGATCAGACCGGAGCAAAGTTCGCGCAGGTTGTGCGGGGGAATGTTTGTAGCCATTCCAACCGCTATTCCGGAAGAGCCGTTTAAAAGCAGGTTCGGCGCTCGGGTCGGAAGTACGATCGGCTCAAGGAGCGTATTGTCATAGTTGGGCTGAAAGGGGACGGTTTCCTTCTCGATGTCCCGCATGAACTGCATGCCCAGCTTGGACATGCGGATTTCGGTGTACCGCATTGCCGCCGGAGGGTCGCCGTCGACGGAGCCGAAGTTGCCCTGGCCGTCCACGAGCGGGTGAAGCATGGAAAAGTCCTGGGCCATGCGGACGGTGGCATCGTAGATGGCGGCGTCTCCGTGCGGGTGATACTTACCCATGACGTCGCCGACGATGCGGGCCGATTTTTTGTAAGGCTTGTTATAGTCGTTGTTGACCTCGTGCATCGAAAAGAGGATGCGCCGGTGCACCGGCTTGAGGCCGTCACGCACGTCGGGGATAGCCCGTCCGATTATGACGCTCATCGCATAATCGAGATAGGAAAGCTTTATTTCGTCGGCAATATTTATAGTTTTAAGGTCCATTGTCTTAGATGTCCAGTTCCCGGAAATCGAGTGCGTTGGTCTGGATGAATTCGCGCCTTGGTTCCACCGGATCTCCCATCAGGGTTGTGAAAAGTTCATCGGCCAGAACCATGTCTTCCACTTTCACCTGCAGAAGGGTCCTTTTCTCCGGATTCATAGTGGTTTCCCAGAGCTGTTCCGGATTCATTTCACCGAGGCCTTTGTAACGCTGTATGGTTGCGCCTTTGCGGGCTTCGTCCATGAGGTGTTGGAAAAAGGCCCTCGGATTGTCGAACTCCTCCCGGCCCTGATTATCCTGCACAACGTATGGAACAGCGTGAAGGAGGGCCAGCTGTCTATAGAGCGAAAGCAGTTTGCGGAATTCGGCGGATGCCAGAAAGTCGTAGCGGATCCGCTTTTTCTTATGACCGTTGGAGGGGTCAATAACGTCGAGGTCGTGGCCCCGATGCTCCTCTTCGACTTCTATGGAAATCACCTCGCAGCCGGATTCTTCAAATTTTGCCTTGAGGACCGTGGCCCACTGTTGCGGGTCGTCCTCTTCGAGCTGATTTTCGTCGAAGATGCGGATGGTCTGTTCGAGAAGCTGTTTGGACATGCCTCTTTGAGCCTGGCGGTCGAGCCACTCTTCGTACCGGGAAAAGGTCTTGAGAAGCCCTATGAGTTCCTCGGGGGGAAGAGGGACGTCGCGTCCGGGCAAAAACACCTGTTTCTTTTCGGAGGCGCGCTTTAAAAGAAAGGCGTTAAGGCCGTCGTCGTCTTTGAGGTAGTGTTCGGACTTGCCCACCGCGACCCGATACAGTGGCGGCTGCGCGATATAGAGCCGCCCGCGTTCGATCAGCTCGGGCATCTGGCGGAAAAAAAACGTGAGCAGCAGGGTGCGGATATGCGCTCCATCGACGTCGGCATCGGTCATTATAATGATAAAATGGTAGCGCAGCTTGTCGGGATTGAATTCGTCCTTTCCGATTCCCGTGCCCAGTGCGGAAATCATGTTCCGGATTTCCTGATTTTCGAGCATCTTGTCGAAACGCGATTTTTCGACGTTCAATATCTTGCCCCGCAAAGGCAAGATGGCCTGAAAAGCCCTGTTTCTGCCCTGTTTTGCCGAACCGCCGGCCGAATCGCCTTCGACTATGAAGATTTCGCTCTTCGCGGGGTCTCGTTCCTGGCAGTCGGCAAGTTTTCCGGGAAGAGAGTGATCGCCGAGCACGCTCTTCCTGCGGGTAAGTTCCTTTGCTCGCCGCGCTGCTTCGCGCGCCCTTGCAGCCTCCGTAACCTTGTCGAGAATCGTGCGGATGATTTTGGGGTTTTCTTCAAAATAGGCGGAGAGCTTTTCGTAGACGAGGTTTTCCACCATCCCCTTAACCTCGCTGTTTCCCAGCTTGGTCTTGGTCTGGCCCTCGAACTGCGGCTGAGGGATCTTTATGCTTACTACCGCGGTCAACCCTTCACGCACATCATCGCCGATCATCCGATCGAGTTCGGGCTGCTTTAGCGTCTTGTTCTGGACGGCATATTGCTTGATCGACCTCGTAAGGCCCGCCTTGAAGCCCACGAGGTGAGTCCCGCCTTCTTTGGTGTTTATGTTGTTTGCAAACGTGAAGATCTTTTCGTTATAGGTGCTGTTATACTGGATCGCAACGCCGACCGAGATCGCCTGCTTTTCGCCCCATATGGAAATGACTTCGGGAAAGAGCGGCTCCTTGTTGCGGTTGAGGTATTCTACAAAGGAGACAAGGCCGCCTTCGTAATAGAACAGCTTCTCCTTGGGGATACGTTCGTCCACGAGCTCGATTCGCACGCCGCTGTTGAGGAAAGCAAGCTCCCGCATACGTTCGGCAAGTGTGTCGAAGCTTATTTCCGTATCTTCGAAAATGAGCGAATCGGGCTTGAAGGTCACCCGAGTCCCGCGCTTTTGGGTCTCGCCCCTTACCAGAAGCTCCGTTTTGGGTTCTCCCCGCTCGTAGCGCTGATAGAAAACCTTGCCCTCGCGCCGGATTTCGACTTCCAGGTACTCGCTTAGCGCGTTTACGACGGACACGCCGACCCCGTGAAGACCCCCGGAGACTTTATAGGTCGAGTCGTCGAATTTACCGCCCGCGTGGAGCTTGGTCATAACCACCGTGACAGCGGGGATGTTTTCCTTTTCGTGGATGTCAACCGGGATGCCGCGCCCGTTGTCGTCCACGGTGACCGAGCCGTCGGCGTGAATCTGGACCCGGATGTGGTTGCAGTGGCCGGCGAGGGCCTCGTCGATACTGTTGTCCACCACCTCGTAGACCAGATGATGAAGACCTTCGGTGGAGACATTGCCAATGTACATGGAAGGGCGTACACGCACGGCGCTCAAGCCTTCCAGCACGGTTATCTGCTGCGCGGTGTATGCGTCCCGGGAAAATTCGGGCAACGTTTCGATCTCTTGCATAAAGCGGCAATCCCTCTATTTGCTCTTCATGGCCTCAATGAACTTGGCTGCCAAGCATGAAGGCTATAACGTATAAATTATTGGAACTGCAAGGAAAAGCATTTATATATACCATTTTCCCGGCCTCATTTCAATTTAAATCGATCCGGCAAACGAACCCTAAGGGGGCGAGGTTCCGGTTTCACTTTTTGGCCAGCTTGACTTTGGTTTCGTTTACAGCCGCAGTGGGGCCCAGATCGCTTAAAACGGCTTCTCGCAATCTGTTGACCCCGCCTCCATCGGCCTTCCACTGAGAAGGAAGAATTTCCACCACATCCCTGCGTGTGCCGGGTGAGGCTTCGGCTTTGGCTTCGATGCTGTCCAGACCGTTTTGAACGACAACGATATCTCCGTCTTTGATTCCTTTTGCCGACATGGTAGCGGGATTCAGGCGAACACCGGGGATAGCCGTTGCTTCTTCGGGAAGCAGTTGCGAATTGAGCAGCGAGGCTGTTTTTACCGTCAAAAGGGTCAAATCCGCCGTTGCCTCCGGGCGACCGTCGTAGTGAGTGATGAACTGGAACTTACCGTTCGGGGTGCGAAAGGCGCCGTTTTGATAAGGTACGTCCGGAAATTTCAGCCATGTCGCTCCCTGGGTCACTTGCTCGATGGTTATCCCTTGTTCGGCCAGGGGCGCCCAGCAACGTGAAATCCAATCCCGCGGCGTTCCCGCCAGTGCATCTCCGAATCCCATTTTTTTAGCCAGGTTTTGGAAAATCCAAAGATTCGACCGTGATTCGCCACGGGGTGGAACCGCCGCATTTACGGGGGCGATGTAGTAGTCTCCGTGACTATGTATCACATCGTCTTCTTCTAAATAGGTAGTCACCGGAAGCACAAGATCGGCGCACTCAGCCGTAGCCGTCATGAATTGCTCCGTAACGATCACGAAATCGAGTTTTCGGAGCGCCTTGCGTAATCGATTCGAATCCGGGGCCGTGGCCACCGGGTTGAACATTGCGATCCATGCCAGTTTGACAGGGGGATCCTGGCTTTTCTCGAGTTCCATGCCTAGCTGAGGCAAGAGGATTTTTCTTGGTTTAACAAGGGATACGCCCCGTTCCCTGGCCTTGGCCATTTCTTCTCTGAAAACCTGAGTGCCGAAGGGAAATTCCATGAAGAAAAAATTCGCTCCGCCCCCGGGGATCCCGACATTGCCGCTCATGAATATGAGGGAATGGATAAGCCGGCTGTGGGCGCCCCCCTGTTCGTACCAGTTGACGCCGAGCCCCGGATAGGTGGCGCAGGGGCGGCCCTCCCAATAAGCGTCTGCGAGGTGGCGGATATCTTCCTCGGTTACATCTGCCTTTTCTCTTAGTTCCGCGTCCGTGTAGCGATTGAGCATCGCCTTATAATCTTCCCATCCGTCACCCCGGGCTGTTACGTAATCCGGGTCTTTGCCTTGCCGCCTGTGCACCTCCCGCGCGACGGCGATGGCAAGATAGCCGTCTCCACCCGGTCTCGGGGCGATATGTCGATCGGCCAGTTCGGCGGTCTCAGAGTACCTGGGGTCAATCACGGTGAGTTTTGCCCCTTTTTTCCGGGCATCTTTTATGAAGGGAATGAGGTGGCTGTGGCTGACTGCGGGATTTCTGCCCCATATCACAATATTTTTAGAGTTGAGCAAATCTTTGCCGGAATGGGGAAGGCAAGCCCCGAAGTCGTTATTTTGGGCGGCCTGCAAGGCGTCTATGGAGATGCCGCCTGCGGTCATGGTGCTGCCGCCCAGATGGATGAAAAAGACCCTTGGAATAACAGCTAGGTTGAGGAGGGATTGAGAACCGGAGTACTGGGCCCAAAGAGTAGAGAGAGGACCGTAGGTTTTTCGGGTCTGGGAGAGTTTTTCCGCAGCCAGATCCAATGCGTCGTCCCAGGAAATGGGAAGGAAGGAGTCGCCTTTGCGGAGCATGGGGGTTAAGAGCCGGTTCGGACTGGCGTATCGTTTCGGATAGGCATTGCCTTTGCTGCAGAGGAAGGATCGCGTATACGGGTTTCTCGGGTCTGCTTTGTGAGAGACGATTTCGCCATCCTTTACGGTTACGAGGATGCTGCATCGACACGGGCAATCGCGTGTACAGGTTGTTGCTATTTGATGCTCCATTGATGGTTTCCTCCTCTAGCTCGTTGTTTTCCCAATTTGTGTTCCCTTGCCGAAAATTCAAGGCCGGGTGAGCTGTAAATCCAGTGGCTTTTCGCTTGCGGTAAAGTTCGGGATCACACGCGTCCAGGAGCTGGAAAAGGCATTCGATATTTCGTGATGTAACTGGCTGAAATCGTGACTTTCGCAGAAATGATACACTCTATCCCGATTGTAATTTGCCGGCAATGAATCGGTTCCAATTTACGTAATGGATGTTTTTGGCCGCAGGCCGCAAGGCCTCGACACAATCTCACGGCCTTCCTGCAAACAGGCAGGTGCTTATTCCCTCTATGATCAATTTCCCATCCTGGTTCTTCACCTGAAAGCGGTACGTAACGGGCCCGCCGCCGCGTTTGGGCTCTCCCTTTTTTAGCACTTCGGCCTCAGCGTAAATCTTGTCGCCCGGAAAAACCGGTGACTTAAGGCTGATCTGCTCGGCGCCCATCCAAATGGCGTTTGACAAAAATCCCTGTCTGGCCATCAGGCCAAACATGCACGCCAGGACGTAAGGTCCCGGGGTGACACGATCCCTGAACCCCCAAGCTTTCGCGACGTTTGCATCCAAAAAGCCGGGCAGATCGAGCCCGGAGAGCTGGGCTACCAGGTCAATTTCAGATCCCGTGATGGTCTTTCCGGATTCTGCTTTAAAAACCATTCCGATTTCCACGTCTTGGTAGTACATAGCTTCCTCCGTGAAATAAGTGTTAATGTCATCACATGCCGTGCCAGGATAAGCTCGATCAAAAACCCGGGGCAGGGCGCGCCCTAAGGTCATCGGCCCCGCGCCAAAAACTCCTCGATTCCAAGTTCTTTTGCCCGCTTTTCGACCCTTAGCACCACTTCGGGGTCCATTTCGATATCGGAGGGCCAGGGGCGGGCGTGGCCGTCTTCGAGGCCCTTGGTGGTGGCGTCGATTACGATTCGTCCGTCCTGCTTTAGAATATCTCTTGCCGGATCGACGTTGTTGAAGACCTTCCACAGCACGAGGGAGTAATCGCGCAAATCTATCGACGAGTCGAGAAGGACGAGAATTGAAAAGGGTTCGAGCGGTCGGTTGCCGAGCAGCTCGCGGGAGATCGTCCGGCCGGGGGTCTTGCCGTCTTTGGCGAAACTTACGAGCAGCAGCCGGTTTCGGGCCTCGAGAGGCGGGCGATGGAAAGAGAAGAGAAGTCCGGATGCATCCCCGAGACTTTTTTCTATAACCTCGTCCGGCGGGACTGGAAGCGTTTGCCGCACGGGTCTTTGTCTTTCGCCCGGATGCCTGTGGGTGGCGTCGATGCCTGCTTTGCTTCCGAAAAGCGGGTCGGGGGCGCTATGGTCGAGGACATCGAGAATGCCTTCCGTGATGTAGACATCGCTTTCCAGGTCTATTTCATCGAGGATCGTCTCGAACACCCTGCGGGGATCTTGGAGGTCGACATCGCCGTCAACGAGCGCCACGGCCTTGGTGAAGCTCATTTGCCCCTGACTCCAGACCGCGCTCATGATCCTTCGGGCGTGACCGGGGTATTCCTTGTCCAGGGCCATTACCACGATGTTATGGAAGACCCCTTCCCAGGGCATCCAGAAATCGCGCACCTCGGGGTGAATGGTGCGAACCAGCGGGAGGAATACGCGTTCGGTAGCCTTTGCAAGCCAGCAGTCTTCCATCGGCGGTCGTCCCACCAGTGTCGCCGCATAAACCGGGTTTCGACGATGGGTGAGGGCCGTCAGGTGAAAGACGGGATATTCGCCCACAAGCGAGTAGTATCCCGTGTGGTCTCCAAATGGTCCTTCCAGGCGGAGTTCATCCGGGTCCACATATCCTTCGAGCACGAATTCGGCTTCAGCCGGAACTTCCATGTCTATTGAGACACAGCGGGTCATCCTGACCGGTTTTTTCCGGATGAAGCCCGCCAAAAGCATCTCGTCCATGCCCTGCGGAAGAGGGGCGGTTGCGGCCCAGGTCACCGCCGGGTCGGTCCCTATCGCGACGGCGACCGGCATGCGCCTGCCTGCTTTCCTGTATTCATGGAAATAATGCGATCCGTCCTTGTGTATGTGCCAGTGCATCCCGGTCGTATTGCGGTCGAAAACCTGGAGGCGGTACATGCCGGCGTTGCGCCGGCCCGTGTCGAGGCTGCGGGTGAATACCACCGGAAGGGTTATGAAAGGGCCGCCGTCCTGCGGCCAGCACTTGAGGACGGGAAGCATCGAAAGATCGATCTGTTCGCCTCGCAGTACGACTTCCTGACATGGGGCCTTCGATGTTTTACGGGGCAGGGACCTGATGAGGTCCATCCCCAGGGGAAGCATATCGGCAAGATCGCGCAGCGACTTTGGGGGGCCAATGCGCACGAAACGCTCGATCCTTCGGGCCAGTGCGTCCAGGGAATCGGTCCCGAGGGCCATGCAGATACGGCGTTCGCTTCCGAAAGCGTTGGTCAGAACGGGAAAAGGCGATTTACCGACACGTTCGAAAAGAAGCGCTTTGCCGCCTCCGGGGGCTTTGGACGCCAGGTCGGTGATGTGGGAGATCTCGAGTTCGCAGGATACCGGACTGCTTATTCGGAGCAGTTCGCCGGCTTTTTCCAGCTCCGATACGAATTCACCAAGATTTTGAAACGCGGTTTTCATTTGGCTCAAACAATCACCTTCCCGCCAGGATCCCAAGGAAGAGCAGGATAGATATCGCGCTGTTCACGTGGAGAAAGGCGATATTGACTCTATCGAGGCAGTCCGGACGAACGAGCTTGTGCTCGGTAAAGATAAGGATGCTTATCGCAAGGAGAAAAAGAAGGTAAATCCAGCCGAGATGGAATGCGAAATAAACCAGGAAAAGAAAGACGAGAGTGAAAACGTGCAGCACGGTGGAAAAAAGAAGCGCCCTGGACACTCCCCAGCAGGCGGGCAGGGAAAACAGGTTGTGTTCCCTGTCGAATTCGATGTCCTGGCACGCATACAGGATATCGAAGCCGGCGATATAGGTCATGAGCGCACACGAGAGCAGGAGAATTTTCCAGTCGAGGCTCCCTCTGACCGCTACCCAGACCGCGGCCGGCGCCAGCCCGATGGCGAAGCCGAGAGCCAGATGACACAGGGTGGTGAACCTTTTTGTAAACGAATACAAAAGGAGAATCGCCAGGACCGGCAGGGACAATACAAAGCAGGTGTGACCGAGCAAAGCGGCGGCGCCGACGAAAACAAAACTGGAAAATAAAATGAAAAGCAGCACAGAGAAGAGGTCGACCTGCCCGGTCACATGCGGCCGATTTACCGTGCGCGGGTTGATGCGGTCATAGCGATAATCGGCCAGGCGGTTGAAACCCATGGCGGCGGACCTTGCCGAAGCCATGGCGATAATTATCAGAACGATGGTTCCAAAACTTACCGGGTGCTTCATGTTTGCAAGCAGCAGGGCCGCCAGGGCGAAGGGAAGGGCAAAAACCGTATGACTGAACTTTATCAGCCTGCCGTACGTACGGATATTGGATATAAGCGTCATTTCCCCGCCCAGGTTAGGTTGATCGATATTATCATTCAAAGTGGTGAATATACTATTTCCGGAGAGTTTTTTCCAGCAGCGCCTCATTAATTCCCGACTTTAGCGCCCGCGCCGCCACTCCATTAAATTCCTTTTACTCCCGGCTTCCTGCAAAAGAGCATTCCAAGGGGCCGCATTGCCTCCCGGTTATTATGCAGCACCATGCATTCGCGTGCAAGGGGCCAACGGGCGAAACCTGTTCGAATCCCGCGCTACTTCTTTCAAGCGGCGGCCATGAGGTGGTTCCGGCAATTGCCGGGCCGCACCTTCACATAAAAAAAGGAGATTGACAGCCGTAAAGATCATGGTAGCATGAGTCACATATTTCCAGATAAGTTGCGGCTGTTTTCGCGTCATGAGGGTGTTTCGATGCGGCGTTTGTTCCGTAAGCCCTTGCCTGTTGATTTATCGTTCGCTCATTGTCGACTTTTGCCTGCTCCCCTTCAGACTCAGTGCTCTATCCCAACGTATCCGGTCTAAGTCAAGCGCCAATCACCGGCTCTCTGCTCGATGCTCCGCGTAATGATTTGGAAATGGCGGGGTCGGCGATGCGTCGATCCTTTCGGGGAGAAGGGCGGTACAGGACCCTCCGATAGGGAGCTAATTATGCCTCAGCTTCTGGACTTGAGACGCTGTGAAAATGACCTCAGGATCAGTAAAAGCTATCCTTCCGCGGTGCTCGATACGGAGGATACTTCATTTGCGGCAGTAGCCCGGAACGGGGATATTGTCTACTGCAACAGGGCTTTTCTGCTCGAACATCACATGGATCAAAAAAGCATCAGATGCCCCAACATTCACGAAACCATGCCCGATTTGTGGGCCCCCCGATACGGGCCAGCCACGCCGATCAAGAGCAAGAGGCTCAGGGTTATCAACCTGTGGGCGGATTCTTCCGACAAACCTATCGGCCATCTGCTTGTGGCCTTTAACAAGAAGGGCGCCGGCGAGCGAAAGATCGATCTAAACACCATAGCGTCGGGAAACCATTCCGAGTTTCTTCAATTTTACACGGGCTTATACGTCGCAAATCCGGAAGCTTATACACTCAGGGTGAATCCGGCCTATGAGAAAATCGCATTCCTCGAGGAAAGTGATCTGGTGGGGAAAAATTTGCGCGAACTCGAGGAAAAGGGCTACTTTTCCAAGAGCGTTACGCTGTCGGTTCTGGACAAGCTCAAACGTGGAGAGGCCGGCAGTGTGACCTTGTTTCAGAAGATCATTTCGGGGAAAGAAGTGCTCGTTACGGGGACCCCTGTATACTCTGAGCCCGGCCGGCTGGCATATATTCTGACTTTCGTGCAGGACCTTGTTTCGCTCGCGACGATCACCCGCAAGTTTGTCGACCGTGAAGAAAAGCTTAGGATTTGCAGGAGACACGCACCGGCGAGCACCCCCGATGGGAAGGATGGTTGTAGTAATTCATCAGTTCCTTCTCTGCCGAGCTTTAAAGTTCTACCGGTGGTTGCCAGGGACCCCCTTACCATATCAACCCTCCAGCGGGTCGTTAGCGCCGCGACATACGAATCCCCCGTACTGCTGACCGGTGAGACCGGAGTCGGAAAGGATTTGATTGCCAAGTACCTTCACCTCCTGCAGTGTGGCGGAAACCCGAAGCCCTTTGTGTCGGTGAACTGCTCTGCGATTCCCGGTGAATTGCTCGAAAGCGAGCTTTTCGGGTATGCCGAAGGCGCTTTTTCGGGAGCGCGAAAAGGAGGAAAATCAGGCCTTTTTGTCGAGGCGCACGGAGGCATCCTCTTTCTAAATGAGATAAGCGAAATGCCGTTGAGCCTGCAGGCAAAGCTTCTTTCAGTTCTCGATGAAGGATGCATTCGGCCGTTGGGAAGCAGTAAAACCAGGCAGGTCAAAACTCGTATAATCTGTGCCACAAACAAAGACCTGCGAAGCTCCATTCGGGATGGGTCGTTTCGCAGCGACCTCTACTACCGCATCAATGTTCTCACGGTCCACATTCCCCCCCTGCGGGAGCGGCCGCGGGATATTTTGCCGCTGCTGCGCCATTTCATGGCACGATTTTCCAATGAATACGGCCTGAGAAAACATCTTTCGCCCGCTGTTCAAGACATCCTTCTCGCCTACGAATGGCCTGGTAATGTTAGAGAATTGCGCAACCTGGTGGGACGGTTGATTGTGTTTTCAAGCACGGATCAAATCGCGTTGTGCGATCTTCCGCCCGAGACATTGGGCGGGGGCGCAACCGGCGGGCAGAAAGTCTCGCGACTGGAAGAGGGCGTGTCGCTAAAAGAAGCCGTGAGGCGATATGAACGAATCCTCATCCAGGAGGCCCTGCAGAAGCAAGGCAAAATAGCCGATGCTGCAAAAATGCTCAGCATTGACCCGACGACTCTCACCCGGAAACTCAAAGAAACTGACTGAATCTGCGATATTGCAGGTCCACCTGCGGAATTGCATTAAAAGGACTTTTCCGCCCCATGTCGGGTACTTCTCATCTGCGCCGGAACAATCGGTCAAGTTCCTGATGACTAAGCTAAAAATAGAGATAACCGATGTTTTTGAATGTTCTCTCGATGTGGCACCGAAATTGCCTCATAAGATCTCTTAAGTGAAAAGGTTGTGGCTCTCAGAGGCAATGCCTTTGGGCCCGGTGCTTATCGAAACCATGCAAATCTACAATTTATGGAAAAGGAGGTGGCATTTTGGAATCAAAACTCAGCTTCAATATGCCTACGGAAACCATTATCCCTCTATCCACGACTCCTACCAAATTTGGTTACGGCGCCACGGAGGAATTGGGTTTTGAGCTGGCTCGTCTTGGCTTGAAAAGGGTCGTGGTCGTTACGGACCCGAACATCGTAGAGACAGGGCTGCCTTCAAAGGTCGAGAAAATCCTCGCCGATGGGGGGATTGAAGCGGAACGCTACTACGAGGTCGGCATTGAGCCGACCGATATCAGCTTCAAGAAAGCCATCGAGTTTCTGAAAGGGAAGGTGTTCGACGGATTTGTCGCAATCGGCGGTGGCTCGGTCATCGATACAACCAAGGCCATGAATCTTTATGGCACCTATCCGGCAGATCTTCTCGACTACATCAATGCGCCGATCGGAAAGGGAAAGCCAGTTCCCGGACCGTTGAAACCCCTGATTGCCATTCCGACGACCGCCGGTACCGGCAGTGAGGCCACAACGGTGATCGTGCTCGATTTGTTGGATCTCCATGTCAAAACCGGCATTTCCCATTTTTACATCCGCCCCACCCTCGCCCTGATCGATCCTTTGAATACTCTTTCCCTTCCCCCGATGGTGACTGCGGCGAGCGGCATGGACGTTCTGACGCACGCTATCGAATCCTATACGGCCGTGCCCTTCCACACACGCCCGAAACCGGACTCGCCTGCTCTCCGGCCCCCTTACATAGGTTCCAACCTGATTGCCGATCTATGGAGCTTCAAGGCAATTGAGCTCGGGGGCAAGTATCTCCGTCGCGCTGCCCTTTCGCCCTGTGATCTCGAAGCGCGCTACCACATGATGGCGGCGTCCACGTTCGCGGGTATTGGGTTCGGCAACGCCGGGGTTCACGTGCCCCATGCCCTTGGCTATCCAATCGCGGGTATGGTAAAGAGCTATTTCCCACCCGACTATCGAGCCTCAGAGCCAATGGTTCCTCACGGCATCTCGGTTACGGTTACCGCCCCTGAATGTTTCCGGTTCACCGCACCCGCCCAACGCGAAAGACATCTTAAGGCCGCAGAGGCCTTAGGCTGCGACGTGAGAGGAGTTCCCCTGGAGGAGGCAGGCGACTGCTTGGCCCAGGGGCTGATCGACCTTATGAGGGACATTGGATTTCCCAGTGGAATCGGGGAGCTCGGTTTCGATGCGCGAGATATCCCCGGCCTGGTGGAGGGAGCGTGGAAGCAGCAGCGGCTGCTGACGATATCGCCCAGAAAGCCCACCATGAAGGATCTTGCCGGGATCTTCGAACGGTCGATCGCAAACTGGTAAACCCCAAGATAAGAGAAGGAGGAGTAGAATGAAACTTTACTTTTTTGAAGCCGGCATTTTGAAAAGCCAGAAACACTTCTTCACCCTGGGGCTCGGCGTGGGACAGCCCTTTGATGTTCCGGTGCCTTTTCTTCTGATCGATCATCCCAAGGGGAAAGTCCTGTTCGACACCGGCAACGCGTTTGAAACCATCCACAAAAAGGAAGAGCACTGGGGCGGTATTCTGGCGGCCTACGATCCGATCATGACCGAAGGCCAGTGGTGTGTGAATGCCATCAGGAAGGTCGGTGCAGGGGTGGAAGACATCAAATACGTGATCCTTTCTCACCTCCACCTGGATCACGCCGGTTGTGTGGGCCATTTTCCCAATGCCAAGTATATCGTACAGCGCGATGAGCTCCATTTCGCCTATGCTCCCGATTATTACATGAAGGGAGCCTATATCCGCAAAGACTTCGACAAGGATGTTCCTTGGGTAATTCTGGAGGGGTGGCGCGATGACAAACTGGACCTGTTCAACGACGGCTCCATCATCATCTACTTCACGCCCGGCCACACGCCGGGTCACCAATCCGTGCTGGTGAACCTGCCCAAGAGCGGCCCCATGTTCTTTGCCGCCGATTCCTGCTACACTCAGGAAAACATCGACAACAACGTGTTGCCCGGCCTGATGTGGAATGCGGGCGAAACGGTGCGTTCGGTGCAAAGGATGAAGAACCTTCGCGAGTTGTGTGGCGCGACCATCGTTACCGGGCACGATCCCGAGGGCTGGAAGCTGTTCAAACAGGCTCCCGAGTGCTACGAATAAGATGCACGAGATTCACACCAAAACCTGTAGGGGAGCCCGCCTTGAGGCTGTCAGACAGATCTCCGGATTCACAGAGATCGGCAAGGGCTATGCCGGGTATTTGACGGACGAATCGAAGTATCCGGGGGGCAAAGCGGATTTTTTGTTTTTTCCGCGAGATGAGTCCGAGCTTTCGGCTGTCTTCAAAGAGATGGCTTCTTGCGGGGTTCCTGTAACGGTCGCCGGGGCTAGGACCGGCTTGGTCGGAGGCTGCGTGCCGCTGAGCGGCGCGGTGGTATCCCTCGAGCGGCTGAATGAGATCCACCTGGTCTACTACGACGAATGCTCCGAAGAGTGGCGTGTTCGTGCGCAATGCGCCGTATCCCTGCGAGAGCTCGATCGTTGTCTGCTCGCCAAATCCTTTCCCTGGATCGAGAAGCATGGGACGGAGGAGAGCCGGGAGCAACTGGCTCGATTACAAAAGGACCCGAGAGGCTATTTCTACCCGCCGGACCCAACCGAGCGGAGTGCTTCTCTCGGCGGCACTGTGGCAACCAATGCCTCCGGCGCGAGGACGTATCGATACGGATCTACGAGGAACTGGGTCCGCAGGATTAGGGTGATGCTGCCAAACGGCGAACTTCTTGATATTCCGCGCGGCAAATATTTTGCCTCCCCCTCACGCGAATTCTTAATCTACGATTCGGCGGGAACGCCGCTCCATCTCAAAATTCCTTCTTACATTCTGCCGGAAACCAAAAATACCGCCGGCATCTTCAGCGCACCCAGTATGGATCTCATCGATTTATTCATCGGCTCCGAAGGTATCTTCGGAGCCATCACCAGCATAGATGTAGCTTTGCTCGAGCGGGAAGAAAAGATTTCCATTGTTCAGTTTGTTGACTCTGATGAAAAGGCGCTTGATTTGGTCGAGACCCTCAAAGATCAAAAAGCGATTCCGCTCGATTTCCTGGAGCTTTACTCGCAAGAGGCGATCCACTTGCTGCGGGACCGTCAGCAAAGAGATTCCAAATCGGTCGGTATGCCGCCGATTCCGGGTGAGGCGGGGGCTGGTGTGTTTTTCGAGTTTTCTTTTTCACCCGATTCAGGTTCGACGGAGTTCGAGGCCATTATCGATGCGGTCCGGGGATGCGGTGGCGATGTGAAGAACTCCTGGGCCGCATACGAACCAAGAGAACTGGATCGTCTCAAGAACTTTCGCCACATCCTGCCTGAAACTGTCAATGCAATCATTGCCGAACGTAAGAAGCAGCATCCGGGCCTGCACAAGCTCGGAACCGATCTTGCCGTGCCGGCAAATTGCCTGCGCGAGATGTGGCGCATCTATACGGAGCGACTGCGCTCCACCGGTATGCAGTGGCTTGCCTTTGGACATGTCGGTAACAACCATGTTCACATAAACATCCTGCCAAGGGACATGGATGAGCTTGCACAGGGCCTCAATCTCTACCGTGAGTTCGCTCTCGAAGCAGTCCGGCTGGGGGGGACGGTATCCGCGGAGCATGGGATCGGAAAGCTCAAGGCGCCCTACCTCAAAGTAATGTACAATGCCGAACACATCCAGGAGATGATGGATATCAAGCGCACGCTTGATCCACTCAGCCTTCTTAACCCCGGCGACATGTTCGAGGTCGGTTCGTCATGAAGATCGTGGTCTGTGTAAAACAAGTGCCTGAGATCAACAACGTGAAAGTGAACCCGGAAACCGGCACACTGGTTCGCGAAGGCGTAGCTTCCGTTCTGAACCCCTTTTGCGAATACGCCTTGGATCATGCGGTGGGAATCAAGTCCGCAAGATCGGATGTGTCTATTGTGTGCATCTCGATGGGACCTCCCCAGGCCCGCTCCGCCCTGATGCGCTGTCTCGATCTGGGCGCCGACGAAGCGGTGCTCCTGTGCGATAGAAAATTCGCAGGGGCCGACACTTGGGCGACGGCTTTGACTCTGGCGTCCGCCGTCAAAAAGGTGTCCCCGGATTTTGACCTCATTTTGACAGGCAAACAAGCGATCGATGGAGACACGGCCCAGGTGGGACCTGAAGTGGCTGAAATTCTCGGCATTCCGCAGATTACCTACGCGGTGGACATGGAAGTTGCCTCCATCGGGCGGCGGGTGCGTGTCAGGCGCGAAAGCGAGAACGGCTATGAAATTGTGACCGCGAGAATGCCCGCCCTGGTCTCGGTTGTCAAAGGAGAGATGCTGCGCCGCATGCCTTCCTTTGCCGATATAGTGGCTGCGCGCGGAAAACCCTTTCGGCTGGTGAATGCGGACGACCTGCTCCTGGATGAATCACAACTGGGGTTGCAAGGGTCCTATACCCGGGTGGTGAGGGTCTTCCCGCCCTGCGTCAGGAAATCCGGACGGAAAGTGGAAGGTCTTGAGGCCCTTGATGCGGCTCACGCGATCATTGAATTCCTGCGTGCGGAAGGTTTCATATAGCCGGGGAGAACGCCGTGCTCAAATTTGACCCAACCCGATGCGATGGGTGCGGGCTTTGCGAGAAGTCCTGCCCCTTCGGCGCCATAACGGTGGTTTACGACCTCGCTGAGGCCAACGAACTGTGCAACCTGTGCGGGGCCTGCGTCAATGTATGTCCCCGAAAAGCGATAACCTTGGAGCGAAAGCAGGCCTCAGCGGAAGAACTGGCCCGGTACAGAGGTGTCTTTATCTGGGCTGAATGCGAAAGCTCGCATGACGGATTGATTCCCAGGAAGGTTGCCTATGAGCTGTTGACCCGGGGACGGGCACTGGCCGACCGGCTGGGCGAAGACCTGGTGGCTGTGGTCTTGGGGGGTGAGCGGCTGACCTCCATCGAAAGTCTCGCGCATCACGGGGCCGACCGAATCATCCGCGCCGGTCATAGCTTGCTTGACAGCTATACGACCGATGGCTTTGCCCATGTTCTGGCGGGGATCATCGCCAAAGAGCGCCCATCGATCTTTCTGTTCGGGGCGACACCCAACGGACGAGACCTGGCGCCGAGAATCGCCGCCCGTCTCAAGCTCGGCCTGACCGCCGATTGCACAAGCCTCGACATCGATGAAAGCGGTCAATTACTTCAGACGCGGCCCGCTTTTGGAGGCAATATCATGGCCTCCATCATTACTCCCTGCAGCAGACCGCAAATGGCCACGGTGCGCCCCAATGTTTTTCGGGCCGGACACGGGGACCAGGGGCGTCCGGTGAGAATGGAGGAATTTCCCGTAAAGCTGAATAAAGCTGTAATCCGCACCCGAATTGATGAAAAGATAGGAGTGGGGGGCAGCCTCTGTGAAAGAATCGATGAGGCCAGGGTCATCGTTGCGGCGGGACGCGGCTGCCGGGAACCGGCTAACCTGGATATGCTGCGCGAACTTGCCGGGAAGTTGGGCGGCGTTCTGGCGGGCTCTCGGTCCATCGTTGAGCTGGGCTGGATTCCTCACACCCTGCAGGTCGGTCAATCCGGCGCCACAGTGGCGCCCGATCTCTATGTCGCCGTGGGAATCAGCGGAGCCGTCCAGCATATCGCGGGGATGAGCTCTTCGAAGTATATCGTTGCGATCAACAAAGATCCCGATGCGCCCATATTGGGCATCGCGGACCTCGCGATCGTGGGTGATGCACTCGAAGTCGTACCGAAGTTGCTGGATCAGTTGCGCTGGCGGCCAGGTATCTAAACTGAAAGG
>JAJYTC010000155.1 GCA_021793275.1 Deltaproteobacteria bacterium | reverse complement strand
CGGCTGGAAGCCGCTCGGACAAACAATCATTGTCGTCCTTCTTGTTAATGGTCTGCACGCCTGATTATAATATAATCGATATTGCGGTATACTCTGCCTCGAATGAAAGCGGGTCTTCGGAATGAAACCTTTCCTATTGAGAAGCCAGTTTGAACCGACCGGGGACCAGCCCCAGGCCATTGAGAAACTGGCGTCCAACATAGCGAACGGCACGCAGGAGCAAACCCTTCTGGGAGTTACGGGGTCGGGCAAGACGTTCACGATGGCCCACGTAATAGCCAAGGTCCAGAGACCCAGTCTCGTGATAGCGCCCAACAAGACCCTGGCCGCGCAGCTCTACGGAGAGTTCAAATCGTTTTTCCCCGAAAACGCCGTCGAGTATTTCGTATCCTATTACGATTATTACCAGCCTGAAGCGTATATACCTCAAACCGACACATATATCGCCAAAGACTCTTCGATAAACGAAACCATCGACAAGATGCGCCATTCGGCAACCCGCTCGCTCCTGGAGCGCCGGGACGTAATAATAGTTGCGAGCGTGTCCTGCATATACGGCCTGGGTTCACCGCAGACATACCAGGAAATGCTGCTGCAACTCAAAATCGGCCAGGAAATCCCCAGGGAAGACGTGCTGCGCAAGCTCGTGGACATCCAGTACGAAAGAAACGACTATGATTTTCATCGCGGCGTTTTCCGCGTGCGGGGAGACGTAATCGAGGTTTTTCCCGCCTACGAGGAGGACCGGGCAATACGCATAGAGTTTTTCGGCGATGAGGTCGACTCGATAAAGGAAATCGACCCGCTAACCGGAAAAACTTTCCGGCAGATGAACAGGGCGGATATTTATCCCGGGACCCACTACGTCACTTCCGAGGACACCTTGGAGCGGGCCGTTAAATCCATCAAGCTGGAGCTGAGCGAAAGACTCGAGTACTTCTATCGGGAAGGAAAACTCATCGAGGCGCAACGAATCGAAGAGCGCACCCGTTTCGACCTCGAAATGCTCATGGAACTGGGTTTTTGCCACGGGATAGAAAACTATTCGAGACATCTCGACGGCCGCTCTGCGGGAACCCCTCCCTACACGCTGCTCGACTATTTCCCCCCTGACTGGCTCCTGTTCATAGACGAAAGCCATATTTCGGTCCCCCAGATTCGAGGCATGTACAACGGCGACCGCGCCAGGAAGGAAACCCTTGTGCGCTACGGCTTCCGGCTGCCTTCGGCCCTTGACAACAGGCCTCTGAATTTTGACGAATTCGAAAAGCGTGTAAAGCAGGCGGTCTATGTTTCAGCAACCCCCGGCCCCTACGAGCTCACCAATACGAAAGGACACGTTGTCGAGCAGATCATCAGGCCCACCGGTCTTGTCGACCCGCAAATCGAAGTGCGGCGCGCCGATTTCCAGGTCGACAACCTTATCGGAGAAATCCGAAAGCGGGTAAAGGACGGCCATCGCGTCCTGGTTACCACGCTCACCAAGAGAATGGCCGAAGATCTCACCGAATATCTTGCCGAACTTGACATCCGGGTCCGCTACATGCACTCGGACATCGATACGATCAACCGGATCGAGACGGTACGGGACCTGCGGCTGGGCAATTTCGACGTCCTGGTTGGAATCAACCTGCTGCGGGAAGGCCTCGACATCCCGGAAGTGTCGCTTGTGGCCGTTCTGGACGCGGATAACGAAGGCTTCCTGAGATCCGAGCGCTCCCTTATTCAAACCGCTGGCCGGGCGTCCCGCAACGTAATGGGAACGGTGATCCTTTACGCCAACACCGTTACCGACTCGATGCGCCGCGCCATCGAGGAGACCGACAGGCGACGAAAAAAGCAGCTCGAATACAATGCCGCAAACAATATAGTCCCGAAATCGGTGGAAAAGGAGATTTCGGACATCCTCGCGGAATACCGGCTGAGGCCGCGCGATTCCGAATTTGTCTTCGAACCGCAGACCGAGTTCGATACCGAGGGCGCCGTTTCACCCGACCAACAGATCCTGGCCATTGAAAAGGAAATGAAGGAAGCCGCCTCCCGCCTCGAGTTCGAAAGGGCCGCAGCCCTGCGCGATGAAATCAAAAGGCTCCGCGAAAAGCAGTTGATGCTGCAGTAGGAGACCCGGGGCATTATCGCTATAAAAAAAACAACAAAACGGCGGACTAAAGTCTGCTATATTGCAAATATATGCGCCAGGTTGAGGGGCGAGGCGGCAGAAAGGTAAGGCCGGCCAAATACGACCAGGGACCACTAAATTATGCGAGGCTCATCGGATCTAACTTTTCGTAAGGAGGAGGAACATGGGTTTTCAATTAATCAGCGGTTTTCCGGCAACGACCGGGGATGATTACCAACTGAACACCATCTCGGTTTTGCGGCACGCATCCTCGGTGTATCCCGAGGTGGAAGTCGCATCGAGACGGGAAGACGGATCCATTTTCCGGTACTCTTACCAAGAGGCCTACGAGAGGGTGTGCAAGCTGGCCAACGCCCTGGAAAGGCTCGGCGTCAAACCGGGCGACCGCGTGGGCGTCATGGACTGGAACACCTACAGGCATTTCGAGCTCTACATGGCCATCTCGGGCATCGGGGCCGTAATTTTACAGATGAACCCGAGACTGGGGCACGAAGACATCGCCTACGTCGTCGGCCACAGCGAGACAAGGTTTATTTTTGTTACCGATTCGCTTCTCCCCGTGATCGAAGCGATCGCAAACAAAGTCAATACAGTCGAAGGATTTATCGTCATTACGGACAAGGACCTCGGGGCCGTCGGGACCACCCTGTCTCCCCTGTCGAGCTATGAAGAACTCTTAAGCGTCGAACCGCCCGACTACCCATGGCGGATGATTGACGAAAAGTCCGCCTACAGCGCCTGCTACACTTCCGGAACGACCGGAAAGTCCAAGGGAGTATATTACTCGCATCGCTCGATTTATCTTCACACAACCGCGGTTGCGCTGTCGTTCAGCATAAGCGCTTCCGACGTGCTGCTCCAGATGGTCCCCATGTTCCATGCCCAGGGTTGGGGCTTTTGGCTTGCGGCCCCGATGACGGGGGCAAAACTGGTTTTCAGCGGCCGATATACTTTGGATACAACCGGGGGGCTGGTAGATCTGATCGTGTCGGAAAAACCTACGGTCACAGCAGGGGCCCCTGCCCTCTTCATGCCGATGCTCCACTATATCCGGACCATGCCGCAAAAACCCGACTTTAGCGGATTGCGTATCGCTTCCGGGGCAACCGAGCCGCCGCTGGCCATGATGAGAGAATTCTGGGAGCTTTGCAGGGCGGAATTCATACATGCCTACGGCGCCACAGAAACCTCTCCGGTAGTCACCGTAAACCACTTGAAACCTTCGCTGCGGGGATGGTCGAAAGAGCAGCAATGGGAGAATCAGAAAAAACAGGGACTGCCCGTGGCCGGAGTCGAAATGAAGATTGTGGGCGCAGACGGCAAGGAAACGGTCCGTGACGGGCAGACCGTTGGCGAGTTGCTGATCAGGGGGCCATGGATTGCATCGAGCTACTACAACGATCCGCGCACTGCGGATTGCTTCAGGGACGGTTATTGGATCAGCGGGGATGCCGGCACCGTCGACCGGCATGGATATGTAAAGATAACCGACAGGGTCAAGGATATGATCAAGAGCGGCGGCGAGTGGATATCGTCGATTGACCTGGAAAACGCCATAATGGCCCACCCCGGCGTCCTCGAGGCCAGCGTGGTCGGCCTGCCCCACCCCAAATGGCAGGAAAGACCCGTCGCGCTGGTGGTCCCCAAGGCGGAGACAAAAGACAAGATCACAAAGGCAGACATCCTCGAATTCATCCGCCCCGGCTTCGCCAAATGGCAACTGCCCGACGAAATACTTTTTGTCGATTCCATTCCCAAGACAAGCGTCGGCAAGTTTAGCAAGAAAACGATGCGCGAACAGTACGCCGACTTGTTCAAGTCCATCGATACCGGCGCGTGAAACTGCCGGCGTAATTTTTCCGGCCCACCCGCTCACGCTGTCGCTGGGGCCTTTTGGCGAGCCTTGCCCGTTATCGGCCATCAAAAAGCATGGCGACGAGCGCCTGTGCCTCGGGTCCCGGGCAATTAGGGGGTTGGGACCGTAACCTTCTGACTGAATGCCGCCTCATGAGTTTTTTCGTAGAGTCTTTTTCTAAGAACTGACGCTATCTTTTCGGCCAGCGCATTCTTGGAGACCCCGGGCGCATTGAGTCCTTCGGCCAGGGCGTTGATGCCCGGCAAAACCTCGTCGGTCGGGCCGGGCAGGGCGACGATGAAGGTGTCGAAAAGCTGTCCCACGGCTATTCGAACGCTGTCTTTATGTTTATGCCTTCCCACTCCCAGTTCATACTTTACGATGGAGGGGGTCGCGGCATCCGGGTCGAGCAAAAGCACCGCCTCGATGGTGCGGTCCTTGTCCTCGGCGCCGACCCCGCCCGTGGTAAGGACAAGGCCGTAGCCCTCTTCGACCGTCTGGCTCAAATGCCCCGCGATAATAAGCTCGTCATCCTTGAGGGTCGGGCCGAATTTTACGGAGTAGCCCTCGGAGACCAGCCTGTCCCGGATGGCGGGGCTGTTGGTGTCCATCACCTGGCCGTTGGCAAGCTCTGTGCCGGTGGCAAAGACCACCGCCGTCCGGGCGAGTCTCCGGCGCAATTCTTCGGCCATCTTTCCCGATTTCTTGATGGCCTCTTTTACTTCTTCGGGATCGACGGCCACCCAACCCAGCAATCCGCGGGAATCGACCGATGCATTTTCCGATATTTCCACGCCCGCCAGCCGGGACAGCGACTGCAGAATCTCCCTGTCTTTACCGAGGATATTTTCGGCGTTCAGGCCCCTCTTTAAAATGTCCAGGACAAGATTGTCGCCCCTGACGTCGGTCACCAGCAGGTCGTTCCGACTTAATCCCAACACTTCCGCAACCACGTTGGCGATTTGGCCCAAGTCGGCGTTTTCGAGTCGTATCCCTTTAACGCTCAGTTCCGTCTTGTTCAGCAAATCGTATTCAGGCATCACCCGAAAGCCTTTTCAGTTTTTGATATCGATAATCTCAAGCCTTTAGATCTTTAAACGTTTACCGTCGCGGGGTCGATCCCTCTTTGCCGCAGCCACCCGGGCATGAGCTGGTTGTCAACCCTTTCGCTCACCACCGGCGCGCGCTCGATGAAGTACTCGGCAAGGGGCTCGCTGCAGGTGATCGCGCCGAAGGCCCCGTCGAAAGCAATCACCTTGTCCGTATTGGCCAGGCGCCGGGCAAAAGTCATTGCGGTTTCGAGATTTCCGGCGGTAACGACATAATCGATAAACTTATGATTCATGGAGTCGGAAGCCACAAGGTCGGCCATATCCATGCCGACCAGTATGGTCGGGATGTGCGAGGCCAGTTCCAACTGCGGGACCCCCAGCCAGAAATGATTCATCACCAGGGCCTTGATGCTCGGATTGACGGATTTCAATTTGGGCTGGTGCGGAGGATACTGATAGAGGCCGTAGCCGAGGCTTACCGGTATGTTATCGAGATCGAACAGGTCCAGTTCCGCCTCGGTAAGGTTGCCGAAGGTCGTCCCGCCGCCGATCATATACCTCGGCTCCCCGGGCCCGTCCATAACCGCTATGCATTCGCGTATTTCGTTATACAGTTCGCGAATTTTCCCGTAGGACTTGAATGCGAGCACCATCAGGCGACGATCTATCGCATACATGTCGTTATCGGCATCCACGCCGATAATTCCCTGCGGAGAGGTCTGCAGAAAACAGCCAAAGGTGAATTTACTTTGAACGAATGGAGATTCGAATATAAGCTTGGGGATGATATTGCTGCTTCTCGGCCCGAAGTTCATATGATGGATCGACCTGGTTTCCATCCTCGCATAGGACATGGAAAAAGGTTTTATGGCGCGGTTCATCATGCGGTGCATGTCGAGTTCTCTCAATTCCCCGTGATGAGCATGGATGATCCAATCGGCATCATAAATTTTGGCCAGGCCGTACATGGTCCCGAGTTCGGTCTCGATGGGCACGCCCTTTTCCAGGAACAGCGCGGGGGAAGCCTTTCCCTTGAAAAATTCGTCGAGTTTGTAGTGTCTGATGATTTCTTCCGGTTCCCTTATCCTGAATCCAGTGGCTACGCGCAAACGGATGTTGGAACAACCTGTTTTGCGCTCGATCACTTCCTTTATGGTTTTGACCATTTCCGCATAGGCGTAGCCGCCCATGATCATGAACCCGTACTGGGAAGTGAGGATGTTGACCGTATGCTGCGGGCGGATCATGTCGATTTTGACGTTTTCCAGGGCACTTTCCGTAGCCTTCCTTATGATGGAGACGTCTCCGCCTTCGACGTAGAGCGCCTTTGGAATGTCCGGAAAAATGGCCGCCACCCCCAGTCCCACCATGCCGGGAAGATCGGCTGCGCGTTTGCCCACGGGAGGCCCGTACCTGGAATCTCTGATTACGGATGGAGAAGCTTTGTTCAGCATGGCGTTCGATCCTTTCCAGACGGCGTTCTAAAACGGTCTGAATACGTCTTTGTCCTCTTCCAGAAAGTATCCGGGATATTTTTTGATCATCTCTTCAGAAACGTTCCAGAGCGTTTGCGTGGTCTTATACCAGCGGTATCCTTTCGGCTGTTCCAGCTCCACGCCGTACGCTTCGAGCAGCCTCATCGAAGTCATCAGGCAATAGGCGGAGCACCCCGAACGGATTCCCGTCATAAGCGCTATCTCTTCGGGCGTCTTTGCGCCCTTGAGAACGGCGGCGGCGCCGTCTCTTACGCGGGTGGCCGTGCAAAGGCAGAGCCACTGCTGGGGGTGCAGGTGAGCTTTGCGGCAAAGCTCGACCAGTTCCGTCTGGTCAACCTCCCGGTAATCGACACCGAAGACCAGCGGCTCGACGCGAGGAATTTTCCTGATCGCCTCTTCCGGGCATATGTCTACACAATTTGGGCAGGCCAGGCATTGGGGGTCCTCCACCTGCGCCTTTTTATCTTTTACCTGGATTGCCTGCGTCGGGCACACGTTCGCACACTTGCCGCAGCCCGTGCACTTTTCGGTGTCAACTTGAGCAAGGAACTTGATTTCGACCATTTTTCCCCTCTCATTTTAATCAAGGCAGGCGAAGCGCACCTCAAACCCGTCAGGGACCGGTTCCAACCCGCTGTCAATCGTTTACACAGGCAATGGGGCGGGGTGAGACTCTCATATCGACGTAGCCGAATTTGTGATCCCTGAGTTCATCAGAGGTTGGAAAGCGACGGTCCGGACAGCTTTCAAACATCCAGTGATCTGGCTTTAGCCCCATGTGCCGGGCCGCCTTTTCCAAATCCTCACGATCATCGGGATGGGCAATGCTGATTATTTTCCTCGCCTTTTCGGCGTCGGTGCAGCCCATCAGATTGACTATGCCATACTCGGTGCACACCCATGACACAAGCCAGTCGGGAACCGAGACGATACTGCCGGGCTCCAGCATGTTAACAAAGCGTGACTTTCCTCTTGCGTCCCTGGCCGTAGCGGCCAGGATGGCCCTTCCGCCTTTGGCCATCGAGGCGCCGAGGACAAACTCGAACTGTCCCCCCGTACCCGAAAGGGGGCGGCCGCCTACATTGGCGGCACAATCCTGACCGCGCAGATCCATCTGGGCGAAGTTGTTGATGGTAACAAGGTTATCAAGCTGTGAGAGAGTCGTTATGTTATTTGTCCATCCCACATCGGCGGCGCAAAAGTAGGGATTGCGATGCAGCCATTCATAATACCTCGGTGTATCCAAAGGCATGAGATAGGCCCAGGTACATCTTCCGATGTCGATATTCTTCTTCGAATTATCGATCACCCCCGCTTCTGTAAGAGTAAAGGCGAATTCACCCAGCATTTCGGTGTGTACGCCCAAATGCCTCAGGCCGGATTTGGACAGGGCAATAACCACGGCGCTTGGAAGCGTGCCGATACCGACCTGGATACAGTCGCCGTCACGCATGATTGACAGGATATTTTCCGCTATTTTAGTCTGAATCTCATCAGGTCTGGCCTCTTTTTCATTCACATAGGGCCACTGGTACTTTTCATCATTGACGTCGACCTCAACGAAATAATCGACCTCATCGATGGGGAGCACGACGTTTCTTCCCGCTTCGCACCATGCATAATCTTCGCGGATCTCACACACGAACTTTTTACAGGATTTGGCCACTATCATGAAATTGTTAACGCCATAGCTGCCATTGACATAGCCGCCCTCCGGCACCGCAACGGCCTGAACACCCCAATCCATTGCGCGCTTGAGCTTATCCTTGCGGTAGAAGCGGGCATAATCGATATCCATTCCACTTGCCCATCCCCAGTGCTTCCAATCCAGACCCTTGTAACCCTTTGCAGCCGCGCTGCGCATCTTAGGCAACAGGAATTGCTCATGATTGACATGATATTTTCCTTCCGGGTCGGCCTCAACAAAATAGTTACTCCCGTTCATCATGCCGCCCTGGGTCCAGATTTCGATGCGATTCAAATCCCCCGGCCCCTCACCCAAACGGGCACACAGTGCTTCCATAGTTGGAAGAGTATCGGAACCGGGACCGCCGCGATTTATCCAATCGCCGGGCCTTACCATCTCAGCCCACTTTCTTGCGGTAACAGTCTTGTCCCTTAGCTTTTGCTGAGTGGGGGTCGTCATGGTTATTTTGAGTTTTCCCTCTATCTTTTTCTGACCCATTTCCAATCGCCCTCCTTGCCGCCAGGCTTAAGCGTATCTGATTTTCTCCAAAACCTTAATCTCCCCGGAATGGAGTTTTGCCTGCAAGACCACTCGAGCATGATAGGGAATGTTTTTATCCGTTCCGCTTTGCGCATCTTGAAGAAGCCGAACGCATCGGGGACGCATATACATCCGGCCAGCCGGTTTTAAATCACAATATTTAGGCCGCCTCCATTTGTCAAGGAGAAAATATCGGGCAGAAATTGCTCTGCCAAACACCCACAAGACTTCGATGATACACGAGGTTGGCCCGTCTACCTTCAAGGCCGCCTCGCTGCGACACCGAGGGCGGCCAATTTTTTCTTGACAAGGCCCGCGACCCCAAATATAAATAATCCAGCCAGCCGGTTTATGAATCGGCCGCCGACACTTCCTCTGTTTGCGGCCTTTGCAAAGCGCTCGATCCCGCAAGGCCCCCTTTTCGTGTAGGGGTCGCCACACCGGGTTTTGACTGCTTCACATTAAACGACATCGACATTGCCGCGTTTTGATCGAGTCGATTTTTCAAGGAGTACTTATGGCGCAATCTTTATTGGAAGAACTTGGTTGGGAAAAATACATCGGGCAGGAAACGGGGCCATATACGGGCGAACCGGTTTTGGCCCGCGACATCCGACGCTATGCGCTGGCTATAGACGACCTCAATCCGATCTACTTTGACGAAGAGGCCGCCAGGAAGGGCAAATACGGCGGCCTGACCGCCCCGCTCAACTACATCAGCTGGGCGGTCGGCGTGCCGGGTTCGGAAAAAGGGGCAGGCGAATTGGGTGAAGACGGTCTTTCATCTTTCGTAGGGGTCCCCAACATCCCCGATGTGTGGACTTTGGGCTGGGTTCGCGGGGGGGAAGAATTGGAGTTTCTTCAACCCGTTCATGTAAACGACCAGGTCACCGTGAAGGGCAAGATAGTCGACATGAGTGAAAAGGAAGGCAAAAGCGGAAAACTGGTTTTCGTCACTTCGGAGTTCACCTACACCAATCAGAAGGGGGCAGTGCTGGCCAGGCACCGCATTACCATGATAGCCTCACCGAGAAAGGAGGTTAACCAATGAAAAACCAGCTCTATTACGAAGATGTGAGCGTCGGCCAGGAAGTCCCCGCGCTGAAGAAATCGGTCAATACCGTCAATATAACAATGTACCTGGCCACCGTCTGGCTCATGGACAGAATTCACTTCGATCACCCCTTCGCGACTCAGCGGCGCGGACTTCCCGATGTGGTGGCGCCGGGCAATATGGCCGGGGACTATTACGTGCAACTGCTCACCGACTGGGCCGGAGAAAAGGGCGGTCTTCGCAAGCTCTCGATCCAGTTTCGCAACTTCATGATTCCCGGCGACACGCTGGTCTGCGGAGGCAGGATCACGGGGAAAAATATCGGAGAAGGAAAAGGCTGGGTGGAGCTGGAGCTCTGGCTAAAAAACCAGAACGGTGTCAATTGCGTTCCCGGCAAGGGCCTCGTCGAACTCCCCATCAGGGGCGCCGCTTGCTATTGAAAAGGCGAAGGGCAAAAGCGCGGGGCGGCCGTGCCGCAAACGACGTGCCGTGCGACCGGCAGGCCCGCGCCCCTGGCGCCAAAATCTATCTTCATTTGCCTGAGTCTACAACATCGGGGGCCCGCATGGGGGCCCTCCCCTGATATTTACCCTATTCAACGGCATAATGCCGGAGGGGAGCCGCAACGAAGCCCGTCTTCACGGTAGATGCAGCGCGCCTCCGCTCAGCATCATGGCCGCTTCGCCCATAGCTTCGGACAAGGTGGGATGGGGATGAATCGCGTGGGCAAGCTCTTCCACCGTTGCTTCGAGATCCATTGCAAGCACGGCTTCGGCGATCAGTTCGGTTGCGTGTGCGCCGATGATGTGAACCCCCAGGACTTCCCCGTACCGCTTGTCTGCGACTATCTTGATCATTCCCTCCGCCTCGTCCATCAGCAAGGCCTTGCCCACCGCGTGCAGAGGAAATCGGCTGACCTGCACTTCGCAGCCTTTTTCCTCCGCAGCCTTCTTCTCGGTCAGGCCTACGCAGCCTACCTCGGGCGAAGTATAGATGCAGCGGGGAACCGCCCGGCAGGAAACAGACGCATGATGTCCCATCGCGTTTAGCGCTGCGCATTCGGCTTCGGCATGGCCACGTGCGCCAGCATGATTCCTCCCGTTACGTCCCCTACGGCATAAATGTGAGGGATATTGGTCTGCATTCCGCCGTTTACCGCGATTCTGCCGCCTTCGGTCTTAAGGCCGGCCCTGTCGATGTCCAACTCCGCAAAATGCGGCCTTCTTCCCACCGTTTGAACGACTTGGGCGGCGACGATCTCTTTTTTCCCCTCAGCGGTGGCAACCACGATCTTTCTGTCCCGCCCTTCCATGCGGACTTTTTCGACGGAGGCATTCGTAAAAATTTT
>JAJYTC010000154.1 GCA_021793275.1 Deltaproteobacteria bacterium | reverse complement strand
GGGCTACGCGGCGGCGCTCCTCGACCAATCTGCTCTTTGGCTTTACTCTGTAGGCCAGAGTCCTCTCTCTGTAAGACACCAGTCTCACTTTGCGAGACACCGCCCTCACCGGTCTGACTTCCCGCCTGGCCACCCGCCACCTTCTCTTCGCCCCCCGGGCCACAGCTACCGACCGAGATCGAGCGTACCGGTTGGCCCTGTGCCCGGCAGACCGAGCATATACCGGAGGCGCCTGTTTCTCCGCAAGCAGGATCTCGGACGCGGCGGGCTTGAAGTTGCGCTCGAACGCCTCGCGCGTCCCTTGAGGAATATTGATCTCATAGGTGCCCGCAGGTATGTGATCCGAGCGCAACATCGGGTTGAGACGCTTGATCTCGGCGAAACTGGTGCCCGCCGCGTCAGCTATCGTTCGTATCGGCATGGGCCCAGGCAGCGTTATGGTCACACAATCCTTTCGGAAGGGTTTGTATCCGTACTGCGGCGGCAGGTAGTAGCCGTACTTGCCGGGATTGCTCAACACCGCCTTAATTGCGAGAATTCGAAAAACGTAGCGCTCGGTTTCCGGGGGCAGACACAAGTCATAGTAGTCGTGAGTACCGTCGCCCCGCATTGCATCGCTCAAACGCTTGCCGCCGCAGTTGTAGGCCGCAAGGGCCAGCGGCCAACTGTGATATTTATCATAGAGGTTTCTCAACAACCGGAACGCGCTGTCGGTGGAACGCAGGAGGCTGTATCTGTCATCTACGCACTGGGATTGCGAAAGCCCATAGGCGGCGCCTGTGCTGGCCATGAACTGCCATGGTCCTGCGGCGCCCATTGGAGAATACGCATCTGGAAGCAGGTCGCTCTCCGCAATGGCCACGTACTTTAAATCATCGGGCAAACCGTAGTGCTGGAGCCGCTGTTCGATCAGCGGAAAATAGCGCGGCATTCTCTGCAGCCAAAGATACACCTGGGCGTGATTATAAACGACAATCGTGAATTCCCTGTCGAAACGCTCATCCACGGCTTCCCTGTTCAAGGGCACGGGCTCGCCGCACAGGTTAATGTGGGTTGGCGCAGGGATGTAGGGGACATCAAATGCTGCAGGCCCAGCCTGCTGCACACCTCGCGTTTGACTGACATGGGGGGCGGAGGGCTGCTGTCCCGGGGTAGTCGTATGCAACGGAGTGCAGCCACAAACAAAAGCAACGAAAAATGCCGCAGTCGCAGCTTCCAGTCTCTCCCTCTGACTCCAGGCTCTCATCTGTCCCCCCTCCTAAGCGGGTTGTTGATGCCGGTTTATTTCTAATGTTGGATTTCGAGGTCGCTAAAGAAGAACTTTATTTCCTGGGCGGCCGTCTCCGGGCCATCCGAACCGTGAACGATATTTTTTTCCACATCGCTCGCAAAATCTCTTCTGATAGTACCAGGCAATGCTTCTTTGGGGTTGGTCGCCCCCATGAGATCCCTGTTTTTCACTATGACGTTCTCTGCCTCAAGCACCATGGCAATTATGGGGCCCGAGGTCATAAATTGAGTAAGCGACTCGAAAAACGGCCGCTCCTTGTGGACCGCGTAAAACAGCCTCGCCTGCTCAAGCGTCAGGCGCACCATTTTCATGGCGCAAATCCTGATTCCGGCCCTCTCCATGCGGCCTATGACCTCTCCGGCCACCCCTTTGCTCACTCCATCCGGCTTGATTATTGACAGCGTTCTCTCCATTAGACTTCCCTCTTGGATAGAATTAAACGGAAAAACCATAACCGCGGAAACGCGACACGGCGCAGCTAGACTTCATGCGCCATCGTTCACCTTCCGCTGATCCACTCAACGGCGTTTGCACCTTTACCTCACAGCGGGCGCGTGTGTCCAATGGAAACCGATGGATGGCCGGCCAATTGAATCCCGCAGGCAAATCCGTCTGCCCCACACAACGCTGAATCAGCCAGTCGTGCGGTTCAAGAGCCGTCGGGCCAATTTTTCTTTTCAAAGGAAAGATTACCGATCATTTCCGACGCCTCCATTCCGGCCGGCGATTTTGAGAATTTCAATAGGCGTGCCTATCCTGCCGCAATTTTCGGCCATTTGCAAGCTCATCGTGCGTCACCCGTGATCTTTCGCACGGGCTAGCTCTGCCCCTGAAAACCCGTGGAGAAGAATTGGCTGATCGCCCCATGCTCTGTTAACGGTTGAGTTCAGCGCGGACTATCCCGACGGCTGCTCTAACCGTTTCAATTTTCACTGTGTTTAGTTAAGCCCCCGCCTTTGCCCGTCTGCTCCCAATGATCTCCATGGGTAGCTTCTTTGATACGCGGGCGTTATTATATTCATTTGAAAAACTTTCGTTCCAGAGGTTGCACATTATGGCATTATTTGGATTGGATCGGGGTAAAGAGGCGGAGGGAATTCCGTCCGACTCACCGCTAAAGCCGCCCGAGTTCAAGGAGGCCTTGAGAAGAAGGGCGCCACGAGCGGCCATCATATACGAGGCGATCCGAATGGAGGGCGAAGACGAGCTCAAGCGGCCAAATTCGGCGCTCTTCTGGTCAGGACTTGCGGCAGGGCTCTCCATGGGGTTTTCACTCGTGACGGAGGCTGTTCTGCACTCTTATTTGCCGGACGTGCGATGGCGTCCGCTTATTTCGAAGCTGGGATACAGCGTGGGCTTTCTGATAGTAATACTAGGCAGGCAGCAATTATTCACCGAGAATACTCTTACCCCCATCCTTCCAGTGCTTCGAAAGCCGAGCCTGAACCTGCTTGTGCAGGCGTTAAGGCTCTGGATCGTAGTACTTGCTGCAAATTTGATCGGAACTTTCATCTTTGCATGGACCATCGGACACACCGCCATTTTAAAACCGAGGGTTCGGGCAGACTTCAGAGTGCTTGGCCTAAAAGACATGGAGGGAGATTTTTTGTCAATTCTGCTGAGAGCTGTCTTTGCGGGCTGGCTTATCGCATTATTGAAATGGCTGCTTCCGTTCGCCAAAACCTCCCGCCTGTGGGTCATAATAATCATCACCTACATAATCGGAATCGCAGGATTTTCACACATTATAGCGGGGTCTGTGGGCGTTTTTTACGCCGTTGTAGTCGGAGCTGCCACATGGGGTGATTATTTCGTCAGGTTCATGCTGCCAACTCTGCTGGGCAATGTTATCGGAGGGGTTTCCCTTGTGGCCGCAATCAACCATGCCCAGGTCGTCTACGAGGGGAACAAAACTCAGGATGACTTATGATGTGTTTCTCTCCTAGCTGGAACTTGCAAAAACAGGGGAACGGGGTCGCCGGGCGAATTTGTCATCTTCCTCATGAAGACCCGGACACGATCTGTCGCCAATTATTCCGATGAGGAAACAATCAGGCGCTCAGCTCCCGGCGCGGATCGTAGCCGCCATTTCGCGCACGGCCTGGTCGACGGGCTTGAAATCGTGGTGGAACCAGGTGAGCAGGTATCCATTGTCGGCGACAAGGCAGGGAGGGTCTCCGGGCCTGATCGGCTTTTCTTCGACATTCACCCTGGCGCCCGGTTCTTTTTCGACTGTAGCCACCAGTTCGCGCACGGAGACCCCTGCGCCGGTGCCGACGTTGGAAACCAGCCGCTCGCGGGTCGAGAGCTCCGAGATTGCCCTGATGTGCGCGAGCCCAAGGTCCATCACGTGCACGTAATCGCGCACCGCCGTTCCGTCGGGCGTCGCGTGGTTTGTCCCGAAAAGGCGAAAGGCGCCGCCCGACATTGCCGCGCGAATAAGGTTTGGCAAGACGTGAGTTTCAGGTTCGTGTCTCTCAAAAATCTCCCCCTCGGGATCGTTTCCTATGACGTTGAAATAGCGCAGCATGGCGTAACGCAGCCCGAGCACCGGAGCAGTAGTCGATATCACCTGCTCGCACATCAGTTTGGACAGGCCGTAGGGGTTGGTGGGCGCCTGCGGATGGTCTTCGCGGATTGTCGGCGTTTGGGCATTGCCGTATGTGGCGCACGAACTCGAGAATACCAGGACTTTGGTCCCTGCCCGCTTCATGGCCTTCAGGAGCGATATGGTGCCGCTTACGTTGTTATCGAAGTAGACATCAGGCAGGCGGGTGGATTCTTCCACGTAGGCCTTTGCGGCGAAATGGATTACCGCTTCGATTTTGAAGCCGGTCAAAGTGCGGAAGAGGGCCTCCTCGTCGCGGATGTCGCCGAAAGCAAAAGGCCCGAACTTTACCCATTCGGCCCAGCCGTTTGACAAATTGTCGAAGACCACCGGGAGGTGTCCGGCTTTTTTCAAAAGCTTGGAGGTATGTGAACCGATGTATCCTGCCCCGCCAGTAACCAGAATATTCATAAAGCCTCCTGTCGCAGTGGGCCTTAAAAGCCGTTTTTTTTGAGCTTATATACACCTAAATCAGGCTTATAGCCAGAAGCCTCGGGGGGGTATCTGAAGAATTCGCCCGCTTATGTTTGAGTTTTGGCGGGCACAGGAATACAATATGCGGAAAAGGATTCGAACAGGACGAGATTTAAGGAGGGACGAGGGCGATTGGCTGAACGGGAAATCGAATATGTGAAAGTGCATACCCTTTCGGACCGCTTCGAAGCAGATGTGATCACCGATGCTTTGAAGCAGGAAGGGATACCCGTGATCGTCAGGCAGTTCATGGAGACTGCCTATTCGAATATTTTCGTTCCCCAGAAAGGCTGGGGGCGCATCATGGTGCCGAAGGAAAAGGCCGACCTGGCGCGTGAAATCATATCGGAGCTGACCGAAATTAAGGATGAGGTGGATCTTTTGCCGTCCGGTGAATCACAGATCGAACGGGGAAGTCCTGCGCAACGGGACAAATCGGGGCAGAAGCTGAACCAGGTAGTCGAACAGCTTGCCGATCTGCAGGTCGAAGCGGAGTTGTGGGATGCTCTGCGGCAAGCCGATCCGCGGGAAATTGCATCGAGGACCATCGCCGAATTCGACTCTGCAAAAAACGTCTATGCCGTTCCATTTTTAAACACTGCCGTTTTGTGTCGTCCCGAAACCGAAGAGATCGAAGTGGTCGGCGGCCCGGGAGACGCTTCACGGGATTTCCAGCTCGACCTGGCGGTCGTTCACTATCTTTTGCACGCCAGCAATAAAGTTCCAACCGATAAATGGGTAAGCGAGAAGGACCTGCCGGGCGGAAGCCTGTTTTTTACCGCCGCGCATGCGCTTCCGATGGATTCGCTGGTGGCCGCCTTCGACGGCCGACCCGGTCTTCTGGACGCCGCGGCACGGAGCATAGGGGGCGAAAAGACCGATACCGCCGGTATTTCCTACCGGTTCAGGATCTTGCCCCGAATCCCCTTTCTTTTGATCTTCTGGGAACGGGACGAAGAATTCGAGCCTTCCTGCCACCTCCTTTTCGACGAGACGATTGCGGCGCACCTCAGCTCGCTGGACCTTATCTGGGCTCTTGCAAATGTCTTCGTCCGCGCTTTGCTGGCCGCGGCAGCTTCCGTTTCGGAAAGCAATCAATCGGAGTAGAAAAAATGCATGCAAACATGAACATGGACCGCGCCGTATTCGACCTTAAAATCAGCGTCGAGGCGACCTCGCTCTATATACTGCTTTGCGCTCTCATGGATGCGGGGGAGGCGCCCACGCTGGAGAACGCATCTTTGAAGTGGACCGGGACCGAAGAGGCCCTGGCGGAAGCCGCCCGTGAGCTGATCGAACGTTGTGTTGTCGCAGGAGTCGTCCCGACGCCCAAAGACATGCACCTGCACCCCAACAGCCGTGACCGGTGGTGCTGAATTTTCAGCGAAGCGGTTTGAGTTCCAGTATATCTGCAATTATCGATGCAGTATATTCTACGAACTTTTGAAACTCTTCGGGGCCGAGCTTTCCGCCTGCCGGGCTCGGCACCGAATCGGGAAGAGTGAGGGAGAAGGGGGCGTTTCGCATCTCCTTTTTCGGCGCGATCTCGAATTCGGGCTCGAAGGCATCCATAAAGTATTTGTCCTGGAAGACGGCAAATTTGAGCGCGTGAGCAGTCGCATCGAGGACTGCCGTGCGGTTCCTGTCAATCTTGTTCTCCGCTACGGCCTTCCTGATGCCCGCCAGGCATTCGCCTCCCTGGGTGCAGGCGATATGGCCGTTTCGGTTTGCAAACAGCATGGAGTCCATGATTTCCTGCTCGGATATCTGAACGAATCTAACGGATTCTTCACCCGCAATCTTACGGTACTGTTCGACCAGCTTAATCACTCGCGGCATGGAAACGGGATTTCCGATCATCGCCGCCTGGGCGACGCTCGGCCGCACGGTCACGGGACGAAATTGCCTCCTGTTTTTTTCGGGTTCGAGATAGTAGAGGTAAACCGGGTTTGCATGCTCGGATTGGACTCCGATCAGTGCGGGAAGTGAGTCTATGATGCGCAGATCGTGCATTTTGAGAAAGCCCGCCATTATCGCCGTTATATTGCCGGCGTTTCCGATCGGCGCAACGACCGCCAGCCCTCCCACTTCGTAGTCGAATGCCTGTGCGATTTCATAGCTGTAAGATTCCTGGCCCAGGATCCGCCAGGCATTTTTTGAATTCATGAGAGCAACGGAGAAGTTTTCCGAGAGATATTCGACGACCTTCATGCAATCGTCGAAGACACCCGGAATCTCGATGACCCGCGCACCGCTTCCGAGCGGCTGGCCGAGTTGTTGTGGAGTGACCTTGCCCCCGGGCAGAAGAACGGCCGACTTTACATTCCCGCACAGATACGATGCATAAAGGGCAGCCGATGCCGATGTATCGCCGGTTGACGCGCAGATCGCCAGTACGTCTCTGAGGCCCCGTTTGTTTATGAGATAATTGAGGTAGCTGAAGGCGCTCGCCATCCCGCGGTCTTTAAAAGAGGCGCTCGGGTTTTGGCCGTCGTTTTTGTAGCAGAATTGCATCCCGGCCCACTCTTTCATGGTTGCATTGGCGGAAACCACCGGTGTTCGCCCTTCGCCCAAATAGACAATGTCTTCCAGGGGGATTATCGATCCTATCAGTTCATGGAAAAGGTATATTCCGCTAAGGGCCGGCAGGTTCGACATTTTCCTGTAATCGAAAATTTTGCGCCATTTTTCGCCCGGGATTTCTTTTAGTCGCTCCCATTGGATATCTTCTATAAGAAGGACCGAATCACACTTCGGGCAGGTGTAGAGAAGTTCTTCGATGCCGAAAAGGCTCCCGCATCCGAGGCAGCGGTAAAGATATTTCCCGCCGATCTTCGGGATAACGGATGCTTGCACTTCAGGGGGAAACTGGTCTAGTTTCATGAGGACTCCGGATGAATTAAAAATGTTATAGTGCAACTTCTAGCCGGTCGTGAAAATGGATCGGGTTTCGCTTCACAAGTATCAAATATTTCATGGTAACAATCAAGCGGTACGGAAGCCTGAGGCCCCGTGGGGTCTGTAGTTTTCGGCGCGGCACGTGTTGCAAAAAAGACACACATCTTCTTTTTGTGTATCATTTTCCCCACACTTGGGATTTCTACTCAAGTCTTGCCATTTCCTGCCGATAGATGTAAGAGTACCTCCCAACTCGTTTTAGGGCATCGAACGGCCATGGAAACGTTTTTGGCACGAAAGATGCTCAGGGAGCGGCGGGGAGGTTACAGGGGGCGTGATTCATTTCAAACAACACACCATCGGTCAAGCGGTATGGTGCAGCGGAGTCGGGCTGCATTCCGGTCTTAAAGTAGCTCTGGTTTTGAAACCGGCGGTTCCGGATCACGGGATCCGGTTTCAACGCACGGACGTGCCGGACAGTCCCGCTATTTGCGCTCACTACAACAACGTAATCGATACATTCCAGGCAACCACCATTGGCTCGGCAGGCATAGCCGTCTCCACCGTCGAACATCTCATGGCGGCCCTTTATGGGTGCGGGGTCGATAATGCGCTGGTAGAGCTGAACGGTCCGGAGGCGCCGATTTTCGACGGAAGCGCGGCTCCCTACGTCAAGCTGATCCAGAAGGCGACCATCGTGGAACAGGACGGGGCCAGGCGCTACCTGACCATCAGGAAGCCCGTAGTCGTAGAGGAAGGCGATTCGTCGATAATTGCAACCCCTGCCGACCATTTCCAGGTGCACTACGAAATCGAGTTTCCTCATCCACGGGTTGGGAAACAAGAATACTCCTGGGAGCTGAAAAACGGCAGTTTCGGCAGGGAGATAGCCAAAGCGCGGACGTTCGGGTTTCTAAAGGACGTGCTGCGGCTTCAGCAAATGGGGTTGATCCGTGGGGGTTCCCTGTCAAACGCCGTGGTCTTCGACGACAACGAAGTGCTCAATGTGAATGGATTTCGCTATTCGGACGAATGCGTACGCCATAAGATTCTCGACTTCATAGGCGATTTGGCCCTTACAGGGCTGCCGGTGCTGGGAAAATTCGAGGTCCGCAAAGCGGGTCACACGCTCCACAGCCGTTTCCTTGCCGAGCTGATGGATGGGAAAGAATACGCCGCTCAAACACCGGTCACAATTCCATCACCCTATCTTTCGTCCGGGCTTTCCGCCATCGCCTGACGGTCCCGGGGACTTTCCGCGAAATTTATTTCTTATCCAAATCGCCTTATCTTTTCGAGCATCCCTGCCGCTTGCGGCGGGGATGCCCGGTTTTTTTCAGGCTCGCGGCTTTACGCCGAAAAACTGAAAGCGCGAGTGAGCCGCCGCGGATATGATCGGTAGAGCTCGATCAGGTGCGCAGGCCGTCTGAGATGGATTCTGTTTTCTGTCGGCCATTTTGATTGACGCCACTTTCGGTTTCAATGTGAGGGGTGGCCCGGGCGGGTCTTTTTCCGCCCGGGTCGGAGTGAGACCTCATAGATGTCGCCTGAGCGGCTAGGTTGCGGTTGGCATCATTGTATCGACGGCTTTCGCCTCCCGGCCCAGCAAATACCATTTTCTGAAAGCCAGGACGAAAACAATCGCCATCAGAATCATGAGCGACGCAGCAAAGCAGACCAGCAGGTAATTGGCCAGCTTGAGGTTGACCTCTATCAGGTAGTAGCCTGCCGACATTGTAACGGGCAGCATCAGGATGCCGGGAACGGCGGTGATCCATGAGTATTTCATTTTACCCATCGCTATGATCATGGTCGTTCCAACGATCAGGGCGCAAGCGGCAAGCAGTTGGTTGCTCATGCCGAACAGCGGCCAGATTATCGCAATATTGCCGGTGTAGACCAAATATCCCCATGTGCAGGTGAACAGGGCGCTTGTTAACACTATGCCGGGTATCCATCTTTTCTCGGAAAATTTTGGAATCACCTTTCCGATCATTTCCTGAAGCATATATCTTCCCACCCGTGTTCCCGCATCGACGGCCGTCAGGATGAACACGGCCTCGAACATGATCGCAAAATGATACCAGTAAGCCATCAGCCCTTTTATGTAAGGAATCGAGCTGAATATGTAGGCCATACCAACCGCGAGCGAAACCGCGCCGCCCGGCCTGCCCTGGATATGTTCGTGGACCATTTTCGCCAATTGCGGGAGGTGTACGGGCGTCATGCCAAGGGCCTTGTAAGCTGCAGCGGAGGCATTGATCGCGAAATAATCGGAGGGAACGAGCACGCAGGCGGCAATCAGGGCCATTATTGCGACAAATCCTTCTGCGAGCATCGCGCCGTAGCCTACAAAGATGATGTCCCTCTCGTTATTGAGCATCTTGGGCGTAGTTCCGGTGCCTATTATTGCGTGAAAACCGGATAAAGCGCCGCATGCAATGGTGATGAACAGGAATGGAAAAACCGTACCGGGAGCAGCGATAAGCGGACCGCCGCCGTGGATAAATTTGGTTAAAGCCCCCATCTGCAGATACGGATGGACTATCGCAATACCAAGGGCAAGCGCCGTGATTGTCCCAAGCTTAAGATAGGTTGAAAGATAATCGCGCGGCAGCAGGAGCAGCCAGACAGGCAGGGCCGATGCAGCGAAACCATAGACGGCAATGAAAATGGCGCATTGATCTTTTGACAGGTTGAACCAGTTCGAGAGGACGGGATTAGCTGCTATAAAAGGGCCGGTGATGATAACCAAGGCCAGAAGCGCGACGCCGATGACACTTCCTCCCGCCACGTCTCCAGACCTGATCTTGTGCATCCAGATACCCATGATAATGGCGATGGGCAGGGTACAGATGACGGTGTAGGCGCTCCAGGGACTTTTCATCATCGCATTTACCTCAGCCAGTGAAAGCCCGGCAAGGGTGAGGATAAGAATGAAAATCACGGCGAAGCCGGCTACGACTCCGGCTGACTTTCCGATCTCCGATTCGGCGATGAGCGATATGCTTTTCCCATTGTGGCGCATCGAAGCGAAAAGAATGACCATATCGTGCACCGCACCGGCAACGACTGCCCCGATAATGATCCATAGGGCGCCGGGCAGATAGCCGAATTGAGCCGCCAGAACCGGTCCGAGCAGGGGGCCTGCGGCAGCGATGGCCGCAAAATGATGACCAAAAAGAACATATTTGTTGGTCGGAGAATAATCTATCCCATCCTCGAGCGCATGGGCCGGGGTTGTCCTTTTCGAATCTACTCCCAGTACCCTGTTGGCTATAAAAATGCCGTAGAAACGGTATCCCAGGGCAAAAACACACAAAGCCACCACCACGAGGGTCAGCGCATTCATCAATGCCCTCCTTCCAGATGAGAAAAGTTGAATAATTAACTGCCTCAGGTTGTTTATGTGAAACGGCGAACTTCAGTGCGCCGCATAGAAAAAAGCAAGCAGGGGAAAATATGTAATTTCAATAAAAACGGTCAAGTATTTTATACTACGCCTTCCTGGTTAACAATCAACGATTAAAACGTTTGTCTGAAAAAGTGGTAAAAATACCTCTTTGATGGTTCCTGATGTTTCCAATAATAGAAGGTCCCACACGGTGTCTCATCGGGCTATCATCGGGCTAGTTCATAGCGGACGTTTTTCTGTTGATCACTGTTTGCCCAGCCCTGCATCCAGGCGGGATTTTAGATATATTATACAATAGTCCGATATTGAGGGATTTCCCGGGAAAAGCTGCAGGCCGCCCCTCGAGGCCGGCTCGGACCAGGTGCACTATCCCCTTGGCAAAAGCATGGCCTCTCAGGCGCCTTCCCGGGAGTGCCTTTCAAGCTGGTAGAGATTTTCATTGGAATCTATGGGCGGCACCGCGACCTTATTCCACATGCCGTTGATTACTGTTGTTAGAATTGACAACACGCCATGCAGTTGGTATATTCTCCAA
>JAJYTC010000009.1 GCA_021793275.1 Deltaproteobacteria bacterium | reverse complement strand
TCCATTTACTGAGCCTGAACGACATTTTCCACTCCACATGGTTCAGCGGTTTGCTCGTATTGCTATGCGTAAATCTTGTCGCATGCACCATCGACAGGCTTCCCAAGACCATCCGTATGCTTCGAAAGCCCGAAGCTCCTTTCAGTTCGCGCAAACTGTCCCAATTTGCTCTTAGCGGCTCCATCGCCACAACCCTTTCCTTCGAAAGAACTCGGGATGTAGTGGAAAGCGTCGCAGGCGAAACTTTCGGCCCGATGTCGCCCGTGAAGTGCGAAGGCGTCTATTGCGCCTTCAATGAAACCGGGCGATGGAGCAGGCTTATGGTCCATGTGGCCCACCTGAGCGTGCTGGTAATCCTCGCCGGGGCCCTGGTGGGATCAATCCTGGGATTTAAGGGCGCCATGGATCTGAGCCAGGGTGAAACCTCCAACACCGTCTTTCTGGCCGGTGGCGAAAACGCTTTGAAACTTCCGTTCTCCGTTCGCTGCGACAAATTCAAAGTTTCTTTCTACAAAACAGGTATGCCCAAAAAGTATAAAAGCGAGCTGGAGATAATCGAGAACGGCAAAAAAATCTTGAGCAAATCGATCCTTGTCAACCACCCGTTGATATACAAAGGCATCACCTTTTACCAGGCTACCTACGGGACCATTCTAAAAAAGGCCGTAATCGAACTGACCGACCGGAAATCGGGCAAAAAGATCTCCATGGTGCTGCCGTATCAACAGCCGGTGACTATCCCCGGCACCCACCATATGCTCTTTATAGCCGGCTTCCAGGAGGACCTTTTGGGGTTCGGCCGCGCGATCGAACTGGCCTACGGCAAACTCGGGCAGCAAACGGACTTTACCGCCAACTGGATCCTGGTCGACCGGCCGTACCACGGAAACGTGATCGGAAACTACCTGGTGCATGTAAACGAGGCCGTAAGCACCACATATACGGGGATCGAAGTCAAAAAAGACCCGGGAGTCTGGCTAGTATGGGTCGGTTTCACTCTGCTCACGCTTTCGATAGGTTTGGCGTTCTATTCGAGCCATAAGAAACTGTGGGTCTGCATCGAACCGGATGGAAAGAAGAAAAAAACCATCGTCACCTTTGCAGGCAGAGCGAGCCGCAATCCGCAGGTTTTCGAGGAAAAATTCGGCGAACTGCGCACGAGGCTCGAGCAGGGGCTAAAAGACCTTCCCGGCCCGGAAAAGGGCGTAGCGAATACAGATGATAAGGTGCTTTGATGACTAGTTCTCTTTTGCTCAGTCTGACTACTTTCGTATACTTTTTTTGCACGGTCCTCTATCTGTCCGGTACGATTTTTCGCTGCCGGCCTTTGCTCAAAGCAGGCACGATTACGGGCTGGGCCGCACTGCTCATTCAGGCCGCCGGCATAGGACTGCGCTGGGCGGAATCCTACCGTATGGGCTACGGACATATACCGCTTGCCGATATGTACGAGTCGCTGGTCTTTGCTTCCTGGACAATAATGCTTATCTACCTGATATTTGAATGGCGCGTCAGGCAACGCGCCCTGGGGGTATTGCCGGCGCTTTTTTCGTTTCTGGCTATGGCGTATGCCTCCTTTTCGAAAGACCTCAGTTCAAAAATTCAGCCGCTCGTCCCGGCGCTCAAGAGCAACTGGCTGATTGCTCATGTAGTAACCTGTTTTCTGGGCTATTCGGCTTTCGCCGTGTCTTTCGGGCTGAGCGCACTATACCTGCTGAAAAAAAAATATCGCGGCAACCCCGATCCTCAAAGCGGTGTCCTGGGCCTTTTGCCAAGCGCTTCCCAGCTTGAGTGGTTCAACTACCAGATGGTGTTGTTCGGGTTTCTGTGGCTTTCGGTGGGAATAATAACGGGGGCGGTGTGGGCCAACTCGGCCTGGGGCTCATACTGGAGCTGGGACCCCAAGGAAACCTGGTCTCTGATAACCTGGCTGATTTATGCCTCGGTGCTGCACTCGCGTAATATCAAAGGCTGGAAAGGGGAAAAAGTCGCCTGGCTGTCAATGATCGGTTTTGGGTGTGTTCTCTTTACCTATTTTGGGGTAAACTTCCTTTTGAGCGGATTACACAGCTATGCAAGACAATAGCATTGGAGGATGAGCCATGCTGGACGGACTGGAATGGGCGGCTTTACTGGCGATTGTGATGATCATTGCAGGCGGCAAAAAATTGCCCGAGTTGGGAAGCGGCCTGGGAAAAGGGATCAGCGAATTCAAAAAGGCGCTGGGCGCCGACGTTAAACAGCAGGAAGAAACCAAGCCGGCCCCCGAAGCCGAAGCCAAAGCCGCAGACACAAAGCCCAATGAATAGAAAAAAGCTGCACAGGGTTTGCGGCGCCAACGGGGGGTGATCCATGTTCGGCTTTGAACACCTTCTTGTGATTATGATCGTCGTTTTGCTGGTGGTGGGACCCAAGAAGCTGCCGGATGTGGCGAGGGCGCTCGGGCGCGGTTACGCCGAGTTCAAACGGACGATGGATGAGCTGAAAAGCGCGATGGACCAGGACGAAACCGTTCGCGGACTCAAGGAGGAATTTCGTTCGGCCCAGAGGGAAGTCAGCCTCAAAAGGCACCTCATGAACAGTATCGTCTCGGACGAGGGGAGCGCCATCAAGTCGGCCGTTTATGATGAGCCCAAAGAAGCGCTCGAAACCGCGCTGGCTGAGTCGAAGTCCCTGGTCCAGGGCACGGCAGCGGAAACTGCCGGCGCACGGCCGGCCGAAGAGACTCGATCTGTGGAGCGTACACCTGAAGAGCCGATAGAGAAAGTATAGGTCCTATATGTCTTATAGGTCTTATAGGGAGCCTTTTTTTCCATGTAAGCAGGAATGGAGATGTCGGACGAAGAAAACAAAATGCCCCTGTTTCAGCACCTGGAGGAGTTGCGAAGCAGGATACTGCTTTGCGGCCTCGCCATAGGTGTTGGCTTCGTCCTGTGTTATTGCTTCAAAGATAGGATTTTCGATATATTTATAATGCCCTGGGTCAAGGCATTACCCGCAGGGCAGCCTTACAAGCTTATCTATACGGTCCCCTATGAGGCTTTTTTGGCCGAGATGGAGGTGTCCTTCATCGCGGGCACGATCCTCGCCTCCCCGGTCGTTTTGTGGCAGATATGGAGATTTATAGCTCCCGGCCTCTATGAGAACGAGAAAAAGTATATACTGCCGGTTATATTTTTTTCCAGTTTGTTCTTCGTTTCCGGCGTTCTGTTCGGGTATTTCGTCGTTGTTCCGGTAGCCTTTAAATTCTTCGCATCGCCCTCTTCTCCCTACATCACCCCCATGATGAGCATCGATAAGTATCTGTCATTTGCCGAAAAAATGCTGTTGTGCTTCGGTCTCGTATTCGAGCTTCCCGTATTCGCCTTTTTTCTTGCAAAACTTGGCATTCTCAGTGCGGACTTTTTGAGACGAAAGCGCAAGTGGGCGATAGTGCTGATTTTTATCCTGGCTGCGGTGCTTACTCCAAGTCCCGACATCGTATCGCAGCTTTTGATGGCCCTTCCTCTGCTGGTTCTTTATGAATTGAGCGTTTGGATTGTTTATTTCTTCGGGGGAAAATCCGCTGAAGTTGCTGAAGAAACAGGTGAATAGCCGATGACCGTAAATGTTGCAGATCAAATTCTGGTAATCGCCACAAAGAACAGGGGAAAGTCTGCGGAGATAAGGAAAATGCTCGCCGATTTTCCGATTCTGGTTAAGGATTTAAACGATTTCGGCCCGATTCCGCAGCCGGTCGAAGATGGCGAGACCTTTGAAGAGAATGCTTACAAGAAGGCGAGCTTTACGGCCAGAGTCCTCGGTCTACCTGCTCTGGCCGACGATTCGGGGCTTTCGGTCGATGCGCTGGACGGCGCCCCCGGCGTCTATTCCGCCCGCTATGCGGGACCTCAGGCATCCGATCTCGAAAACAACGAAAAGCTTCTTAAGGCCCTTTCAGGCAAGACAAACCGGAAGGCCCGGTTTTGCTGCGTTTTGTCCCTGGCCGTTCCCTCCGGCCCCGCCCTTACCTATGAAGCTTTCTGCGAAGGGGTGATTCTCGATTCACCCAGAGGCGAAAACGGGTTTGGCTATGATCCGCTTTTCTTATATCCGCCGAGCGGGAAAACTTTCGCCGAAATGAGCATGGAGCAGAAACTGAACGTTTCTCACAGAGGACTCGCGTTGCGAGAACTCAAAAGAGAGTTCGAAAAAGTGCTCCACTGGCTCCGGCACAGGCAGGCAGAGGAAAACATGCGCCGTGGAGCAAACGAAATCTGCCTCGGCAGGCCCGGCGAACATTGAGTGCGCGGGGCCGGATTACTCTCGCGGGGTCTCGCGGCCTCCTGGCGGGCCCGGATTGCCGGCCGGCTGCGCCCCGACGGAAGGTTGCGGGCCGCCGGCCTGCCTCACACCCGGGTTTTTCGTTCCTGCGTTCGAGAAATACTCCTGCAAGCCGTGCCAGTTTCGAAAAAGCGTCTTTAGACGCTCGAAGCGCTCGTATCCGAGCAATTTTCTTACTTCCAGCGAGTAGGTGAATCGTGTTGAGGCCAGCAGGGTCCGGCTGCTCTCCAGTGTTTTCATCATGGCGATCGCGGCTGTTTCATTGAGGTGCTGCCGGTTGATCGCGTCCAACAGTTTGTCTCTTTGATCCTCGACCTGCATCTTTAGCTGTTCGAGCTTGTTGCGGTTGTAATCGAAAAGCTGGTCCAGTTGCGCCTTCTCCTGGTCGGTGATATTCAACCGGTTTGCAAAGTAGGGCAGGTGCCACCACCTTCCGGGCGGGATCTCTTTGGCTCTTTGGGAGGCCTCGTTGGCAGCGGTGTCGGCAAGCGTGCGGTTTATCCACTTGCCCGGCGCGGCCTGCTGTGCTCTGCACGCAACTGGAAACGCAAGTAGAATGAGAGCTCCCACCACTATTGCAAGCGAGTTGTTATGCATTTCGCGATCCATGCTTGAGGGCCGGGCTGACGTCATTTTTCGCGCTGTGCCCGGGAGACGCGATGTTCGGCCCGTTTGAGCCGGGACCCGAAATATCCACAGAGAAGCTGGGCAGAGGATTTTCCTCGAGGCTTCGAACCTCGGCCATGAACTTCTCGTCCTGGAGCATCTCCCGGTAAACAACCGACTTCGTAAAGAGATTGTCTCTGTTAATGACTATGGGAGTCAGAAAAAGCGCCAGGACGGCCAAAGCCGCGCAAATTGCCAGCGCGGGATGAATTGTCCATGCCTTTGCCATTTCTCCTGCGTTGATTTCGATCAACTTCGGTTTTCTGTAGCCGAGGGGTATTTTGCCGCGTGAAATTTCTCCGAATCGCGCAAGTCTGGCTTGCAGCATCTCTTTTTGGGCACGGCAGGCGGGACACTCGGACAAATGACGGCGCAGCAATCCGTTCAGGCCTTTTTCATCGATTACGGCCTCGATAATCTGGTTGTCGTCAAGATGGCTTATCTTTTTCACCTTGCCATTCTCCCTGTATAAAATCACTTAAGGTCGTGTCCTCTTTAAATTTCCGGATCGCGCGGTAAAGGTGGGTCTTGACTGCGCTTTCGCTCTTGTGGAGCGTCTGAGCTATTTCCCTCAAATTGAGATCATCGACGAACCTTAGAAAAAACACCTCTTTTTCCATACGCGAAAATCGTTTGGCCAACTGCCTGACATGCAACCAGAATTCTTTGCGGATCACGGTGTCAAGCGCGTCGGGGTCGAGGTGCGGTTCGATGTCCGCCACATCTGCGTCCTCCCTTGACTCTGTAATCCCTAAATAAGCGAGAAAGTTGTTTTTCCGGTGAAAATCATTTACCCGGTTGAGCGCTATTCTGTAAAGCCAGGGGCGAAACCTGTCCGAGTCCTTGAGCTGGGGCAGGTATTTGAACGCAGACATGAAGATGTCCTGCGTCAAGTCCTCGGAATCGATCCTGGACCTGGTGCGGAAAAATACCAGCCGAAAAATCTCGTCCTGATGGAGAGCCATCAGTTTTTCGAAGGCATCCCTGTCCCCCTCCCTGGCCTTCTCCACGAGTGTGGAAAGTTGCGCGCCTGTGGGGGGGACTTTCAGTTCAAGATCTTCGGTCAGATTCATCCTGAGAAGAACACACCCTGTCGTCTATGTGATTTTATCCCCCTTGTGTTCTGTTCATTATTAACAATTTCCTCGCGATATCAATATCTATTCGGCCCCATCCCGAAACTCGGCCAAAATCACGAAAAGCCTTTCATCTGAATAACGGATGAAATCGCGAATTAGTTTACAAGCCATTCTTTCTTATTCGCAAGATGGGCTGCCATAGACTCCTGATTATCGACCCGGGCCGCTCAGGCAGGGGTGAGGAGAGCCAGGGCAAGCTCATATTTTCATTCAGCGCAGAAATACGTTAACATGGAAAGAAAATTGTTATCCGGTCCCTTGGAGGATTGAGATCTCCAGACGGATGAGGGATGTTCATGGAGGTATGACCTGGACGCTTATGGAAAAGACAACAAACGGACGCCTGTCAAAACCCGGCGCCGCAACGGATGTTTCGAAGGAAACCCTTCTTGCCGAATCATTTGCTTCGATGCTTGCACTCAATGGATTGGAGCTGGTTCGCGGGCAAACGACGGTTTTGCAGATCAACATGGGGCTTCTTTGCAATCAAATGTGTCGCCACTGCCATCTGGAAGCCGGTCCCGGCCGCGTCGAAATGATGGATGCCAAAACGGCGGCTGAAATCATTGCGTTCGCCGAACGCAGTCGTTTTCAGACAATCGATATCACAGGCGGGGCGCCTGAAATGAACGGCAACCTCGCTGTCTTTATCGAAAACCTGGCTGTTTTTGCCCCAAGAATCATGCTTCGTTCCAACCTCACGGCCTTGACCGAGGATAGCCGCAGATACCTGGTGGAACTTTGCAAGGAATATAGAGTGGTGCTGGTTGCCTCCCTGCCTTCCCTCAACCGGGCACAGTCTGATTCACAACGCGGGAGAGGAATCTGGGAGAAAAGCATTGCCGCCCTGAAAGAACTTAATGCCATAGGATACGGCGAACCGGGTTCAGGCTTGGAGCTTAACATCGTCTCCAATCCCGCCGGTGCTTTTCTTCCCGCTTCTCAGGAGGCGACCGAAAGAAAGTTTCGAAAAGACCTCTGGACCAGGTGGGGAATAGTGTTCAACCATCTTTATACATTCGGCAATGCCCCCCTGGGAAGATTTCAAAAATGGCTGATAGAGTCGGGGAATTTCGAACCCTACATGCGAAGGCTCACCGAAAGCTTCAACCCCTGCACGTTACCGGGACTCATGTGCCGAACGCTTGTTTCCGTCTCGTGGGACGGATACCTGTATGACTGTGATTTCAATCTGGCACAAGGTCTTCCCCTGGGCGGACGGGCGATCCATGTCTCTCGGGTTGAAGGCGCCCCGCAACCGGGAACGCCGATTGCGGTGGGGGAACACTGCTATGCGTGTACGGCAGGTGCGGGGTTCACCTGAGGCGGGGCCATCGGAGCCTGAGTTCAGTGCCCCTATTGTATTGATTTGTTTCTTCTCAAGGATAACAACATGAATACGGACGGGTCTCAAGGAGTTTTCCCGGAGGACCGTTACGATAAGGTACTTGTTTCCAACGTTTCCCCGCCCGACTGGAGCAACCCCGAGCCTTCGGGCAGGTACAACCTTGTGGTTGTAGGAGCAGGCACGGCCGGTCTTGTAACTGCGGCAGGCGCCGCAGCCCTTGGCGCCAAGGTTGCTCTTGTCGAAAACCATTTTTTGGGAGGAGACTGCCTCAACCACGGGTGTGTGCCCTCCAAGGCCGTTATCCGTTCCGCCAGGATGGCCGAGGATGTACGGATGGCGGGAGACTTCGGCATACGCATTCCAGAGGGGGTTGCGGTCGATTTTTCGGCGGTTATGGAACGGATGCGCAGACTGCGATCAAAGATCAGTTTCCACGATTCGGCAAAACGCTTCCGGGATCTCGGAGTGGCTCTCTTTTTTGGAGAAGCCCGGTTCACGGGGAAAGATTCCCTGGAAGTGGGCGGCAAAAAGCTTAGATTCAGTAAGGCCGTGATCGCCACAGGAGCACGGGCTGTCGAACCTCCGATAGAAGGGCTCCGGCAGGCAGGCTATCTTACCAACGAAACGGTTTTCTCACTGACCGAGCGTCCGCAGCGGTTCGCAGTCATAGGGGGCGGCCCGCTTGGTTGCGAGCTTGCCCAGGCTTTTCAAAGGCTTGGCGCCAAAGTGACCGTCATCCACACCGGTGAACATCTCCTCGGAAGAGAAGATAGCGATGCGGCAAGGATTATCCAGGAGACTTTTTTAAAAGAAGGCGTTCAGCTGCTGCTCGATGCAAGACCGGAGAAGATCACCAAAACCGATGAAGGAAAGATAGTCTTCTACGAAAATAAAGGCGGGAAGGTCCGTTTGGTTGTTGACGAGATCCTCCTTGGAGTGGGGCGAGCCCCGAATGTGGAGGGACTTGATCTCGAAGCTGCCGGAGTCGCCTACGACGTAAAGACCGGGGTCAAGGTGAACGATTTCCTTCAGACAAGCAACCCGAGGATTTATGCGGCAGGAGACGTTTGCCTTCCACACAAGTTCACGCACATGGCAGACGGTTCGGCGCGAATCGTGATTCAAAACGCCCTTTTCATGGGGCGCAAGAGACTGAGCGGACTTACCATTCCCTGGACAACTTACACCGACCCTGAAGTTGCTCACGTGGGAATGTACGAATGGCAGGCAAAAGAGCGGGGCATCGAGGTTGATACTTTCACGAAATCTTTTGGCGATGTTGACCGCGCGATTGTAGACGGTGAAGACAGCGGGTTTGTCAAAATCCACGTGAAGCGAGGCAGCGATAAAATTTTAGGGGCAACAATCGTAGCGCGCCACGCCGGGGATATGATCGGTGAAATTGGCCTTGCCATGGTCAACGGCGTTGGCCTCAAAAGCATAGCCAGTGTCATCCACCCATACCCGACCCGGGCGGAAGCCATAAGGCAGGTTGCGGATATGTACAACCGAACGCGCCTTACCCCATTTATCGAGAGCATTTTCTCATTGTGGTTGAAACTTCGGCGCTGGACGTTTGCAGGTTTTTGCTAATGGAGCTTTTTCCCGGCGAATCGATCCCTTGACAAGGGAAAAGGAAATGAAGGAAATTTCTCCAGGCTCGACAAGCCGGAACGCATTGATAAAAGTATTTTTTTTGGCCTGCTTTTTTCTTGCGGCCATTGCCCTGGTACATTTCACTCCCGTATCTCATGATCTTAGGGCGGCAACACTTGGTCGGCTCCTGCATCGAGCAGGACTATGGGCGCCCGTTTTATTTATTGTTATCTACGCAATCGGAGTTTGCATCCTGATCCCCGGCACGCTGCTAACCGGACTTGGGGCGGCGATATTCGGACCCTGGCCGGGCTTTGCCTATGTATGGATCGGCGCCATGGCAGGCGCAGTCGGAGCATTTCTGATAGGCCGGACGCTCGGCAGAGATTTTGCGGTCTCTCTTATCGGAGAAAGGCTCAAGAAGTATGATGAAGCCATCGAGCGCAACGGTTTTGCGACAGTGCTCTACCTTCGGCTCGTCTATTTTCCTTTTACGGCGATGAATTACGGAATGGGCCTGACCAGGGTGCGCTTCCGTGATTATCTGCTCGGAACCGCTCTCGGGATTGTAATAGGCACTTTTGTTTTCACCTTTTTTATAGGAACTCTTCGAAATGTCTGGTGGTCGGGACAATGGGGACAATTGCTGACCCCGAAGGTTTTCATTTCACTGGCGCTCTTCGTATTCTCGTTTTTCATTGCATGGGAATTTCCGGTCGGTAATATTTTCGGTATAGCTCCCGTTCATCGCGGCCGAGAAGAGAAAGAAGAAAGAGTAAATGATTCTGAAGGGAAGCTTTGAGGATTCCTTTTCGCAGATATCTATCAGGCGAGGTATATACATCCGCAGGCATGATCGAGACAGCACTCCCGGCGCCGCTGATTTTTCGAAGATTGCGAACTATCTCTACATCTTCCATCAGATATGTTCGCCTGAAACCTCCTGCCCCCTCAAAGAGTTCTTTTCTCAAAAAATACCCCTGATCGCCGTAGGGAAGCTTAAAGAGCGCGGTCCTGAGATTGGCCCATTTGGAAATAAGGTCAAGTGCCCGGCTCGAGGGCAGAAAGCGCAGCCTGAAACAACCGGGGGCCGAAGGCTTATCTCTGCAAGTCCTGCGGATGAGGTAAGCAAATTCCGGCGGGGGAATAGTATCGTCATGCAGAAAGAACAGGATATTTCCCCTGGAAAGCATGGCCCCGATGTTTTGCTGTATTCCCCGCCCTTTAATCGTTTTTATGACCGTCAGCACGGGCGAGATGCGCCGAAAAGACGTTTTTTCGCAAGCCCCTCCCTCTACGACCACTATTTCGTCTCCCGGCCAGATTGCATCTTCGAGGTAGTGCAGCAAAGGCGACAACTTTTCCGCTTCGCTCAGAGTGGGGATTATTATGGAGATGGACTCGCTGAAAAGCGGGTCGCGATCCAGCCGCTCCAAGTCGGACTTGCAATCCACATCATTTCTTTGTGGGGCAGGGTGAACGCGGAATCCTTCGGCTTCGAACTGCCCGGCGGTCCTATTGAAAATCTCATTTGTGCCCCACGTGCTGAAACCAAAGGGCGAGTCGATCGGACGGTCGGTCCCGACAAGATAGAAACCGCCGTCGGCGGCAGGGCCGAGAACGGCGACCTTTTCTCCCGAATTTCGGAATGCTTCCTCTATGTCACCCGGTTCGACATCGGCAAGGTCGCTCCCGATGAGAACCGCCCTGCCGGCGCCCTCTGCGAATGCCGACCGCAAACCTTTCGCCATTCGCTCACCGAGGTGATCGCCTTCCTGCGGGCGAAATTTCCATGGCCCCCGGAATTTATTCATCAGTTTTTCAAGCGGGTCCTGCGGCGTATAGAAAAGGGTTATTCCGATCTCCGGCGATTTCCGCTTCACATCACACGCTATGCCAAGCGTCCTGCGGAGCAGCTTTTCATAAATTTCGACTGCCTTTTCTGCACCCACTTCCGCCGAAAGGCGGCTTTTCACTTTGCCGGGGGCCGGGTATCGCAGAAAGATCAGGAGCGCCTTATTGTCCCTGCAACACCGCCTTCGGTTTTTATCGCCCGCAAGGCCCATTGCTCCGGGGAGCTTCAACTGGCGGCAGGAGCGGGCCGCACCCGCGGTTGATTTATCCTCGGACACTTCAGGGTAAAGCTTCACCCAACCTCCTGTTCCCCATCACGCCCATCGAACCGGACGTACGGCTCTCCAGCATCTTATGTGAGGTATGCTTCGAGCCAATATAGCTCATGCCTGCCGAACGGCTAACGATTATTTCAGTCATGTAAAAGCCTTGACGGAAAGAAGCGGCTGCAATAATTTAATGCACTCCAAAGGACGAAGAATCCAGCCTCATAATAAAGGGAGGGAAAACCATGGCTGATCTGTCGGCTGTAATTGAAAATCGTCGCAGTATTCGAAACTATCAGGACACGAAGGTCCCCGAAGAGGTGCTCAATCGTGTGCTCGAAGCGGTGCGGTGGTCGCCGTCCTGGGCGAATACCCAGTGCTGGGAAATCGTCGTGGTTACGAACGAGGACGCTAAAGCAAGGCTTCAGCAGACCCTGGGGAAAGGCAATCCGGCAACCCGCGCCATGGTCGAAGCCCCGATCGTTCTTGCAGTATGCGGCAAACTTCAATCTTCGGGATTCTATAAAGGGCAGGTCTCAACAAAATTCGGAGACTGGTTCATGTTCGATCTCGGACTTGCGACGCAGACTCTTTGCCTTGCCGCGCAAAACGAAGGCCTCGGGACGGTGATCGCCGGTCTGTTCGATCATGAGAGAGCCAAGGAAGTCCTGGAGGTACCCGAAGGTTACGAGCTTGTAACACTCATTCCTCTCGGCTATCCCTCGAGGGGCACAGCGGCGCCCAATCGCCGAGAACTTGCTGAATTCGTGCATCAGGAAAAATTCTAATACTGCGCGGCCCCGGGATCAGCACTGTTCCTTGAACAGCAGCAAAGGCGGATCGTAGATTTCAGGCGGCTCGATGCCGAGCAGTTGCATGATTGTCGGGGCCACGTTTGTCAGGCCCGGTTCGCCGATTTCGGGGTTGAACGCGATACAGTCGTCCCCGGTGGGGTCATAGACGATGAACCACACGGGGTTGAGCGTGTGTGCGGTTTTGGCCCTGATCTTTCCGTCCGGGTAGAGTTTGGGCGTTTTGGTTTTAGAGTCGATTTCGTACATCTCCTCGGCGTTGCCGTGGTCGGCAGTTACGAGTAGAATTCCGCCCGCCTTGCGGGTGGCGGCTATAAGTCTTCCCAGGCACAGGTCCACGGTTTCCACCGCTATCCGGGCCGCCTGGAAGACCCCCGTGTGACCGACCATGTCGCCGTTGGGGTAGTTGAGCCGGATCATGTCGTAGCGTTTCGAAAGGATCGCCTCCACGGTTTTGTCCGTTATTTCCGCCGCCTTCATCCACGGCCGCTGCTCGAAGGGCGTCATGTCGGAAGGTATTTCAATATAATCTTCCAGCCTTTCGTCTATCTTGCCGGACCTGTTCCCGTTCCAGAAATAGGTGACGTGCCCGTATTTTTGTGTCTCGCTGATAGCCATCTGGCGCAGATTACGAGCACAGAGGTACTCGCCGAGCGTGTGCTCGATATGAGGAGGATCGACCAGGAAATTCCCCGGGATGTGCAGTTCGGTATCATATTCCATCATTCCGGCATAGAGAGCTTTCGGATGCGGGGATCGTTCGAAATGAGAAAAATTCTTCTCTTCGAAAGCCCGGCTTATCTCGATCGCCCTGTCCCCGCGAAAGTTGAAAAACACAACCGAATCGCCGTCGCGAACCGGTCCGAGGGCGCTGCCCGCTTCATCGGCAATTACAAACGGCGGCAAGTCCTGGTCAATTATGCCGGGTTCTTCCTGCCGATAGGTCCTGATGGCCGCCTCAGCCGAAGGAAACCGTCTTCCTTCTCCGGCGACATGAGTCTTCCAGCCCAGTTCCACCATGCCCCAATTCGCTTCGTAGCGGTCCATGGTAATTTTCATGCGCCCGCCGCCGCTGGCGATCCGGTAATCGACGCCTGCCTGCTGCCTCAGGCTTTTGAGCATGCTTTCCAGCCTGTCTACGTATTCAAGAGCGGAAGTCTCCCCGACATCCCGGCCGTCGAGCAAAATGTGCACTCGCGCCCGCTGCAGTTTCTCTTTGAAAGCAAGCCGGCTCAGCATTGCTTCGAGGTGCTTTATATGGCTGTGAACGTCTCCGTCCGAAAGCAGGCCGATGAAATGCATCGCGCCCTCGTGTTCGAAGGAGTATTTAACAAGGTGCTGCCAACATTTTCCTTCGAAAATCGCGCCGGTTTCGACAGCCTCATTGACCAGTCTCGCCCCCTGGGGGTAGAAGCGGCCCGCGCCCAAGGCGTTATGCCCCACTTCGGAGTTGCCCATGTCATGATCAGAAGGAAGACCTACCGCTTTGCCGTGCGCGCGAAGCAGGCGGAAACGGCAGTTGGCGAGAAGCCAGTCCAGATTTGGAGTAAAGGCGGCTGAAACCGCATTGCCCAGCGCTTCCTCACGGCAGCCGACGCCGTCCATGATTGCTAACGTGACCGGGCGCGGACTGCGATGCGTGAGCAAATTCACCATGCCTTTCATTGCTGTATTCTCCGACGGTTATCGACAGCCTGGCCCCGATTGAGTGGCTCACGGCTGCTCTGTTTTAGTATCCCGGGGTCTTTCACCAAGAGTTACGCTTACAATCTTCGATATTCCATCACTTCGAACAATTCCGAGCCGCACCCTGTCTCCGGGATGCAGCCTGTGGATTTCGCGAAGAACCGCATCCGCGCCATCCACCCGGACCCCGTTCACACTCACTATCACATCTCCGCCGGATATTACAACGTCGTTTCCGATCCGCTCTTTCCGATTCCCGCTCTTTAGACCCGCTCTTTCGGCGGGTCCTCCGGGCGCTATCTCTATTACCAGCGCGCCGTTTCTGACAGGAAGCTTCAGCGCCTGTGCGACGTCCGGAAAAAGACTCATCAAAGTAGCGCCCAAATACGAGTAAGTGTAGTATCCCTTTTGAATCAGCTGCGCTGAAACCTTCCTGGCCAGGTTGACCGGGATCGCGAAGCCGATCCCGACGCTTGCGCCCGTCGGACTGAAAATGGCCGTGGTAATGCCGATCATTTTCCCGGAGGAATCGATCAGCGGGCCTCCCGAGTTACCGGGGTTGATCGAAGCGTCAGTCTGAATGACGTTTTCAACCAGGAAGCCGTTTGCCGCCCTCATCGTGCGTCCCACCGAACTGATGACCCCAACCGTAAGGCTCTTTCCCAGCCCGAACGGCTCCCCGATCGACAGGACTTTCTGGCCCACTCTCAGATGGGCCGAGTCTCCCATGGGAATAACGGTCAGCCTTTCTTCGGGGGCGTCTATCTTCACGACCGCAAGATCGCTGCCGGGATCAGACCCCATCAGCCTGGCCCTGTACCTGTGGCCGTCGGCCATCGTGACCTCGATCTTGCCGCTGCCGATCACATGCTTGTTTGTAAGGATGTAGCCCCGCGGATCGATGATCGCTCCCGATCCCTCCCCCTCGGCGGGAACGGCCTTCATGAAAAGATCGCGCTCGGTAACCGTACTGGTGATGTTCACCACCCCGGGCGCGAGGCGCTGATAAAGTTCTATATTGTTTATTTCTTCCTCCGTCAGGGCGAAGGCCGGGCAGGCCCATGCCACGCACCAGACCGCAAGAGCCAGGCTCAGGATTGTCGCGTAGCGCATTGTTCCTTTTCCCCCTCTCTAGATAACTGGAGCGCATCATCCGATCCCGCATCTGTGCGCCGCCTGACGAAGATCGAACCAAGGACCAGGAGGGTCAGCAGTATAACGAAGATCAGGCCGGTGTTCCGTGGCCGCGGAGCCATGAGCCCGGGCGCAACTGCCTTGACGCGGTTTACCGGCGTAGCAAAACCGACGCGCACGCTCGCGCCCGTCGGACTCAGGATCGCCGTGCAAATGCCCACCAGGTCTCCCGAAAGGTCTACAAGCGCTCCTCCCGAATTTCCCGGATTTATGGCCGCGTCGGTCTGAATAAGGTCCCTTAGCACCTTCCCCTTGTCTTTGACGGTCCTTCCGGTCATGCTGACAACGCCTGCAGTGAGGGTCTCACCCAAACCGAAAGGATTACCGACGGCGAGGACTCTCTGGCCGATCTTCAACGCATCGGAGTCTCCGAGCCTGATCGCTTTTAGCGGCTTTTTGCCGGCGTTCACCTTTATTACGGTCAGGTCGTAATCGGGGTCCGAGGAGATAACTCTCGCTTTTAGCCGTCTGCCGTCGGGAATCGTGACCTGGATGTCCCTTGCCCCGTAGACGACATGGTAATTCGTAATGATAAGTCCGTCCCCTCTCAGCACTACTCCCGATCCGGCCCCCTTCATTGTAGGGACGGGGCAAAAAAAGTAGCCGGGTTCGCACAGGCGCGTGGTGATGTTTACCACCGACGGAGCGACCTTCTCGTAGGCTCTCATAGTGGCGATCTCTTCGGCTGTAAAAGCGGAAGCGTTCGTGGGGACGATCCCGATACAGGCGAACAGAATCAGGGCGGCTATCCCGGAACATTTTGTAAAAAACCGTAGTCTTATAAGCATGGCAGGTCGATTCCCCGGAAGAAATCGGTATCTGAGGCCTTTCCACAGGCAGCCGGTCCAACATCCCGGCCTGTCCGGATAAACCGGTGACTATATCCAACATAATGGCAATCGCGCAAACCGCAACTCGTCTTTCGGCTTAATATCCGTTATCGATCAGCAGTTTTTCCCCGCATGCAGGCTCCCTGCTGAAGTGTTGATTTCGCTTGCGCGGTTAGAGGTTTGCATTATGCTTTAATGTGGACAATAAAATGGTATGATTATTTTTGATGAAATTCTCTGAAAGGACCATGGCTATGTCAGAGACTGAAAGAACCAGACTGCATGAACTCGTTGACGCGTTGCCGGCGAGCAAGGTTGATGCGGCAAATGAGTATCTTGAGGCGCTTGCGCATGAGGCTTTTATAGAGGCTCTTCGTAACGCGCCTGAGGATGATGAACCGCTCACGGAGGAGGACTGCAAGGCAATTGAAGAAGGCAGAGAAGACGTGAGACAGGGACAGGTGAAACCCTGGGAACAAGTCAAGAAAGAACTCGGCTTATGAGGCTTGTCTTGTCGAAACGAGCCGACAAAGACTTGCTTTCCATGGAACAGAAGGATAGGCAGAGGGTCCAGGAAGCAATCGACCGGCTGCTGCTGGGCATAGGGACCGCCAACGTTGTGAAAATAAAAACCCGCGAAGAGCAATGGAGGCTGCGTGTAGGCGACTGGCGAATATTGTTCGAGATTGATAATGCTGAAGGCCTTATTTTAGTCCACAGGATAATGCACAGAAGAGAAGCTTACAGATAATCGGTTCCCGGGAATGGAATGGAAACGATGAACCCGACGAGGAAGTCCACAGGGGATGAGTCTGCGCGGATCGCCCTCGCACATAGGCGTGGACTGAAACGCGGGAGTCGGGCTATATTGAGCAAATGGCAATCAAGGTGAACGAAATTTTCCACAGCATCCAGGGCGAGTCCTCCTGGTCCGGACAGCCGTGCGTTTTTATAAGGCTTACCGGATGCAACCTGAGATGCGCCTATTGTGACACGAGCTATGCATACGAGCAGGGCGCACTCATGGAAATTCCCGAAATTCTCGAACGGGTCGGCGAACTGCGATGCAGTCTCGTCGAAGTGACCGGCGGCGAACCCCTTCTTCAGGCTGATACCCCCCGGCTTATCGTGCGACTGCTGAACGCCGGGCATACGGTCCTGCTGGAAACGAACGGAAGCCTGGATATAGGAGTGGTGGACCGACGATGTGTAAGGATCGTCGATATTAAATGTCCTTCCAGCGGGATGTCCGGGCAAAACGATTTGCGCAACCTGGAAAAACTGGGAGCGCATGACGAATTGAAATTTGTCATCGGAACCCGCGAAGATTACGAGTTCGCGCGGCGCATAATCTCAAGTGTTCCTGCGGCAAGAGGCAGGATCAATTTCTCGCCGGTATTCGGCGCTGTCGATCCCCGTTTGCTTGCCGGATGGATTCTCGAAGATCGCCTTCCGGTCCGCCTGAACCTGCAGCTTCACAAGATCATCTGGGGACCGGAGGCAACGGGAGTGTGAAAGCAGTGAGCAGTGACCGGTGAGCAGAGAAAAGCTTTTTCTCTTCACTCTTCACTCTTCACTATAAAATATACCTGCTCAAATCCTCGTCCTTTATGATCTCGCTCAAACCCTTGCGAACGTAATCGTGGTCGATATGGACGGTCTGGCCCTTGAGGTCCGGCGCATTGAAGGAAATATCGCTCAGAAGCTTTTCCATGACCGTGTGCAGCCTCCTTGCGCCTATGTTCTCGGTCCTCGAATTTACCTGGTATGCAATCTCGGCCAGCTCATCTATGGCCTCCGACTCGAAGACCAGGTGGACGCCTTCCGTTTCGAGCAACGCCTTGTACTGAGCTATCAGAGCGTTTTCAGGCTCCTTCAAGATGCGCACGAAATCCTCCTTGGAAAGCGAGGTCAACTCGACGCGGATCGGAAAACGTCCCTGAAGTTCCGGAATGAGGTCGGAGGGCTTGGCGATGTGAAAAGCGCCCGATGCTATAAAAAGGATGTGATCGGTTTTGACCATTCCATATTTGGTCGTTACGGTCGAACCCTCGACTATGGGCAAGAGATCCCGCTGAACGCCCTCTCTGGACACGTCGGGGCCCCTACCGCCGCCTTCTCTTCCCGCAATCTTGTCGATTTCATCCAAAAATATGATCCCCGAGTGTTCGACCCTCTCGATCGCAGACTTTATGACCTTATCCATATCGACAAGGCGCTGGGATTCTTCGGCGACAAGTATTTCACGGGCTTCAGGGATTTTAACCTTCCGGCGCTTGGTCCGTTTGGGAAGCATAGAGCCGAGCATTTCCCTGAGGTTATAATCCATTTCCTCCATGCCGGCGCCGGCGAAGATTTCGACCATCGGCATGTTACGGTCGGGGACATCGAGGTCTACGTACCGGTCGTCGAGAGCACCCTTGCGAAGCAGCTTCCTTAGTTTTTCCCTGGTGGAATCGGCCTGTTCGACCTCCTGGCTGACTTCGATCAAGGCCGTAGACTCCTCCGGGAAAGGGTGCTCCCTCACCTCGGGGCTCGATTGTTTGGGAGGCAGCAAAATATCGAGCAGTTTTTCCTCGGCGATTTCCTCCGCCCTTACTTTTACAATTTCCATCTCCTCGTTGCGGACCAGGCTGACTGCCAGTTCGGTAAGGTCGCGAATCATGGATTCGACGTCCCGGCCAACGTAACCGACCTCGGTGAACTTGCTGGCCTCGATCTTGAGAAAAGGAGACTGGGCCAGGCGGGCGAGGCGGCGCGCTATCTCGGTCTTGCCTACGCCTGTAGGCCCGATCATTATGATGTTTTTGGGCGCTATCTCGTCGCGCAGATGTTCGGGCACCTGCTGCCTTCTCCACCTGTTGCGCAGAGCTATGGCGACCATTCGCTTGGCATCTTTCTGGCCGATTATATATTTGTCGAGCTCACGTACTATTTCAGCCGGTGTAAGGGGTTGTTGCATCAATCAAAGCTCCTCGATCACAAATTCCTTGTTCGTATAAATGCAGATCGACGCGGCAATGTTCATGGCTTCCTCGGCGATCCGGCGGGCCGACAGGTCCGTATGGCGGTCCAGGGCGCGCGCGGCGGCAAGCGCGTAGGGCGCTCCCGAGCCTACGGCCGCAAACCCGTCGTCGGGTTCTATCACGTCCCCCGTGCCGCTCAGGATGAAAGAATCTGTGGCGTCGGCGGCTACAAGCAGCGCTTCAAGCTTGCGAAGGGCCCGGTCCATTCGCCAGTCCTTCGCCAGTTCCACCGCGGCCCGTTTCAGGTTGCCGTTATATTGTTCGAGTTTGGCTTCCAGCCTCTCGAACAGCGTGAACGCATCGGCGGTCGAACCCGCAAAGCCGGTTAGAATCTTGTCATGGTAAAGCCTGCGGATCTTTTTGGCCTGTTGTTTTACAATAGTATCACCCATTGTGACCTGGCCGTCGCCGGCCATCACAACCCCGCCATTTTTGCGGACAACTATCACTGTTGTGCTGCGCACCCTGGAACCAGGCACAAGCATTTTCTTCTCTCCATGAAATGGTATAGCACTTTATGCCAAATTTGGTCAAGTTATCACAATAATTGAACTTATCCAATATAATCACGACGCCCTTATTTTTTTCTGCTTCTCGGGTGGGACGCATCGTATACCTTCATCAAACGGTCGATGTCCACGTGCGTATATCTCTGCGTCGTTGACAGGCTTTCATGTCCGAGCATCTCCTGGATGGCCCTGAGATCCGCGCCGGCATTAAGAAGATGCGTGGCGAAAGTGTGCCTTAGCCCATGCGCGCTCAGATGCTGCCAAAGTCCGCATCCGATCAGTTCCGCCTTGAGTATCCTGTTGACGGACCTTGCCGTAAGCCTTCCTCCCCTCGAATTCAAGAAAAGGGCCTGCGAACCCCCGGCCCTCCTTTCGGAAAACTGAAATTCCAATGCCGAAAGATAATACTTCAGGGCGTCGAGCGCTTTAGTTCCGATCGGAACAATACGCTCCTTGCGCCCTTTTCCTCTCACCCGAACGACCCCCTCGTCGAAAATCACCTCGTCGCGGTTTAGCTTTACGAGTTCGCTCACGCGGATACCCGTCGAATAGAGCGATTCGAAAAGCGCCCAGTTGCGCGCCTTTCTCCACGAACCGTCTCGCTTGAGCGCTGCGCCGGACAGGGCGTCAAGAAAGTGGAATACGGCGTCCACCGTGAGGAAGGAAGGCACTTTTTGCTCTATCTTTGGATGGGCGACCAAATCGGCTGGATTCTCGGCGAAAAGGCCCGAGCTGATCAGATAGCGGTAAAATGAGCGAAGCGCGGAAAGCTTGCGGGCGCGGCTCGTCTTTTCAAGCGACCTGTGGACCGAGGCCAGATATCCACGGATGGTCTCAGCGCCTATCGACCCCGGTTGCAGTCCGCATGATCCTGCCAGGCCGCGCGCATATCCGGCAAACTGGCTTAAATCACTCGCGTAGGCTCTCAAGGTCTCCTCGCTCAGGTTCCGCTCGTGGCGGAGGTATTGCAGAAAAAGCTCCTGCGCGCTATCCCAGTCCGGGCCGCTCATCGGTGTGGTTTCCTCTCTCCCGGGCATAATCGCAAAAAATCCGGTCGGCCAAAAAGGAAGCTTTCCGGAAAGTAGTGCTGTTACCACAGGCCGGGGAAAAAGGACAGAGTATTCGGGGGCTTCAAAACGGAAACCAGAGAAGGCAAGAGTAAGAGAGCGGGCAGGAGCGGAATTTTTCGGAAAGGTCGATCAAGAATGGCGCTGCCGTTGCGCTCTGCGTCAACCGTGCTATAATCACCCGGCAATACATAGAAACTGTTATTTTTACCTGAAAGAGGGAGAATGGATTTGCCCAAGCTCAACCCCGAATATATTCGTGAATTGATTGAGGTCGTCAACACCAGTCCCTATCCGGATCATATATCGATGCGGGTTTCCGAGCTGGCGCTGGATAGAGCGGTGATCGAACTCAAAACCGGTACCTATCATCTCCAGCCTTTCGGCAACGTCCACGGGGGCGTGTTCGCCACGCTCATCGATACCGCGACCTTCTGGGCGGCTTTCATGAGAATTCCCGAAGAAAACGGCATGGTGAATGTCGATTTGAAACTGAACTACCTGAAAGCGGTTGGAACCGGCGTGCTGATCGCCAAAGGCGCCGCTATCCATACGGGCAAATCGATCAGTTATGCCGAGGCAACCGTATACAACAGTTCCGGGGATCGGGTCGCCCATGGCACTTCGACCCTGATGACTCTCAAGGGAAAGGGGCTGAAGCTGCGTTCGCCTAAATTTCTGGAGGAAAATAAAAGCCTATGAAATCCCGCTGAGTCCTACTCTTCCATCACGTAACGTCCCGGTGCATCATAGAGAGGAAATATGCCCTTGTCCCTGGCTCCTGTTTCGGGCGGCGGCGCCTGTCCGCTGGAGAGCCGCGCCAGCCAGTCCTGCCATGCTATCCACCAGGAACCCTCATGCACAGGCGCCACATCAACCCATGTTTCAGCGTCGATATACTTTTCGCCCTCTCTTCGGGTCGCCATTTGATAGCTGCGTCGTCGATGACCCGGCTCGCTCACAATGCCGGCATTATGGCCGCCGCTGGTGAGCACAAAAGTTGTCTCCTCGGCGGCACTGAAAAGATGAAACTTGTAAACAGAGCGCCAGGGGCTCACATGGTCCTTTGTTGTGGCCACCAGGAAGGTTGGAACGTGAATGTCGCTTAACACGATGGGTCGGCCGTCTACTATGTAGCGCCCTTCCATCAGATCATTGTTGAGAAACAGCCTCCTCAGATACTCACTGTGCATGCGAAAGGGCATGCGGGTTGAATCCGAATTCCACGCCATGAGGTCATTGATCGGCTGACGTTCGCCCAGGAGGTAGTCGTGAACGATTCGGGACCAGATAAGGTCGTTGGACCTCAGAATCTGGAACGCCCCGGCCATCTGTTTCGTATCCAAATAGCCTTGCGCCCACATTGTGTCCTCCAGGTAGTTCACCTGGCTCTCGTCGATAAACAGCATAAGCTCTCCCGCTTCCGTGAAGTCGGTTTGGGCTGCAAGCAGGCTCATGCTGCGCAGACGCTCGTCGTTATCTCGTGACATAGTGGCAGCAGCAATGGCGAGCAGTGTCCCCCCGATGCAATATCCCACAGCATTAATTCTGCGGTCGGGGATGATGGTTGAAACGGTATCGATTGCTGCCATAGCTCCCCGGAACTGATAGTCGTACAACCCCAGATGACGGTCCTCCGGTCCGGGATTTTTCCACGATATCATGAAGACCGTGTGCCCCTTGTCCACAAGAAACTTAACCAGGGAGTTATTGGGGGAGAGATCGAGGATGTAGTATTTCATGATCCAGGCGGGAACAATAAGGACGGGTTCAGCATAGACATTCTCCGTTGACGGGCTGTACTGGATCAGCTCTATGAGCCGGTTGCGAAATACAACCTTGCCGGGTGTGATCCCAACGTCCTTGCCGACCTTGTAATTCTCACTTCCAACGGGTCTTTCCTGATGCATTACCCTCTGCTGGTCCTCGTGAAAATTACGCCATCCTCGAACCAGATTATGGCCGCCCTGCATGAGGATGGTTTGCAAGACCTCGGGATTGGTCGGAATGCAATTTGAAGGCGAAAACATATCGAGAATTTGACGCGCCACAAAGGCAGCGGTAACCTGATGGTGCTCGCTGACGCCGGGTACTTCGGTTGTCGCGCTTTGCCACCATCGCTCTATAGCAAGAAAGAGGTGACGGTATAGGTTGAAAGGCCATTTGTTCCATTCTTCGGAGCCAAAGCGTGTGTCGTCATTAGAGTTTGTCGCGCAAGAGGAACTCTCCTTATTTGTCAAACATTCCAGAGCATAATAGCAACATTTTACCAGGCTTCGGAATGCATCTTCGGTAAGCTCCATTCGCTTGCCGGGCGATTTCATCATATGGGTCGCCCAATCGAAATAGGCGAGCCCCAGGGATTCCGGAGAAAGAGCAAGGGTGGAGCGTCCCTGCAAGGAGTTAATCAGTCTGTCCATACTAAAATAGACCGTCGATTTGTATTCTTCCATATCCCCTTCTCCATTCTCACACGGTCGGGGTCTGCTTTTCGCATCGATGCGAACAGAGCGGAGCAGCCAGACTTGAAATTTTTCCACAGACCTTCCACAAATTGGTCATCGATACCCCTTTTGGCAAGGGATGCGGCCACAGCCCCTGAAGCTGATGCCAAAGCTCCGCCGACCATGAAGCCGGGGACGCCTCAGAGAAGTCCTTCCTTTGTCAGCTTCCGATCTGAATAGTTAAACAGCTTTTTAAGGCAGTCTTTTGACATTAGGCTGCCAGGCGGCGAGCCTGCTCTCCTTTCCCGGAAGACCCGGCGTCAGGCTGGTGTCGGTGACTGCAACGGATAAAGGCAGGAGCCGCCTGGTAACGGCAAACGTGGACAATTTCTCTTGAAGAAATGGGAGCAGACGGGAGTCCCGGACGCAGAATCTACCATGGATCAGCCGGCATTGATTCTTTGTCGTCCTTCCCTGAGCATTCTATAAAACTCCTCCTCGAGATTTTCATTGCATCCATTCATGGCTTTGACAACCCTTTCCGCCCAATCGAGATATTCCATGCGCCTCCGGAATGACCATTCCGGCGGAGGTGAATGGGTAACGTCCCTGACGTTACAGATTTTATCGGCTATTTTGATCAACCTGGCGCCCGGGCTGAGACCGGAAGCATGTTTTACCTGCAGTTCCTTGCGAGTTTCTTTCGGAAGGCTCTTGTCGTCGGACACTTCAAGTACCAATGAGAGTACTCTTGCCCCAAAATTAGTTTCGATATCTTCATGCGTGGTTTCAGTGTCTTCGATTACGTCATGGAGAAGTGCGGCTGTCAGAACGCTTATATCTCTGACATTCCCCACTCTCCAAAGGAGTTCGGCAACTTCGATCGGGTGATTGAAGTATGGTGTTTGTTCCGCGTCCTTTCTCTTCTGGTATCGATGTTTGTGAGCACCGAATTTCAGCGCAGAGATGAAGGGCGAAAAATCTTCAATGGATATTAGATTCATATTGAGTATCCTTTCCCCTTGCATGATGCTCAAACTTGTGTCTGCCGTTCCCACATCTTTGCGTAGAGGCCGCCCTGAGAAAGCAGTTCGTTGTGAGTGCCTCGTTCGGCCACCCGGCCTTCGGCCAATACGAGGATTTCGTCGGCGCGCACGACAGTGGAGAGGCGATGGGCGATCAGCAGGGTCGTTACTCCTTTTGCGAGTTGCTCGATGTTCTGCTGAATGAGGCGTTCCGTCTCGCTGTCGAGCGACGACGTGGCTTCATCGAATATGAAGATCCTCGGGCGTTTGAGCGCTGCGCGGGCAATAGCGATACGCTGCCTCTCGCCGCCGGAAAGCTTTAGACCTCGTTCACCTACTATCGTGTTGTAGCCGTCCGGCAGTGAGTCGATAAATTCCGCAATCCCGGCAAGCCTTGCGCCCTCCCTGATTTCTTCCAGGCTGCAGCCGGGCCGGGCAATACCTATGTTGAAGGCCAGTGTATCATTGAACAGGACCGTATCCTGTGGCACCACGGCTATGGAGTCTCTCACACTGTCCAGGGTGACATGCCCCAGCCGATGGCCGTCTACGGCGATGTAGCCGCCAGTGACATCGTAGAAGCGAAAAAGAAGCCGGGACAGCGTTGATTTGCCCGCCCCACTCGGACCGACGACAGCCAAAGTGCCGCCGGGACGGATTCGGAAACTCACTTCCCGAAGAATGGGCAGATCGGTATCGTAGGAAAAACTCACCCGGTCGAACAAAACTTCGCCCCCGCCCGGCGGAAGCAGTTGGGCGCCCGGCAGGCAGCAAACCTCCGAGCGTTCCCGCAACAGTTCCATCATCTGCTTGACATAAGTAATGCCTGTCATGATTTCGCGATAAGCCAGGCCTAAGCTTTCAACCGGACGCATGACCTGCAAAAAACACGAAACGACGAGTACCAGGCCGCCCACGGTCAGTGCGCCTTTAGCCAGATCATGCATTGCAAGAACCAGGGCGGACGACAAGCCGAGGCTCATGCATAGCGTCTGCGTAAGCCCGGTTATGGCGCGGCGGTCATAATAGCCGGTCCAGCCGTTTGCACTTCGTTTGAGTGACCGGTCAAGGCGGTCCCGCACCATGCTCCCGCCGTCGAAGTATTTCATGGTCTCGTAGTTGAGATAGCTGTCGGTGGCCACGCCGGCAGCCTCGATCTGGGCTGCTGCGGCCTCCTGTTGCAATACTTTTTGTTTTTCGATGACCTTTATGGTGGCAGCGATGTACAAAAAGGCCGTGGACACAAGAATGGCCAGATAGAAGGGCTTGCCCCAGGCGACGATCACTGCGCCTATCAAGGCCAGTTCGAAAACCAGCGGTATTATGACGTATAAAAAATTTTGCAGGACGATACAGCAGCCAAGAAGCCCGTTTCCGACGATTTGCTGCAGGGCGCCGGTTCGACGCTCCAGGTGATAGCGCAGCGAGAGGGCGTGCACGTGATCGAAGAGTTCCAACGCCATGCGCCGCCGCATCCTCTGTTCGATCCGGCCGTAGTAGCTCCAACGCAACTCTCCGCAGGCCCTGGCAATGCTTTGAGCGCCAATATAGGCCGCCGCTAAAAGGACCGGAATGACGGCGGGCCGAGCCACAAAATGATCGATCAAATCCTTGTAAAATACGGGAACTGCCGCATGGAAGGCGGCGGATGCCAAAAGGAGAAAAACCACGACGCAAAGGCCCGGCCGGGTGTCGCGGTCTGCCCACACACGGACCAGCAAGTCGCGGAAAATCAACCAGTCGGCTCCGCCATTCATCCTTCACCCGATCGCTCAAGGTACGGAACTCGGGCAAATCGGCCGAACGGTATGGAATGGACAGGCGTGTCCGGGAAACTTCTTCGACCACTTTAGACAGAAGCCCATGCCGGCCTTCGGCGTCAAGCCAGGCCCACTCGCCGTTGCTGTTCACTTCCAGAAAGAAATAGCCCTCGGGACCCAGCAAAAAGTCCAACCGGCCAAAGTGCAGGCCCATATCTTTCATGAATGCGAATACTGCCGAAGCAAGGTTATCGGGAAGCCGGTGCGGCCGCCAATCCTCCCGCTTCCAGTCGGAGGGCAACTCGCGCCAGTCCGCAACCCTGTCGACGAATGCCCCTCGATCGAGCTCAAAAGCAAAAAGGCGATCGAATACAAAAGCGATGGTGATGTCCTTGTGGGCCGGTATATAGCTCTGGACCATCCAGGGACAGCCCGGAGAAAGAGAGCGGTCGTCGACTTTGGTGGTAAAAAGCAGCTCCCTGGATTGTTCATCGCCCACGGGTTCCATTGTGAGGCTTTTGGCTACCGTTTCGCTTTTTTCATGGAAAATGGAGCGGGCGCCCAGGCGGAACTGGTATTGCGGCACCTGGAAACAACGCCGGGCGAGCTTGAGCTGTACGAATTTGCCGGCGTGCAATTCGGCGAAGGGTTCCACCAGGACAATTTTGCCGTCCAGCCAGCAAAGGTTTACCAATTCGCGCATTGCGTAAAGCATCTCCCCGTCGTAATATCGGTCTTCGTCCGAACGGGAAGAAGGACGGTATGCTTTTCGACTCCAGGGCTTGCGCCATAAGACTTTAACGACACGGTCCCCCGCAACTTCACGCCCGCTTGGATCGGAGAGAATAAAACGATTCGAGTGTATGTCGATTTTGTAATCATGCCACAGGTCGAAGTTGAATCGAAAGACTTTGTCGGCGCCCAGTCGCGACACCAACAAATCGACGGTTGCGTCGAAAGAATTGGAAATAACCAGAAGAACGCCCTGTTTCATTAAAGAAGATCCCGCAAGGAAATCAATGCCCCCAGGGTGTGTGTGTAAATACAAGGGGGCATTGAAACATGGTCAATTCACGGCTTAATCCGGGTCCGAGCTTTCATTGTCAAAAGACGTGTCGCTCTTCTCGGACCACTCGATGAGCGAAGAATCCATCCCCACCCACCGACGCTGCTCCTTGTGGCTGTAAGGCCCCGCGGTTTCGGACAGGTCCACTGCAGGACCCGAAGACATCTTGCGCCTTGCCAAATCTTTTGCCGTTTTCATTACTTTTCTCCTTTTGTTTGACACGTGGTACCCACCGGACCGCCTTCCCCCAAGCTGCGGGCTTCGGGATGGGGGACACAACCCCCCCAGCGTCCGGAAAACAGCCGGAATAGCCGTTTGGTTTTTGAGTATAGAGACAAGGTTGGAGCCAAAAAGTTCCCCGATATTCTCACTGCTGAGAAAAAACCTTCGGTATTTCTCCCGGCTTGGCTCACCGGTCCGAAAGTCGATCTCGTAAGAAACCGACCCCAATAACTGTAATACTAGCGACCTTTTTTTATGGATGCAAAGAGATTTTCGGGCCGGGAACCCTATCTCATGCCTTCTTACCCGTTTCGTAACAAGGGATACCGGAAGGGCAGCTCCCGGCCGGGATTTCCATCGGCCAGTCGGGCGCAAAATTAATGAGTTATGCTTAAAATATTGAGCACGCTATATCCTGCGTAATAAGTAACAAGTAATAGAGCCATAACAATCACACAGAACACCACTAATCCCCATCGGATAATAAAAGCAGGCCGTTTTTCCAGGATTACGTTTAATTGATCTATCGTTCTATGATCTTGACTCATATTTATGCGCCTAATTCCAGTTGATTTCTTACGAGATCATAATATGCTCTCTTTCGACTTATCAAGTCATTGTGGTCGCCACTTTCAACAATAGTTCCTTTATCCAATACGACAATATGGTCTGCATGCCTAACCGTACTTAATCTATGTGCAACAATGACAACAGTTCTGTTCTTGAAAAATCGATTTAAGTTGTCCATTATGGTATATTCATTGACAGCGTCCAGGGAATTGGTTGCTTCGTCGAAAAACACGTATTCCGGATTCTTGTATACAGTTCTTGCTATAAGTATTCGTTGTTTTTGACCTTGGCTCAATCCGTGCCCATCGGTCCCAATCACGGTTTTATAACCTAAGTCCAAAGACTCTATGAACTCACTGATGTTTGCCACTCCGGCCGCCTGCTTCAATCTGGTTTCATCAACAACCCCGTCACTTAGCGCAATGTTGTCGAGGATAGTATCTGAAAAGATGTATCCATCCTGCATGACGACACCACATTTTTTTCTCCACGCCTCGAGCGATATTTCTTTCATTGGAACGTCGCCGATACTTATCTTCCCGCTAACAGGTTGGTAAACTCCCAACAGTAATTTTAACAGCGTAGTCTTGCCGCTCCCGCTGGGACCAACGATTGCAGTTGTTTTCTTATTGGGCAGGACAAGGGATACATTGCTTAGAACTTTTTCGGAATATGGACCACCGTATTGAAAAGATAAGCGGGAAATTATAATGTCCGCTCCCTGCGGGATATCGCCGGCCTTCATATCATTGGGGGCCTGCTCGTTCGGCATCGAGTGAATTTCTTCAATCCGCTCGAAGCTTATCTTCGCATCCTGGGCAGCGGCTGCAAAGTGTACCAACTGTTCGACGGGGCCGTTTAATTGCCCGATGATGAACTGGATAGCGAGCATCATACCCAGAGTAATATCGCCATGGATAACGGAGCGAGCCGCAAAAAACGTGATAATAAGGTTCATGGATTCCTGTAAGAAGGTGCAGCCGGACTGCTGACTTTGCGTCATCGATAAGCTTTTTTTCCCGGTCGAAAACAGATCATTCTGTATGTTTATCCAGTCTGCAATTTTCCTGCTTTCATAATTGGCAAGTCTTATTTCCTGCATCCCCATGATCATCTGAATAATGACATTATGGCTCCTTGCCGTTTGCCTGAATCGAACAAAATCGACCTCTCTTCGTTTGTTAAGAAATAATTGGAGCCATGCCATGTACAGTATTGTTCCAGCCGCAAAAATTAGAAATATTTGCACACTATAGATTATCAACACTATACCGAAAACTATGACGTTAATAATTGTAAAAGAGTTGGAAACAACAGAATCGGTAAAAAATGTTTCTATTCGCTGATGGTCATTGACATGCAACAATGTATCACCGAATTTTTTTACATCAAAATATCTCAGGGGGAGTTTGCTTAGTTTAACGAGAAAATCGAATACCAGTCTGATATTTATTGGAGTGCTGATATAAAACAAAATCCAGCCTCTGATTATATTTACGAAGGTCCGGCTTGTTATTAATATAAGTTGCCCTATAAGAATGATACGCAAAAAGCCAATATCATTGTATCTTATTCCTTTGTCTACAATCATCTGAGTCAAAAACGGCAATATCAGTTGTATTAGGCTCCCGATCAGCATAGCTATGAAAAGCTGGCCCAAGAGTTGGCGATAGGATTTCCAATACGAGAATAGAGAAAAGAAACCTTTGCCGGATCTCGGGGCTTCTTGCCTGCAATGAAATTCTTCGCCGACTTCCAGCAAGAGAACGTACCCCTCGTCATCGGCGGCCGCCCAGTGAGATAAAAATACATCTTTGTCATACCTGGTTTTCCCGTACGCCGGGTCGGCGACATAAATATGAGTCCCGTTGGTCCTGTAGACAACGACAAAATGCTCATTGTCCCAATGGGCGATACAGGGCAATTTTGCTTCGCTTACGAGGTAATCAATCGAAGCTAAAGCGCACTTCGCGATCATGCCGGTTGATTCAGCCGCATCACGAAGGCCGAGTAATGATACACCCTCTTTCGTTACATGGCTCCTATCCCTTAAATACTGAAGGGAACACGCCTTGCCGTAATATTTGGCTATCATGCGCAAACAAGCCGGACCGCAATCCATTGCATCGTATTGTTTATAAACAGGGAAGGAGCCTCTAAAATTCATTTATGTCAATAACTCCGATAAAAGATTTTTTATCGTTTCGGTAAGCAAATATCTTTTCCAAAAGAATCGGATGCTCCAAACTAAGGTGAACAAAGCATGAAAAATCATAGGCTACGCGCAGACGAAAATAATCGCATTCCTTCTTTGCGGGGTTGAGGAAACGATCACCGGCCATCCTCGTGGCTGCACATACCCTGCAAAAATTTACAATCCAGCAATTCTTGCACTCGTCGTTGTTTATTGCAGAATTATATTGATAATTTAGATCCACGAGCCTTTCAAAATCCAGGCCGGTGCGACAATCGCCGATGGGCATCCCATCATCCACTTTATGGCAGATAAGGAACTCGCCTTTGGCCGAAAGCATGAGATTATCAAATCCCATGGGGCAGGTAAGCTGAAGCTGCAATGAATTTGTTCCGGCGGGATGATCATAATTTAGCTTGGCAAAGGGAAACAGGTTGGCAAAGTCTTGCATTTTGACGTCCTGATTCAAAGATTGGGACGACGCCTTCTTTTTGAAATCCGCCAACCGTTTTTCCAGGGAATTGCTGTAAGCAGCCAATGTTGATTCCGGATTGGTGACGAAAGTACCTACGTATTCGGCCGGTGAATGGTCATAGCCCAATGCACCTATAGTGCGAGTAAAATCGACACATTTATTATAATCATGCTTATCGGTGTATACTCCCAATATAGTGACAAACTCTTTGAAATAGGTCTCATTGAAATTACGCAATTTCAATAAATTACTATATGCTACTTTAAATGTCCCTCCGCCGTTTTTAAAAACTCGACATTTATCATGTTCTTCCGCCGGCCCGTCGAGACTCGCAAACAACCGAACTCTATTCTCGGTCAGGAATTCAAGAATCTCGTCATTCATTATGGACAAATTGGTATTTGAGCTAAACCTGAGATCATCTGTGCTTATGGAGTATTCATTCCAAGGCAGGGTCTTGAAGTAGGCTGCACTTTTTTTAATAAGCTCAAAATTCAAAAATGGTTCGCCTCCATACCATGATAAGCTTGGCGGGAGAATGTCCAGGAGCAATGTCCTTTTGTCGTCGGATAATTTATTAAAGAATTCAGTGTACTTCCTGAAATAATAATTGATTCCATGGCGGGCGTTTTCTTCGCTTAAATAATCAGCCGAATGTTTCTTATAACCTTGTCCGATCGTTCTTTTGCAATATGTACACCTGTAATTGCAATCGCCAGTAACTTCCATACAAAATTTGCGTAATAATATACTGTCATCATAATATTGTAATCGTTCTCTTATTTCATCCCTGTTAAGAGGTGATATTTCAGCAGCCGGTCCCGTGATAAACAATCCACTGTTTATCAGGTCGGCGAATTTGGTGACAAGCTGAGTGACGTATCCCTCGCTGAACAGGTCGGAAAAAATGCGTATTACTTCATCATTAGAGTTGCAGCGCAAGAAAGCGATAAGGATGTCGAGTTCGGAGCTTGACAGGATGAAGGCAAAATGAGGTTTTGCATCATACAGTAGAATATCGTGTCCAAAAGGGAAAAGTTTAATTAAAGGATAGTCGTTTTTAAAAAACGATATATGATTAATATTGATAGAGTTAAACTCTTTTGAGACATTCATTATAGGATAACTCCGCGATCATGGAGTAACGAATAGAAAGGAAAACCATCTGGCGCCAATATCCCCGCACGTTTGTGCAGGGATATTGACAGAGGGAAATCCTTAATACCGGCGGCGATTACGCAGTGAAAGTCTTAAGTTCTGTTGCAGCTTGTTCATTTTTAGTCTGGCACGAGCAGGTGCAGCTCTTACCGCCTTTGATCGACTTGGCGCTTTCTGTACTTATCTCCGTGACTCGCTTCAAGCCTTTCATTTGTTTCCACCTCCTTTCTGTGCAATTTACGCGGCGTGCGTTCACGCTGTAGAAGCAATCCTGATGCCAACTTAAGTCTGTGTCTTTACGGTCTGAAATCCGGTATTTTCTGTCGTTACGGTAGGAGTATCGAAAGTCTAGCGCATTTTCCCGGGGAGCTCAAACAGAAAACAACAGGCGTTGTGGCTTGTGGGGTTTGAAGGCTTCCAAGGACTCGACGGCGGCGCGTCTTTTGCCATCTCTTTTTCGCTGCTTCGCGTGAAAATCTCTACGGAAACTGTTTCGACGTGGTAACCTATATAAATGCAGTTAAGTTTTTGCCAATTTTTAAAAAGGCAATGGAAATCGCCGACCCGGGAGATAAAAATGGAAGAAGTGAAAAAAGAAAAAGGCAGAGCAATCAATCGGCTGCGCTCGATGCATCCGCTCAGGGCGAAGATCGACAAGTCCTATCTAAGCAGCATTGAGGCCGCCAGGGAAGGCAGAGGCGCCGTCTGGTCAATGGTCAACTGGTATCAGGCCGACCCGATCATTAAGGCCATGGGTCTCGAATCCGTTTCCCCCGAAAATTACGGCGCCTTGACAGCCGCTTCGGGAGTCGCCGAAAAGTACCTGGATGCAGCCGATCAGGAGGGTTTTCCGACACACCTTTGCGGCTATGCGCGGGTCAATTTCGGTTACGCCTCGAAGATGGTTCACGATCCCGGGGACAAACCGCCTATGGGCGGACTGCCAAAGCCGGTGCTTCTTTTGAGCAGCGGTCATATTTGTGATGCCAGAGTGAAATGGTTTCAGGCATTGGGGGAATACCTCGACGCCCCTGTATGGATGATGGACACACCTACTCCGGGAGTTGAGGAGTTTGGCGCCGAGGGGGCTTTTGAAGCGGCCGTGGAATTCATCATGAATGAGCTCAGGGAATTTATCGGCTTTCTGGAGAAGCTCCTCGGGAAAAAAATGGATTGGGACAGGTATGCTGAAGTTGTAAACGATATGACCGAGTTATGCCGGATCGCCCACTTGACCTTCGAGATGAGGAAGGCCGAACCCTGTCCCATGCATTCGCGCGATTTCTGGAGCGTCATGCCTTCCTATCTTCTCCTGCTGGGAGACCTCAAAGAATCGATAGCACTTTTTCAGGACCTTTTCGATGAAGTCAAGCAGCGGGTGGAAAGCCGGATCGGCGCTGTCGCGCCGGAGAAATTTCGCCTTGCTTTCGCAGAGATACCTCCCTGGCACAGTCTGGGTTTTTTTGACAGGCTGGCCGAACGGGGCTGGAATTTTGTCGTTGAATCCTGGGGATATATGCCGCCGCTTCCTATTCCCGAAATTGAGCGGATCAGCGATCCGCTCAGGCGCCATGCGGTATTCCATCTGAACTTTCTTACCAGTCGATACCAGGTGGCAAGAGCGGACAAAGAGTACTTCGGCTATATGGGATATCCTTACCTTGCGATGGTCCGGGACTACAGGTGTGACGGAGTGGTTTTACATCCCATTCTGACCTGCCGCAGCACCTCGTTGCACCATCCTTATCTCAGAAACCTGCTCGCTGAAAAGGCCGATGTGCCCTCGCTTCTGCTGGAAGGAGACATTGTGGATCTCAGGCTCTTTAATCCCGAGGAGGCCATGAGAAAAGCTGAAGCCTTCGAAGAGGTGATGCTGCATCATAGAGAGATCAGGGCGAGTAAAAGGCGCGAGTCGTGAACAGCGGCAAAAGGATAACCCGGCAACCGGAAATGCCTGCGAGGAGAAAAAATGGGCGAAACAGCAAAAGCGGTTGGAGGAATGAATCTGGCAAAAGAGATCCACGGCGACCGTCAGCTTATAGTGCGGCGGCTGCAGAAAGCCGGGAAGAAAGTCCTCGGTTACATGGGACCTTCGATTCCACTGGAAATCCTGTCCGCCGTTGACATCATCCCTTTCCGGATTTTAGGCGACATGGAGGAACCTATCAGCCGTGCGGATAAAGCTTTCCCGGTTACGATGTGTCCCTGCGTGCGCAGTTGTTTCGACCTTGCCTGCAAAGGCAGGTACGATTTCCTGGACGGATATATAGGCTCTCATTATTGCGACGCCCAGGAAAAGGCTTCCCATATCTGGAAATCCATGGAGAGCTTCCGCTTTTTCCCCTACCTGGACATGCCCCACACTACCCATCCCTGGGCTGAGAAATACTTCAAGTCGATGCTGGTCGCTTTCGGAAAACAACTCGAATCTTACCAGGGACGATCTCTTTCCGTTGAAAATCTCAGGCAGTCCATTGAATGGCACAATCAGCAGAGGAGGCTCGTAAAGGAGCTTTATGAGCTTAGAAAGAATGACCCGCCCCTCATTTCAGGAACGGAAACTCTAAAGGTCCTGATCGCCCTTTCCAGCGTTCCCGTTGCCGAAGGAAATGTCCTGCTGAGGGAGGTATTGGACGAGATCAAGGCGCGAACCGTGCTGCCTGCCCCCAAACCGGCGAGGATTTTGGTCTGGGGGGATGCCGTCGATAACGTCTGCCTCACGGAGGCAATGGAGGAGTATGTCGACCTGGTAATGGATGATACAGGTTTGGGCGCAGGAAATTATTTTGCCGAAGTTGAAGCGACGCCGGACCCTTTTGATGGACTGGCGCATCGCTACCTGGTGCAGACGAACTTTCCGAGGACTTTTAGAGAAAACAGGGCCGGTGAGACCGGGAAAGCTCGCATGTCGCAACTCGAGGACAGATTTTCATACCTCGAGGGCTATGTCAAAGAGTGGAAGGTGGACGGTATAGTCCTCCTTCTGGTTCGGTTTTGCGACCCTTATGGATTCGAGGTCCCCGCCCTGCGGGCTTTTCTGAACGAAATCGGGATTCCGAATATCTACCTTGAAAGCGATTATTCAAATGCGGCATTGCCGGCGTTGAAGACCAGGATCCAGGCGTTTGCGGAAATGATCGCAAAACCTCGGCCGTAAAAAAGACACAGGACAGATTCGACCGGAAGACTGCCCGGGGGCTTGTTCCTGAGAATGAAGGACATTTCAATCCAAAAGGTCCCTGCGCTGTGCGGTGTCGAATGGTTATCTTTCTTTCGCAGATGGCTACATATTTCTATTATTCAGGAGTAAACCGATGAACGCAACGGATCAACTGAGGGCTGAACATGAAGGTATCCTGACCATGCTCCAAATATTGGAGCGGATCTGTGAACAGATGAATTCCGGAAAACGGGCCAACCTGGATCACCTGGATCAAATCGTCGAATTCCTGCAAGTTTTTGCGGACAAGTGCCACCACGGGAAAGAGGAGGATATCCTTTTTCCTGCCCTGGAAAAGGTTGGAATTCCCCGAGAGGGCGGCCCTATCGGAGTTATGTTGAGCGATCATGAGCAAGGCCGCAAATACATCCGAGCCATGGGGGAGGCGCTGGAAGAGTTAAAGGAAGGACGGGACGGGAGCGGCGAGTTTGTCCGGGCTGCAAGCGGCTATATCGAACTTCTGAGGAGCCATATCATGAAGGAGAACAATGTGCTCTTCGTGATGGGCGAGAGAAATCTCTCTCAGGAGGAACAGACACGACTGTTTGACAGTTTTGAAATAATGGAACAGGAAAAGATCGGCGTCGGGAGGCACGAAGCTTTCCATCGGCTGATAGACGAGCTTAGTTCTGAGTACCTGTCGGGCTAGGATTTCTCAATATTGTTCAAGGAGAGTATTGATGAGCCACGAGCACAATCTGGCTGAAGCATTTGATGGGCAGGCAGCCCAATTTGAACGTGCGCCCGTACAGTCCGATCCTGCGGCGATTGGCCGGTTAATTCAGAATGCAGACTTTCCTGAGGGTGCATATGTGCTGGATGCCGGGTGTGGGCCAGGACTGGTCAGCAGGGGACTGCTTGATGCGGGATTTCGTGTGGTTGGCGTAGACCTTTCCCGGCAAATGATCGAACGTGCGCGTCGGCGTTGTGCTGATAAAGGGAACGCAGCACAATTTTTTCAGGCATCTGTCTTTGATGCATCCCTGGATGCGCTGGCTCCCTTTGATGCGACTATTTCCCGCTATGTTTTGCACCACATAATCGAACCGAGGCAATTCCTTGCGCGCCAGTTTGCACTGTTAAGGCCGGGCGGCGTAATGGTCGCTTGCGACCACATTACGGATACAGACAGCAGCCGTGCCGCTTTTCATCGGGCGATAGAGGTAGCCCGCGACAAAACACATACGCGAAACCTGACTTCGGGCGAGTTGGCCGACCTGTTCGCAGCAGTCGGGTTGGACGATATCGACTTGCAGGAAGAATCCTTTGTCCTTGATTTTGACGAGTGGTTCGATCGCGGCACTCCCGCCGACTCCAAGGAAAATGTGCGTCACCGGATTCTATCAGGCCAGGCGGCACGCGGCTTTGATGCTTCGCTGCAACCGGATGGGAGGATACGGATCGCTTGCGTCCGCACGTTTGTGAGGGGTGTGAAATCCGGGGGGGCCGGGAATCGGTAATTCACGGTTCTATTGACTTCGGCACGATCTGATAATTATACTTAATAAAAGATCTCAGGTTGTCATACGAGGAGTTGTACCGGTTTGGGGAGGCTCTCCCTGCTCATCGCAATTATACCCGCACCATCTGGCGTTTCTTAACTGTCTGCACCCGTTTCAATGCTCCCAATCGTATTTGACCGGTATAGAGGGAACAAGCTCCTCAATTGTCAGTGTTTCTAAAACGCAGGGGCATGGCGGGTGGAACCATGAGTCATAGAAGCCTGTACATTGGTTTGAAGGACCGGAAGAAAATAGACAAGCTTTGGGAGCAGGTGTATTCCAACGGAATTCCTCCGGGCTCTATCGCCGATCCTTACCGCAGTATGCTCCTCAGAGACTGGAAACGCTGCATTAAGATGGGTATCGATCTGGACATGCAAAAAGCGTTGTTGCTTCCTGAAGAGGATTATGAGGAGATTAAGAAGGATAAAGAGTTTCTGCTCTATACGGCCATGCCCATTTTAGAAAAGGCCCGCCATTTTCTCACCGGCGTGTCCGGAATTTTGATCTTAACCGACGATATGGGGACTATCCTCTATATTACCGGAGATTCGCTGGTGCGATCCAAGGCTGCGGAAGATTCCAACCTTATCGAGGGGTCGCGGTGGAATGAGTCTGTTACCGGGACCAATGGGATTGGAACGGCCCTGGCGAAAGCGACTTCCGTTCATGTATATGCCTCGGAGCACTTCTGCAGGGGCTGGCATCAGTGGACATGCGCCGCTTCTCCGATTTTGAACCCGTTTACCAGGGAACCCATCGGCGTCGTCGACCTTACGACATTGGTTACCGACTACCGTGAGGAAGCTGTCAGACTTACCTATTCGCTGGCGACTCACATCACGACCGAGATCGCGCTCCAACTGGAACTGGAGCGAATGAATCTGATTCAGAAGTATGAGTTCTATTCCACACGTTACCCGTCTGACAGGATTGTCGTGCTGGATCGAATGGGCCATGTTGTCCGAAGCAATACGGAAGTCGACCCGGCCGAGTATAAAGCCTATGTGGCCGACAAGTCCTCCGCCCTGCACAAGGAAATTCGCCCCATGTACCTGTCCGGCACGCAAAAGATGATAGGAACTCTTTTGATAGATCGTCAAGAAGACATCATCTGGACCCTGAAAACTGCCAACCGGCAACTGATGAGGATTTCCCAAACCATCTCCCAATATCGCGAGGGGGTCCTTCTGGGCGAACACCCTTCATTCGCCTCTATAGACAGGAAAGACAGGCTTGTTAACTATACCCTTGAAGCCGTCGCTCATGAGATCCGCAATCCGCTTACCGCTGTTGGCGGTTTAGCCAGAAGGCTGGCTGACTCTTTGGATCCTCAATCTCATTCCGGCAAATATGCGAAGGCGATCATGGATGAGGCGCTAAGACTGGAGAAAGTTCTCTCCGAAATGCTCGAACAATCGTTGCATCCGGCTTCTCTTCCCTCCTGATAAAATTTCAATCGTCTGAGCTTACCGCACCTTACGGTGAAGACCGCCGAAAGAACACGTTCTCATAACTGTCGCCCTCGGCCTCCGAGGTTATTTTCCAGTTGCTCCCGTCCGATAGGGCGCGCACGTCGCCGTTTACGTCCGTCCTGTATGCCGGGATATTACGCCTGGCGCAACGCTTGAGCACGGCAGGCGCGGGGAAATGGAACACGTTGTCATAACCGCAGCTAAAAACCACGGCGACGGGGTTCAGCGCGTCCAGAAACTGTCCGCAACTCGAATTGCGGCTGCCGTGATGCGCCGCCACAAGAAGCGTCAGCATACCTCCTTTAAGGCGCCGAATAATCGATTTTTCGACTCTCGAGTCTATATCGCCGGGCAGAATCACCCTGGTTTTGCCAAAAGATATTGCGAATGCGAGCGAGAGGTCGTTAAGCTCCTTTCGGGACGCATGTTGGAAAAAATCCGTGGTCGGATGCAGAAGCCGCACTTCGGCCGGACCGATGTGCACGTCTTTTAGCAGGCTCGGGAATGTGCGAATCGCGATCTTTCGCTTCAACGCTATTTCGTTCAGGCGGCGACGAATTACCGTTGCCTCATGGTCGTCCCCCGAGATTTCGCTCGTCCAGAACTGGCCCACGTCGAAATTGCGAAGGATGAAGCAAAGCCCGAGCGCGTGGTCCGGGTGATAATGTGACAGGACCACGTAGTCGAGCCTTCGGATTCCCTCGTGCCACAGAAACGGGGCGAGCACTTCGCAGCCGACGTCGTAGGAGCTGCCGGGGAACCCTCCGCCATCCACGAGCATCGTCTGACCCGCAGGAAACCTTATAAGGGCGGAAGACCCCTGTCCCACGTCGATAACGTCGACTTTGAGCACGCCCATTGCGCCCGGTTGCAGCAACCGCGCCGCGCTTCCGTTCATCGCTATGGCTGAAGAGACGAGCAGGGCGGCTGCGATGAGGCCTGCGGTTTTGAGCTTTTTGGGAAAAGGGGCGAATAAAAGGCCCAAAGAGGCGTAAACCACTACAAGCCATGCGGGTGAAAAGCTGCCTGTCCAGAAGAAGCTCCAGGAAAAACCGGCAAACAACTTGATTACGCGCAGACAGACCCAGAGCAGGTAATTTACGGCATGGATGGCGGGCCAGGCCAGCGTCTTGCTCAATGCGAACAGGAGCACGCTCAGAAGCCCGACGGGAAGGACTACGAAGCCAACGTAGGGCAGCAGGAAAATGTTGGCGACTATTCCGGAAAGGGAAAATCCGTCGAAGTAGTAAATGATGAGCGGGAGCAGCAGAATATTGATTGCTATCGATACCAGGAATGCGTCTTCAAACTGCGATACTATCTTCCCGGGCAGGCTTTCCCGTCCAAGGGCGGGAAATATGGCCGTGAGCCTGATTCTGCGAAGTTTCGGATAGATCACTATTATGGCAAGCATGCATGTAAAGGTGAATTGGAACGGGATCTGCGAAAGACCGGCCGGGTCCGGGACGAGAATGAAAAGGGCCGCCAGGGCGAGCACGGTGAGCGAATCAACGGAGCGATACCGGAGGGCGGCCGCGAAAATCACCGCCAGGGTAAGAATGGACCTCCAGATGGTTGGAGTTGCGAACCCTGCGAGGAGGGCATAAAAGATACCGGCGAGCAAGGCGGGCAGGAGGGCTATCCGCTGGTCGGTTACGCGGTTCAGGACCGAGGGAAAAAGCCGGCGAACCCCCAGGCGGACGAGCCAGAAGATGAAAATGCAGACCATTCCTATGTGCAGACCTGAAACGGAGAGGAGGTGATAGAGGCCGGTCTGGTGGATCCTGTCCTCCCATTTGGTATCCAGCAGGTGTTTGTAGCCGAGTATCATTGCCGCATAAAAGGCCGCAGGTCCGGGGGCAAGCGATCTTTGAGACCAGAGAAGCGTTTTTTGCCGGAAAAGTTCTATCCGGCCTCTTATCGCATTAAATAAAGACCCGGGAGAAATTGCCGACCTCGGCGCGAGCTTTACGAGCAGTCGCTGCTTTTTCAGGTAACAACGGCCATAGAGACCTTTTCCCGCCTGATAGCGTACGTAGTCGAAACCGCCCGGGTTATTGAAATTGTGGAAGCGCTTGAGGGCAGCCCGAAAAATCATCCGGTCGCCCGGCAGCAGGAAGAGCCCCGGCGCTGCCCCGTCGTTTTCCGGCATGCTCAACAGAATACCCCCGTCCAGGCCCGTTTGCCCGTTGCGGGTCATTGCCCGGAGAAAGTGGAGCCGGACCCTGATCTTGTGGGGATAGTAGTCGGGCGCTCCCGAGACTTCGGCCAGGAAACAGGCGGGGCGCCCGTCAAAAAACGGCTGAAGCGCTTTGGGAAAGTGCGGGGCGGAGGCTTTGGAAGCCCACATGCCGAAGACGAAGAACAACAAGGCAGGGGCGATAAAGGCGGTGAAGCTGTGAGTCGGTGAATGGGTGAATCGGTTAGTGGGTGAATTGGTGAGTTGGTGAATCGGTGAATCGGGGGGGGCGACTTTTGTCTTCATGAGACGCGCCGCCATGGCAGCGATGAGGCCCAGGGCCGCAAGGGCCAGGCAGGATGCAGGCAGCGGGAGGGCATCGCCCAAAAAGCGGTCGGCCGATATCCCGAGCATGAAAAAGACCGTAAGCCAGACAAGCGGACGTGAGGGCATCATGCTTTCCGAGAATATGGATAGGAAAGACCGAATTATGTTCCATCTGCATTTAGTTGTTATATCACCGGCTTAAAGTTCAATAGCGCATGATGGAATGGACCATCATTCACGCCGGCGCCATTTCGCAATATTTGCGGGATGATTACTCTTATACTAATTTTTGCTGGAGAAGCGATGTATTCAATAATAAATGAAAAAATGGAAAAATAGCAAGATGAATGATCCTGTTCGACGCCGGTTCGAAAAGCTTCGGAGGCAAGCCGAGGAGATCATCGAAAAGAGAGGGGAAAAGGCCCGGGTTTTCGCCCATGACATCCTGGCCCTCATTCATGAGTTGGAAGTCCATGAAATTGAACTCGAGATCCAAAACGAGCAACTGCGGCAGGCGCGCAGTGAACTGGAGCAATCCAGGAGAGCCTACAGCGACCTGTATCATTTTGCGCCGGTTGGGTACGTGAGTCTCAACCAAGAAGGGGTCATCGTCACTGCAAACCTTACGGCTTCCGATATACTCGGCTTTTCGAGGGAAAAGCTGACAGGGTGCGGTTTTTCCCGGTTCATCCACCCGGAGGACCATAAGAATTATTTCGGACTGGTTCGCGAGGCGTTCGAAACGAATGGAGGAAAGCGCACCGGAGAAATTCGTCTCCTCGGCGATAAGACCCCGGCCTTTCACGCCCGCGTGGAGTTGAGCGGCTCCAGGGATGAACGTGGCGGATTGACCGGGTTGCGAATCGTGTTTGTGGATATATCCGAGCAAAAAAGTACCGAAGAGAAGCTGAAAGAATATGCCGAAAAACTGGAGCGCAGCAATCAGGAGTTGCAGGACTTCGCCTTCATAGCATCCCATGATCTCAACGAACCCATGCGAAAAATCCAGGCCTTCGGGGATCTGTTGCAAAAGAAGTTCGCGCCCGCCCTGGGGGCCGAAGGTCTGGAACACGTCGAGAAGATGCGCGGGGCGACCAAACGGCTGCAGGACATGATCGGGGGCCTTCTCGAGTATTCACGGGTCGCTGCGAGGGGGGGCGACTTTGTACCGGTCGATCTGGAGCAGTTGGTTTGCAGTGTTTTGTTGGACCTCGAATGGCAGATAGAAAAAAACGGCGCCAAGGTTTTCCTCGAGGACCTTCCTACCGTGGAGGCCGATCCGAACCAGATGCGCCGGCTTTTTCAGAATCTCATTTCCAATGCGCTGAAATTTCATGGGAAAGAGTCGATCCTGATAAAAATATTTTCCATGCCCCGGGGTGTCTGTAAAAATGAGGTTGAACACCGACAGATTGTTGTCGAAGACAACGGCATCGGTTTCGAGGAAATCCATGCCGAACGTATTTTCTCGCTTTTCGAGCGACTGCACTGCAGGAGCGCCTATGAAGGCACTGGAATGGGGCTTGCCATCTGCAGGCGAATCGTCGAGCGCCACGGAGGCTCGATCATGGCACGGGGGGTGCCCGGCAAGGGCGCGACTTTCACCATCACGCTGCCGACCAAACAGCAATGAATCGGTGAATCGGTGAGGCGGTGAGTCGGTGAATGGGTGAATGGGTGAATGGGTGAATGGGTGAATTTACCTTTTGCTATGGCAGCGACGAGTTCCCACTGGAGCAACGTAATCGGATCGGGTTCTAATTGAAAATAGAATGCTTCATCTTCGACTTTGACGGCACTCTGGCCGAATTGCGGCTGGATTTTGCGGCAATGAAACAGCAGCTGAATTCTCTGGCCGGGAGGTATTTGACGGTTGCGCCCCCGCAGCCTTTTCTTCCCGTTCTGGAATGGCTTGCATGGCTGGAGGACAAAATTCGCTCATCGGGAGGTCGCTCCGAGGGCTTCCGTGCGCAAGCCCTGGCCCGGATCTCCGAAATGGAGATGGAAGCCGCAAAAAGCGGCGCGCTTTTTGAGTTCACCAGGCCGCTTTTGAAGACGCTCAAGGCGAAGGGCGCCAAGACGGCCATCATAACCCGAAACAGCGAAGCGGCGGTCCGAGTTGTCTTTCCCGACCTATGCGAGGTTTGTCCCGCTTTTTTCTCACGCGACCACGTGATCTCCCCCAAGCCCGATCCTGCGCATGTGGTTTGCGCGCTCGAATTCCTCGGCGCCGATCCGCGAACGGCGATCATGATAGGAGACCATCCCCTGGATATTCAAACCGGCAAGGCGGCGGGAATAATGACGGCAGGCGTGTGCAGCGGCAGCGCCTCACGCAACGAACTGCTGGCCGCCGGGGCCGACTGGATTGCCGACGATTGTCGGAAACTGGTCGAGGAGTTAAGCGAGCAAGGTAGAGCCTCCCTTTGACCGATTCACCGACTCACCCATTCACCTGTTCTTAGTTGACCAAGACCCGGTCATTTGATATCGTCTTCGATGCAGAAAACTGATAGCGACTACTCCAATTCGACAAGCGGGAACATCATGGACGTTTCAAATCAAAAAACGAAGCAACTCCGTGGAATAGGCGCCCTCTTCAACGAGGGGGAACGTAAAGATATTTTCCGTAAATATTTTTATTTTCTCTGCTGGATCGAACTGGGTATTCTCATTACCTGCTGGCTGTACCAGATAAGCGGCAACGGGCAAACCACTTTCCCGTGGCGCCTCTATTTTTTGATCGCCTTCCTTGCTCCCATAGCCATTACTTTTTTGACCGGGACCATAGTTGTTGGTTTCAACAAGTATTTTGCGGAAACCACTGACGAGGCCGCAGAGTCGACGGGCCTGACCGCAGAAGCAGCCGGGACCGGCAGGATCGAGCGGTTGAGCAGGATGGTTTCCTGGGTGCAAAGGCTTCCTTTTTTGGCGCTTCTCCTGCTGCTTGGCGTAGGTGTGGCGTTTTTCTACAAGCTGAACGACATTATATCGCTGGCGGGCACCATTGGTGGAAAATCGGTAGAGATACTTTTGATCGCGATTGGCGTCGTTGCGTTTCTGGGAGTGCTTTTCGGACTGGTCCTGATCATTCTCAACTACAAACTGCGCAAAGCAGCGATGGAATATGAGTACAAGACAGATGTGGCCGCAAAGTTCGGGCTTGTGATCCTGGAAGACAACACTGTCATGAACAGTTCGGGCAAACTCCTGGTCAACGGGGTTAAGTTCAAGAAGGCTGTTCAGTTCCTGCCTGAGCCGTCAGGTGAAACCAAACCGGTCGAATCCGAGGCCGATGTGAGCTTTTTTGTCGATTCGGTCGGCCGCGCCGCCGGTCAGGAGAAATGAACCCTACCGCTAAGTCCCTTCCGGCACTGGCATTCGAGTACATAAGCAAACATGGCCTGATAGCGCAAGGCGACCATGTCCTGACCGCAGTGTCCGGCGGCCCGGATTCGGTCGCTCTTCTGGGCGTATTGACCGGTCTAAAAGAAGCCCTGGCCCTGGAACGCATCACCGTTGTCCATTTTGACCACCGGCTCCGGGGGAAAGAATCCGATGAGGACAGGGAGTTCGTGAGAGCGCTGGCCCGTTCGGCCGGGCTTGATTTCCGTTGCGCCGAGGCCGATGTGAGCGGTTTTGCCCGAAAGAGGAAGATTTCGATCGAGATGGCCGCCAGGGAGTGCAGGCGTTCTTTTTTTTCGAAAACCGCTTCCGAACTCAAGGCCGACAAAATTGCCCTGGGGCACACCGCAGACGACCAGGCGGAGGAAGTGCTGCTGAGGATTTTGAGGGGGACGGGTCCGGCAGGCATTCAGGCTATGTCTCCGTTTACGCAGGAGGGGATAATCCGTCCGCTCCTTTTCGCTGCGCGGGCCGCCATCCTGGAATACCTGCAGGAAAGCGGCATGGAGTTCAGGAACGATTCTACGAATTTCGTCCCCTCGTGCCAGAGAAACTTTCTACGCCTCAAAGTTTTCCCGCTCCTCAAAGAGGCCTTCAACCCGGAAATTGTCCGGACCATTACGCGTTGCGCGGACCTGGCGCGGGAGGAAGAGTCCTGGTGGAAGTCGCAAGTCCAGGAGCTGTGGGACGATATATGCCTGGAGACGGCTGAAGGCCGGTGTGCGCTCGATTTGGACCGGATCCGGCGCCTTCATACCGCCCTGGCGCGCCGTATCCTGCGGCTCGGCATAAGCATCGTCAAAGGCAATCTTTCTGGCGTCGGGTTCGTGCACGTCGAACCCGTGATCGAGCTGGTTTTTTCGGGCAAAAGGGGAAAATCGGTCGAAATTCCTGGAGGGATCGAAGCGGTAGGGCGGGGAGGAAAGCTTTTCATCAGTCTGAAGAGTTGCGGTGGGCCCGATGAGCTGCCGCATGAACCGCTCGTTATCCGTGCTCCGGGCAGCTATGTTTTCGGCAGGTTCAGCTTCGAGCTGCGGTCGGGCGAGGCTAAAGCCTCTCTTGTGCCCGATTCGGATCGCGACAGCATCCGCATGGACCGGGAAAAGCTCAAGTGGCCTTTGCAATTGAGGTTCCGAAGACCCGGAGATCGATTTCACCCTCTTGGCATGAGCGGTACGAAAAAGCTCCAGGATTTTTTTACCGACTGCATGGTCCCAAGGCACGAGCGGCAGGCAATCCCGCTGCTTTGCGACAGCGAAAAAATCTGCTGGATCGCCGGAATGAGAATGGACGACAGGGTGAAGGTCGACTCCGATACGAAGCAGATTCTCATGGTGAAGCTTGTCCGGTTGTCAGGCGACGGAAATCCCCTGTGTTCCGCTCTTGACTTCCACGCCGGAGATTAATAGAAGCGGAAAGTGAAAACATTGCCAGGTCAAAAGAGAGCGGGAAGCGCTTTTTTCCCCGCTCTTGCTTGTCCGATCCCACCAGCATCAACTGAAAGGACTTGGAATGAAGAACTGGGTGTTCCTTTTTCCGGGCCAGGGCTCCCAATACGTAGGAATGGGGCGCGAGTTTCACGACAACTACAGCGAAGTGCGGGAGCTGTTCCAAAAAGCCAACGATATACTGAAAATGGACATTACAAAGCTGTGCTTCGAAGGCCCCGAAGACGTGCTTGTTTTGACCGAAAACGTACAGCCGGCGATGACCGTGGTAAACCTTGCGTGCCTGACCGTATTGCGGATGCACGAGATCTACCCGGCGGCTGCGGCCGGACACAGCCTGGGTGAGTACAGCGCCCTGTATGCGGCGGGAGTGCTGAGCATCGAGGACACTCTCAAGCTCGTTTTGCACAGGGGAAAGTTCATGCAGGAGGCGGCCATTGTCGAACCTGGCGGTATGGCCGCCATAATGGATTTGGAAGAGGAAAAGATACGCGAGATTTGCAAGGTGGCAGGCGCCGAGATTGCTAATATAAATTGCGTCGAGCAGATCATCATCACCGGACCCGAAGTCGAGGTAAACAACGCGGCGTCGATGTGCGAAAAGGCCGGGGCCAGGAAGTGCGTAAAGCTGAACGTAAGCGGCCCCTGGCACAGCCGATGTATGGAGTATGCGCGCAAAAAATTCGAGCCGATTCTTCGGGAATGCGTATTCAAAAATCCCCAAATCCCGGTGGTAAACAACGTCGATGCTCAAATCCCCGGCAGCGGTTCGGAGATAGCCGGCAAGCTGAGCCGCCAGATCTGCGGTTCCGTTCTCTGGCGGCAATGCATGGAGCGGCTGATCGGCGCGGGATTCGATAATTTTGTCGAGGTGGGCCCCAAGAAAGTATTGCGCGGACTCATGAGAAGGATAGATCGAAACGCCAAGGTGTCGAACGTCGAAGACGACGCGAGCCTTGCGGCCTTTCTGCAGGCAAACTGATCTTTTAAAGGGAAGAGTCTGCCTCCCCGGATAGTCCGACCATCTTCGATGCTCGGACTATCCGCCTGCAGTCGGCGCAAAGCTTCCGATCAAAAATCTCCGCTGGAATCCGCAACTGATTCTCCAGATGACGGACCATTACCGCAGGCGTATGGAACGCGCCGCACCTTTCGCACTGTTCCATTTTGACCTTGTTTATTATGGTCCCGCACATGAGAAGGAACCGCACGTTGCCGTGGTCTTCCAACTGGAGGGCCCCTGTCGGGCAAATGTTGGCACAGGCCCCGCAGCCTATACAGTGGGGCAGGCCGTGGACATAGTCTTTGAGAATGAGAGAGCTTTCACCTGAATGATAAAATGAGATGGCGGAGGCGCCGAGCCTTTCGATGCAGACCTGTTCACATTTCCCGCAACGTTCGCAAATGTCGCACCGCATGCATCTCGTGGCCTCCTGTTTGGCCGCGATCTCATCGAGTCCCAGTTCGACCCGGTCAAAAGTGTGCATCCTGCGGTCGAGATCGATCAGCGGGATTTCCTGTCGCTGAATAAAAGCCTTGGCCTGGTAGTCCATTCGAATCGGTTCGATCATGCCACGCGGTCGAGGGGGTGTAGACTGCGGAGCGGGCAGGCCCCTCAAAAAGGCGTGTATGCCGGCCGCAGCCCTTTTCCCGGCGGCAATGGCCTCAATTACGGTCGCCGGCCCGGTCACCGCATCGCCCCCGGCGAAGACATCGGGCACGGAGGTCTGCTGGCTGTGCGGATGGATCCGGACATTGCCCCATTTGGAGACTTCCAGGCCGCCCAGGCCCGGATATTTGCCGATCGCGCTCCTCTGCCCGATAGCTTCAATGACCGCGCCAACCGGCATTTTATATTGCGAATCGGCAATCGGGACCGGCCTTCGCCGCCCGGTATCATCCGGCTCGCCCAGAGAGGCCATTGCGCATTCCAGATAGTCCACCTTGCCATAGGCGCCCCCGATCCTGAGAGGGATGGTCAACTGATGGACGTGGATCCCTTCTTCGGCCGCCTGAATGACCTCCTCGAAATGAGCCGGCATTTCAGAACGAGTCCTTCGATATACTATGCTGACGGACTCGGCCCCAAGCCGTACCAGGGTCCTCGCGGCGTCAATAGCCGCATTGCCCCCGCCAATCACAGCCACCCTGTTGGCCGGCTTGATCTTCATGCCAAAGGAGACATCTTTCAAGAAATCCAGCACGCTGATTACCTGTGGGAACTGTTCCTCACCCTCGATACCCAGGCGCATGCTGTCCCAGGCCCCTATGCCGAGGAAAAAGGCTCTGTAGCCGTCTTTTCGCAGCCGGTCGAGCGTAAGGTCTGTCCCGACGGGAGTGTTGACGACGATTTCGACGCCCATCTGCCTGATTGCATCTATCTCGTTGCGTACGATTTCCCGCGGCAGACGATATTCGGGAATTCCGGTTACAAGCAACCCTCCCGGCTCGTGCATGGCCTCGAAAACAGTCACACCATAGCCTTGCCCGGCCAGAAAAAAGGCAGCGGAAAGACCGGCAGGGCCGGAGCCCACCACGGCCACTTTCTCACCATAGTTGTTTTGAGGTCGGGGGTTGGAGTAGCCGCCCCGGTTTTCAAACGCCGTCCGTGCAGCAAACCCCTTGAGGTCTTTTAGCGCAAGCGGTTTATCGAGGTGGCGCCGCTGACACCATGATTCGCAAGGGTTTGGACAGATCAAGCCGCATACCCAGGGGAACGGGTTATCCCGCCTTATGACATCGATCGCCTCATCGTATCGTCCGAGGCCAATCAGAGCTACATACGAAGGAATATCGATTCCCGCGGGGCAGTGCAACTGGCATGGTGCGGACGATTCCCTCTTCAGGCCGTCCGCGCCGTATATTCTACGATCTTTATCCGCGCCCGGCCCGGGAGTAAAAAGAGGCCTGCCGGTCATGGTCACCTCCCAGCGCGCCGGCAACCGTCGCCGGCGCCGACATGGAAATAAACATCGAGTTCACAGGTTGAAGTCTAAGGCCCAATCCTGTCTGCGACCATTGTCTTTGCGGATGCGGTTCGCTTCAAATGGTCCGCTTCACCGGGCGAAATAAGTTTGAGGGCCGCGGTCGTGCACCCGGTAACACAGGCGGGCTCCAGGCCATTATCCAGCCTGTCCTTGCACATGTTGCACTTTATTACTCGCCCCGAGGTCTGATCCCATTGGGGGGCCCCCCACGGACATGCCGTGATACAGGCCTTGCAACCGATGCATTCGTCGGCTTTGACAAACACAACGCCGTCTTTGGGCCGCTTTTGCATGGCGCCCGTGGGGCAGGCGGAAACGCACCAGGGCTCTTCACAATGAAAGCAGGGCATGAATACGAAATTGATCCTCGGGACGCCGTTTTTCACTCGTGGCCCTACACCGACGATCTTGCACAGGCTCGGACCGACGGGTATGTCGTTTGCGGTCTTACAATGAACTTCGCATGCCTGGCACCCGATGCACCTATTCTGATCCTGATAAATGTAGTAGCAGCTCATGAAGCTCAATCCTTCGCATTTTCTTCTTTGGAAGCCTTCCGTACCTTTACGAAACAATCCCCGATCGGACAGTTTCCGCCGACAGCCACTTTCAAAAGCCCTTTCATGAGAGTGTTATCCCTCATGCCCTTTTTGTAGGCCCGCGTTTGCAAAGGGACCTGCCGGCCGAATCCGTGCAGAGTGTATACCACTTCGGGATGGATAAACTCGGTGACGGCGAGCTTCCCTCGTTCAACGACGTCTCCGTTACAGACCTCTACACCATCTCCGGCTTTAAGGCCGAGCTTTTGCGCCTCCTTGCTGTTGATCCACAGGCTGTTTTCCGACAGGAGTTCATTGAGGTAAATATTGTCGAGGCTTGTACCCTGCGTATGCACGGCGACCTTTCCGGTAATGAGCCGGTAATGACCTTCAGGCGGCGGCTGGGGGCTTTCGTAAGGAGGAAATGAAGGTATTCCGTTATCCTCCAGCATACTGGAGACCATTTCGAATTTTTTGGAAGGTGTCTTGAATGGAAGCGACCGTTTTCGGTCGAAAAGAATCTGGTCTTTGTTAAGAGCCACATAGCCTTTCTCATCAAAATCCGAAAGCGAAAGTCCCATGTCCTGAAGTTGCCACGCTATCATCTCCTCGGCCGTTTCATAAGGGAAGTAGCGGCCGATTCCCAGCCGCTCGGCCAGATGCTTGAAAATCCACCACCTCGGTTTGCTGTCGTACCGGGGTTCGACCGCCTGGCGGCGCAGCCACAGCGCCGGCTTGGGTCCGCCCTTGGCGATGACCGGGTCCGTTCTTTCCAAAAAAAGCGACTCGGGAAGGATTACGTCCGAAATCCATGCAGTATGACTGTAGTTGATATCAACTGATACCAGCAGGTCGAGTTTCATGAGGCCCGCTTTGAACGTCTCGGGATCCGGGAGGCCCGAGAGCGGATCAAATCGATAGCAAATAAAAGCCTTCACCGGATAGGGGTCTTCGTTCAAAATCGCGTAAGGCAGCATCTGCGCCAATCCGTAGTCCGCCGAAAGATGCTTGTATTTCCATCCGATTCCGTCGAAGCGTTTTTTGTCAACCTTGGGAGGCAAGTCGGCGAACTTCCTCAAGAGCTTATAGCCGCAATGCGTTTCATTTTTGTTGAAAAGAATCCCGCCCTTGGCCTCGTAGGCGCCAAGCAGCGCGTTCAGAATATAGATGGAGCGCCTGAAGTAATAGTCGTCTTCGCCTCGAGCCGTCATCCAGCCCTGGTTCACTATGACCGAAGGGGCGGCCTCGGCCAGTTCGTGCGCCACTTGCTTTATTTGTCTCGCGGAAACGCCTGTTTCCACCTCCGCCCATTCGGGAGTGTAAGGCTCGATGAAGGCAATCAGTTCCTTCATTCCCAGGACCCAATCGTTTACAAATTCCTCGTCGTAGAGCTTTTCCCTCACAAGGACATTGATGAGCGCCAGGTTGAAGGCATAATCGGTCCCGGGCCGCAGTATGAAGAAACGGTCCGCCTTGGCCGCCGTATAGCTCCATCGGACATCGGTATAGACAACTTTCATGCCGTTTTGACGGGCGTCGATAAAATCCTTGGCTTCCTTGGTGCCTAACGATTCCACTATGTTGCGGGCATAGAGGATACAGTACTTGCAGTTCTTCCAGTCGTAGCTGACAGTATTTCGCCTCTGTCCGGCAAGGGCGTTGTGGGCATTGTGGACACTGTTCGAACAGGAGGCATGATGGTTGAAATAGTTGGGAGAACCCAGTGCCTTGATAAAAGCCTTGTGCAGGTCCGTAAACGGACCGCCCCTGTCGCCGAGCACAACGCTCTCGCCGCCGTATTTTTCAATTATGACTTTCAGTCTGTCCGCAATATAGTCCAATGCTTCATCCCAGCCGGCTTTCCTCCATTTTCCCGAACCGCGCTCGCCCTCCCGTATCATGGGATGCTGGACACGATTGCTGTCACTATATGTTGCCTTTTGTGCCGCTCCCCTGGCGCACGAATGCCGTCCCCCCAGCAGATGGGGGTTGCCCCAGATATGCCTGACGGCCCCGTTTTCAACTTCAACCTCAATAGGGCAACGGACGGTGCAACCGGAACAAACACTGAAAACCCCCTGTATAGACGAATCAGCCATCACCTCTCCCCTCGGAGCCAAACAATCTCTGTCCAATGTAAGCCGCAAGGTATTCTCATTTTAAGCTCGCTTGAATACCGATTCTTCTATCCTATTACTGCGTAAGCGCCCTTTTCACCCGTTCTTCCACCTCGGCTATTTCAAGAGGCTTGGATAAATAAGCTTCCGCACCGATCTCCCTCGCTTCCTCGGCGGTTTCCTCGGAAGGGCATCCCGTGACCATGATGACTTTCGTCGGAAAACGCATCTGCCGGATGGACTGAAGAACACTCAATCCACTTGCTCCATGGAGCTTGATGTCTATGACGGCCAGATCCGGTTTGTAGCTTCGGACCCACTCCAACGCCTCATGATGATCCATGAAGGCATGGACTTCGTGCCCCATAGCACTGATAATGCGTTGCATCAGACGGCATGCGTCCGCTTCGTCGTCCAACACCACAACGAGTCCCATTGGCATCCCCTTCGCTCAGGAGTGTATTCAGGCAGGTTTTGAGCAATATCCATACCATCATTCCATAGCGAAACGGCTGCGCAACTTGCCGGCGTGAGACATGGATTGCGGGGGCACGACCATCGCGCCCCCAAGCTCCTGCCGCTTCAGAAGAACTTATACTTCAGGCTGATAATAACAGCGTAGTCTCTGGCCGTATGCAGGCCGTTGAGGTTTTGATAGAGCGGCAAGTCCACGGCGGTGGACATGGATAACCTGGGAACGCCGATATAGCGTCCACTGATGCTAACACCCGGAAGCAAATCTACAAAGTCGCCGCCAAACCAAAGTGGATTCGAGCATGGTCCGTAACCAAGAATTTGCGGATCATAGCCATCGATATTTCCTTGAAGCGTTCCAACGATGCGCAGGGATGTACCGAGCCCCGGCAGCAAGCGGTAACCCGTCCATCCATCGAATTCATTATAATTGCCCCAGCGATAACCCTGGTTGTTTGTGTCCATTGGTAGACGGCTACGGTACGAAAGCCCCCATGTCCATCTCCCTATAACCCCCACATACGTGATGCCGGGCATGGCGTCAAATGTTCCTGTTCCAAGCTGCAAAGTGTAGACGGCCCGTTTGATCGAATAAACGCCGGAGTTATTGAATGCCGTCGAGGTAACCGTCGTGCTGCCGGTCGGCACGGACATGCCGAAAAAGATGTTTATCTTGTTGATTCGGTCGCCATAGAGATGATAAAGGCCTGTGAGAAAGGTGTCTCCGATGCCGTCCGAATGCGTTGAGTCCACTCCCAGCAGGTCATCCCCGCTCATGCCTCTGAAAACATTAACATTCTGCTGTTTGATGAAATATTGGGTGGCCACCGACACGGCAAAGTTATCCGTCAGCCCGTAATTCAGCCCCGCGATCATGGTCCAGATTTTTACATCTTTGGGATCGTTACGGACAAGATGAGGCACTCCTACGCCCTCAGGGGAGTAAGTTGTATAGACATTCTGCACGGCATACGCGGCGGTAACCGAATCCGTACCGATCAGGCTGCCGGCGCTCAGGCCGTATGCAGCAGCGAAGTGGCCGACAAGGCTGCCTTTCTTGGGCAAAGTCGCGCCAAAAATACCGACTCCAACAACCGGCGGAGGCGTTGCAGTATGTCTTGCGAGATTACCTGCTTGAGAACTCGTGTCTGTAGTCAGCGTGTCCTGAGAGGATGTATTCGACTTTGTCAGGTCACCGGCTTGAGCGGCTACGGTCGTCGTAATAAAAGCCAATAAGACGAGCGATACAAATAATAGAACGTTCCACCACCTTTTCGCATAGAAAT